>CAJPOP010000002.1 GCA_905372305.1 Candidatus Saccharimonadota bacterium
CGGATCAAGACCTTCTGGATTGCTTTTATCTGAGGATTTGGTTTTCTTCTTGTCTTGTCCTTCTTCAGCCTCATCAAATTCATCGCCAAGATATTTCTGACGCAGCATTTCTTCATACGGATCAAGACCTTCTGGATTGCTTTTATCTGAGGATTTGGTTTTCTTCTTGTCTACAGAGAATTTTCCGTCAATTGTTTTAATACTATCAGCCTCTTGTCGATAAACAAGCGCTGTAAGGGCAGTTGTCAACTCCCTGCGAGCCTCTTCCATAGCCACCCTGCGTTTCGCACCACCAAACCAATTCTTGAAAAAGCCCTCCTCATAATTAATCTTCGCTTCTACAAATTTCCGCCGCGCCTCATCTGCCTGCTCTTCAAGAGTCTTAGTACTAACATGCTCTTTATCGCCAGACTGTTGTTTTTTGTCATCTTTTGCAGTTTTAGTTTTGTCAACAGATTTAGCGTTGTTAAGAAGAGCTTCTAGAGTACGAGCTGCCCCATATCTCTTAACTTCTGATACGCTCTTGTCATTTACTACTTTCTTCAAAGCATCGATTCTAGCCTGTGTATCTTTATCAATTGTCTTGTCATTGTCTTCCTGAGACTGAATAAACTCCACATACTCTTCAACACGCATCCCGTCTTTGGCGGCAGCACTGGCAAGTTCTGAATATCTACGACCAGCCGCTACACTAAACCTACGAAAATCAAGATCACTAATATCCTTTTCAAGTATACCCTGTTTAACAAGCTTGGATTTAATTTCGCTAATATTTTCTTTAAGGTTATTGCCTCCGGCAGCCGTAGCTGCATCAGCATAAGCTAGAGCATCTCTCTCAGATACAGTATATTTTAGACCAGTCATATCATCTGTATCGTCAATATTACTCCTTCCACCGTTAAAGACATCACTTGCTGCACGTCTTCCTAAATTAAAACGAGCCCACACTCTTCGCAATCTTTCTTTCAGACCCGGTCTGTGATCTTCTTCTGTACGCTGACGCTCCGCAGTCTGATTTAAGAAATCGTTAAACGACGGATTGTCTCCGCTCGTTTCGGACGCTGCATCCTGAGAACGTAAGGGTTTCCAGTCGACGTTTAGAGGAGTACCCCATGCCGGAGTCGTCACATCCCCTACACGACCCTCCCCTGGTCTAGATTGCCCTCTTCTCGCGCCGCTGCCGGGTGTTGTTTCTTTTGATGCCATGTGGTGGTTCCTTTCTTAGAAATACTTTTCTTAAAGATTATGTTAGTATGCTATCATACAGTGTACAAAATGTCAAGCTTTTTGCTTAGCTTAACCACTTTTGCTAAAATCCGAACCACAAATACTTTATTTACCCCAGCAGACTACAGGGTTTTCTTCACCAATTCCCGCGTAAAGAATTCCAGTTTATCGCCAATTTCCAGTGTAATCTTTTTCTTCGTTTTCAAGCTCAAACCGCACATTTCGCCCTCAAACACTTCCTTGGCTTCCTGCTGTTGGCGCTGAACAGATGAGACTTCCACCTCGGCAATTTGCTCCTTGCCGCGCTTTACTCGCGCCAGCAGCCCTTTCGCCACCTTGCCGCGTTTTACTTCGCCGCCAGCGATTATTTCCTCGCGCATCGTCCTAAACACGCCTTTTACTTCCAATTCGCCAATTTCTGTCTCGACAACTTCTGGCGCCAGCAGCGCTTCCATTGAATCTTTCGCATCGTCCAATAGCTCATAAATCACTTTAAAAATCCGCACTTCCACGTGTTCGCGCGCCGCCAATCGCTTAACCGCTGGCGGAAGATCGACATTAAACCCGTAAATTACGGTGTTCTCGCCTACAGCCAAGTGAATATCGTTCTCAGAAATATTACCCACGCCCGTACCAACGACATGCAGATCAACTTCGCCGCCCGTATCAATCAGCTTCAAGCTATCCACCACCGACGTCACCGAACCCTGAACATCAGCCTTAATAATCACATTAAACTCCTCAGCATCAAGTTTCTGATTCATCATTTTTAGGATGTCCGCGCCGGTAATATTAGTAGTAGCAGCC
This sequence comes from Candidatus Saccharimonadota bacterium, assembly GCA_905372305.1. Lineage (GTDB taxonomy): Bacteria > Patescibacteriota > Saccharimonadia > Saccharimonadales > Saccharimonadaceae > Nanosynbacter. The sequence goes on from CAJPOP010000002.1 coordinate 2,035, forward strand.
ATCTTTTCCTGCTCAATTTTCGCTTTTTGCGCCAAATTGCGTGCCTCTTTCTCGCTCTTAGCAATTTCAAATCCATCGCCAAACTGCGGCAATTCCTTAAATCCAGTCACGTTGACTGGCGTACTCGGACCAGCATCTTTAACTGTCTTACCGCGGAAGTCCTGAAGCGTCCTAACTCGTCCGTAAGCTGTCCCAGCAACCAAATAATGCCCCGGCCGCAAATGTCCGTTTTCCACCAGCAGCCCGACCACCGCGCCGCGCCCGGTTTCCATGTGCGCCTCAATCACCAAGCCTTCGGCCGGCACATCCTCATCCGCCCGCAAATCTTCCATGTCTGCCACCAGTAGCACCATATCCAGCAGCTTATCCAAATTCTGGCCAGTTTTAGCGCTGACTTCCACCATCACCGTATCGCCGCCCCACTCCTCAGGATTGAGGCCGTGTTCAGACGCCAGCTGCGTTTTTACCAGCTGTGGATTAGCGGTATCTTTATCAATTTTATTGATCGCCACCACAATTTTCGCATTAGCCGAGCGCGCAAACCGAATCGCCTCGACCGTCTGCGGCTTGACGCCGTCATCCGCCGCCACCACGATAATCACCACATCAGTCAGTACCGCGCCGTGTTGCCGCAACGCCGCAAACGCCTCATGTCCTGGTGTATCCAATAGCGTAATCATCCGCCCGTTGCGCTGCGCTTGATAGGCGCTAATGTGCTGTGTTATTCCGCCAGCCTCGCCCTCAACTGTCTTTTTATCTAAAATTGCGTCTAGTAAACTCGTCTTACCGTGATCAACATGCCCCATCACCGCCACAATTGGCGGACGCGGCACCGCCTTATCTGATAGTTTTCGTGCATGATGATGGATCTCCGCAGCAGCCGCCTTACGCTTCAGCTGCACGTCCAATCCTAATTCCTCGACCACAATCTGCGCCGTCTCAAAGTCCAGCCGCTGATTAATCGTCGCCGCAATTCCGTTCTTAAACAACTCGCCAATCAGCGTAGTTACCGACAATCCCAGAGTTTCAGCCAATTCGCCAACCGTTACCGAATCCGCAATATTGACGATTTTTTCTGCCATAGTAAGCTCCTCTCACCTCTGGGCGTAGCTACGCTTCAGGGGATTTGTATTATTTTTTCTTTGACTTGCCAAGCGACAGAGAAATCTTGCGGTTTTCTTTATCAATATCCAAAACCGTAAATTCTTTACGCTCGTTCAAGGTGAACACCTTTTCAGGATCCGTCCCGTCGCCGCCAAGCTCTGACACGTGAACCAGCGCCTCAACTGCCGGGCTAAGCTGCACAAACGCACCAAACGGCGTAATGCGAGTCACTGTTCCCTCAACTTTATCGCCAGGCTTGAATTGCTCGACTTCATCCAACCAAGGATCTTTAGTCAATTGCTTCATGCTCAAGCTCAGCCGCTCCTTATCAATCGCGATAATCTTCGCCTTGACCGTCTGACCAACCTTCACGTAGTCGGCTGGATTATTGACACGCTCCCAGCTGATTTCTGAGATGTGAATTAGACCTTCAATACCTTCAACATTAACGAACACGCCAAAGTCGACAACGCCAGTCACTACGCCCTCAACTGTATCGCCGATCGCCATCTTCTGGAATCGCTCCGCCAAACCTTCTTTTACCGCCTCTTTTTCAGAAAAGATAAGTTTATTCGTCTTACGGTCAGCGTCCAAGATTCGCACCTTAATGTCTTTATTTACCAAAGTATTAAGACGCTGCAGAATCTCGTCCTTATCGCTTGAACCGACGCGCGGATAATGTTCTGCTGATAGCTGCGATACCGGCAAGAAGCCGCGAATACCCTCGTATTCCACCAGCATACCGCCGCGATTAGCATCGTACGGCACTACCGTAATAATCTCGCCCGTTTCAAGCTTGGCAAAGACCTCGTCCCAGCCGCGATCCTTGGCAGCTTTACGCAGCGACAGCAGTGAATAGCCGTTATCCAGCTCTGGATCAACCACGCTAGCGACAACTTCGTCGCCTACAGTATAATTTTTTGAAAAACCAACTTCGCGGCGCGGCACCAAACCAACGCCCAAAGGTCCTAAATCGATCAAAACCTCGTGTTTTCTAACCGACAACACAGTTCCGTTAACCATGTCGCCAGCAGCAATTTGCTTTATATTATCGCCTGCTTGCGCCAGCAGGTCGTCCATTGTAATTTTGGCGCTTGCCATAAGTCTTCCTAAAGACCCCTTCCTTAAAATTGATATTACTTCCTAGAGACAGCATGAAAAACGTCCCTATAGATCAATAGTAATTGTACCACAACAGATGTATTTAAGTCAAAATCAGACAACCCGGCGCGACTGAATGTACGCCAAAACGATAAAGGTTAAACCGCCAACCGCCAGAATAGCCGCCGCCGATTCAGCCGGGCCAGTTTTTGGCAAGTCCTTATCGCTAGTTTGTACTGCTGGCGTCTGCGGGGCAGCCTGCGTATCAGCTTTCTTATCTTCAGATTTACCCTCTGTTTTAGTATCCGAACCGCTTATTATAGGAGAACTGTCGCTGCCAGATTTGGAGTCGGTATGCTGATCTTTGCCGGTTTCAGTCTTTTGCTCCGAATTGCCACCTGATTTATTTTCCGTTTTAGCGTCTTTACTGTCTTTGGTATCTTTATTACTCTTATTGTCTTTGTTATCAGATTTATTGTCCGCCGCGACCAATTCGCTTGAAATCGGCGGATTCTGTTGATCGCTTAGCGAATGGCGGGCGCCGTATAACACCGCCAAAGCCGCCGCTGCCAACACAGCACCAACCACTACAAATGTTCCGACAGCTCCTCGTTGATTATTTCTATTCATTGCCTGCTTCTCCAAACTCAAATTTTCTTTATTATATCATGATAGCCCGCAATCAGTAAAGAGCTATGGTATAATCCAATTATGATAGTTGCCGTAGATACTGGAGGAACGAAGACGCTCGTCGCCCGCTTTAATGATAATGGACAGCCCGAACAAATCATAAAATTCCCAACGCCGAAAGATATTGAACAATATATCCAGCGCGTTACCGATCAAATACACTTAATTTCAGGCGATTCCGCTACTACGTTATCTGTCGCTCTGCCGGGCGTTGTCCATGACGGAGTTGCTGTTTGGTGCCAAAATCTCAATTGGCAAAACGTACCCATCCGGCAGCTTTTTGCAAAGAACTTTCCCAATACCAATATCATAATTGCCAACGACGCTAACATGGCTGGACTTGCCAGCATGCACCGCTTAGGCAAGTTACCTCGCTGCGGATTGTATATCACAATCGGCACTGGTATCGGCACTTCCCTGATCTTAAACGGCGTACTAGATAAATCCTTAAATGATTGCGAAGGCGGGCACATGATGCTGTCATATGGCGGACGCACCCTATCCTGGGAACAAATTGCAGCCGGACGAGTATTTTATGAACTATTTGGCGAATTATCGAAAGAAACCTCCCTGGAAGTTTGGTCAGAAATCGCTAAGAGAATTAGCGTCGGACTGCAACCGCTCATCGCTTTTACTCAGCCAGATGTCATCGTAATCGGCGGCAGTATTGGTTCGTTTGTCCTCTATTTTACCGATATATTAAGCGGTTTGCTAGCAGAAAACCTACCAGCCGCCATAGCCGTACCGAAAATCGCTAGCGCGCCGAAGCCGGAAGAAATTGTATTATATGGATGCTATGACAACGCCCTGGCCTACTCTCGCCAAAATTAAACGAGATTTTCCGGATATTACCTTTAAAAAAAGTGATGTTTTTTCATGGTCTCCGAAAACACAAACAGTTTCTTATAAAAACCTGCGGCAAAAAAACGATTTTGCCCAATTACTGCACGAAATCGCCCACGCCAAACTACAGCACGAATCCTACCAGCGGGATATTACGCTAATTGACATGGAAAGATCAGCCTGGGAATATGCCGTAGACATGCTTGCTCCCACATATAATCTGCCGCTGCAAATGGACGACGACATCATTCAAGATTCGCTGGATAGCTACCGCGACTGGCTGCACTCACGCAGTATTTGCCCAAATTGTGAAGCAGTCGGTATGGAAATTGCTAAACACCGCTACCGCTGCCTTCAATGCCATAGCGAATGGCGCGTCAACGAAGCTCGCTCCTGCGAACTCCGCCGCTACCGTAAATAAATAACCCTCTTTGCAAAGAGGGTTATTTTCATATTATCACGCTCGGGCGCTAGAACTACACAGCTAGCGTTACATCATCTTGGGTTGCCGCTTGCGCTGCTGACGCGGCTGTTGCCGATACAGTCGTCGTTGCCGTCGCCTTGCGCCGGCGAGAAATTTTTCCGCCCTTTGCGCCGGCAATTCGCGCCAAAGCCGGATTAGCCGCAAAACCGCCGGTCTTGCCATTCTTACCGCCCTTTGCGCCAATTTTCGCGTAAAAGTTTGGATCACGCGCTAAGTTTTTCTTCGCAGCCTTCAGGCCGCCAGCTTTTGTTCCTGCCATGAGTTTTCCTCCGTATTAAAAAAGATTTCCACATAAAATTATGCAGAAACCCTCACCTTTATATATCACACATGGTATGTGTTATAGCTTTATACTATCATACTGCTCATACTTTGTCAATATTTACATAAGTACTCTTTCATTGTGAATAAAATATTGCATTCTACCTCTCTGTTAGCTATACTAAATATTGTCGGCAACATCATGCCGGCTATACACTGGAACTTTAGAAATTGCAGTTCCACCACAAATACAATTCTCGTTTTCTGCGAGATTCGAGAATAGAGAAAATAACGCTCTTCCAGGGGCGTTATTTTATTTGCTATAATTACCATATGCTAGTCAAATTTAGGATGAAGAAAAAAGACTGGACTGGAATATTTCTGACAGCCCGCGTCCAAAGGTTATATAAAGAATACGAGGATAATATCATCTCTGGCCTTGAAACAGCTTCTGGACTATCGTTTCGCAGAGGGTTTACTATCGTGGTAAGCGATATAACTGGCGATCACAACACATGGTTTCTCGGCTCAGGCATTGACAAAAAAGAGGCAGCGCTAATTGAGCTAGACGCATCAGCAGTAATAGGAGATGATCTTATCCTTTGGATTCTTGTTAACCTGACTGGATGTAAATTGCTTGGGCAAAATCATGTGTGGCCGCAAACCGTAAAAAACAAAGAAATCTTAAACGAGCGATGGAGTCGATTGGTGTACTCATTTTCAGTTGACGCAATAGAAATAGGCTTTGGTAGCCAGCATACCAAATCTATAATGGAACATATCGCAAAGGATAGCCTTGGAATTAGTAGCGACAAAGCATGGAAATGGGCAATAAGCATGACGCCGAAGCAGCGCAAGGTGGCTTGGAAAAAACTTAAAACAGCTTACTCATGATATTTCTTTAGCTATCTAAACCTAATAATTCTGGCCAAGTTTTCTCTTCTTCTTGCTCCAACGAAGCCCTCACACCCCTTAGCAATCTACACTGCACTCGGCCGCCATAAAACATTCTCTGTGCTAATAGCTTTTTTCCATAATCTTTTTCCATCATAACAGCTTGTCTAAGACGCCATTTATTAGAAAATGAACAAGCTAATATACTAGCTATTTGTTCATCATAACACCGTCCATTAGAATCTTCACCAAGATCCCTGCTATAAAGCACTCTCGCTAGCATATCCATACGTATATTAAAAGAGTTCAAACTAGTGGTATTAGCAAGCGCTTGGAGTGTGCCAGCAATCGCCACTAGCGAATCGCCTCTTGCCCTTATTTCTTCTTCAGTCACTTTAGGGCGCCATAGCTCATCATGACCGATTAGCCGACTCAAGTCGTTGATAAGCGTTTTTTCATCACACCGCTCGTCTAGCGCACTTCCATAAAAGATGTCATCTGGAGGATCGACTGTATAAGCTCCCGGTATAGCAACGCCAGCCTCTATCGCTTTAGCAGTCAGATCGGGATTTCTAATAAAAGCTGGGTGAAGCGGTACCATTTTGACGAGAGCATTAGCAACCAACCATTCACTACCTTTTATCCTGAGATATTTATCTCTATCATTGGCAAGTCCTGCCTGATACCCCATAGAAGTCATTACGTTTCTTGCTTCTATGGCCATTTCATAGACTTCATCTGACATAATACCTTCCGGAGTTACCTTATCTGCAATCATACCGCGAACACAGTCATCCAGATTCTCCTCTGGATTTTTGAAACATCCAAGCTCATTTTTTACCCCATCAAAGGAAGAATAGCTACCTTCTTCATATTTCTGCTCTCGTTCCAACATATTGCTCTCCGCTCTAATCTTGAAATTATATCACACAAACATCGAATCGAAAATAAAAACCATCCTATTCGGATGGTCTCTATATAATTCGGCACCGTGCTAGTTTCCCACTTTCGCAGTATAATCGCCGCTGGGGAGCTTAACTTCTGTGTTCGGAATGAGAACAGGTGTTTCCTCCTCGCCATGGGCACCGAAGGAGGGGGTTTAAAGCGCTTGGTTCCACATATACTCGCGTGGTGGGCCAAACCCCTTTCTTCGATGTCCAGTTTTCTGCACGGAATTGAATTGTTAATTGACCGGCACTTGTTGAAAAGCACCAATTACTAGTCAAGTCTACCTTATCCGCGAGCGTTATGCAAGCATAAACGCTAGCAGACAAGGACATAAAAAGGCAATGGGACTATTAGTACACTTTAGCTCCATGTATTGCTACACTTCCACCTTGCGCCTATCAAACAGATAGTCTTTCTGTGTCCTCATAGGGAAACCTTATCTTGAGGTTAGTTTCGCGCTTAATATGCTTTCAGCGCTTATCTAGTCCGCACATAGCTACTCGACAATGCAGCAGGTGGCCACAATCGATACACCAGAGGTGCGTCCGCCCCGGTCCTCTCGTACTAAGGGTAGATCCTCTCAAGTTTCCTATCGTCCATACCGGATATAAACCGAACTGTCTCACGACGTTCTGAACCCAGCTCGCGTACCACTTTAATCGGCGAACAGCCGAACCCTTGGAAGGTGCTCCCCCTCCAGGATGTGATGAGCCGACATCGAGGTGCCAAACAGCGCCGTCTATGTGAACTATTGGGCGCTATAAGCCTGTTATCCCCAGGGTAACTTTTATCCGTTTGCGCTGTCGATCCCACATTCATGTACAAATGTACGTACAGCGGATCACTTGCTCCGACTTTCGTCTCTGATTGGAATGTACTCCTCACAGTCAAGCTGGCTTATGCGCATACACTATCACTTCGATTTCCATCCGAAGTTAGCCAACCTTTGAACGCCTCCGCTACTCTTTAGGAGGCAACCGCCCCAGTTAAACTACCCACCATACACGGTCCGCTAACCGGATAACGGTCAGCGTGAGAACACAATCACAACAAGGGTGGTATTTCACTTGGTGACTCCACAAATACTGGCGTATCTGCTTCAACGTCTCCCACCTATGCTACACATGTTGAAACCGTATTCAATGTAAAGCTGTAGTAAAGCTCCATGGGGTCTTTTCGTCCTGGTACGGACAGACGGCATCTTTACCGCCAATGCACTTTCACCGAGTCCTTCGCTGAGACAGTGCCCACATGATTACTCCATTCGTGCGGGTCAGAACTTACCTGACAAGGAATTTCGCTACCTTAGGACGGTTATAGTTACCGCCGCCATTGACTAGGGCTTCAGTTCGCACCGTGAAGCGCTCCCCTTAACCTTCCAGCATTGGGCAGGAGTCAGCCCCTATACATCCACTTTCGTGTTAGCAGAGACCTGTGTTTTTGATAAACAGTTCCGTGGGCTCTTTTGCTGCGGCCCCCACATCGTTAGATACAAGAGATTCGCGTTCAAAAGAACAGTTTGTTTGCTCTATCTCAGAAAATTCGTTTTGTGATTAAAAATGTACTCTTTAACCTATATATTCACTGAGTGAACGCGGCTGATATCCACCGAAGTGGGGGCAGACCTTATCCCGAAGTTACGGTCGCTGTATTGCCGAGTTCCTTAGCGAAGGTTCGCTCGTAAGCCTGAGTCTACTCGACTCGAGCACCTGTGTTGGTTTGCGGTACGGGCGGCTAAGTCCACTAGGTACACCTGCTTTTCTAGCCAGGGCTTTCACCAAAATCGCGACTCCGAAGAATCACTTTCACTCCCTTTGCGTTCCCGCTCGGTTGGACGGATAAACCATGAATCCGCTTCGATTACTTCCCCGTGAACAGTGTACAAAACTTAACCGGTTCAGGAATATTAACCTGATGTCCATCGCCTACGCTCTGCGCCTCGGCTTAGGCCCGACTAACCCTGAGATGATTACCATGGCTCAGGAAACCTTGCTCTTACGGCCGAGAGGATTCTCACCTCTCTTATGGTTACTCATTCCAGCATTCTCACTTCCTACCGCTCCACCGAACCTTCCGATTCGACTTCACTGCTGATAGGAACGCTCCTCTACCGCCCATACTAATGTATAGACCCATATCTTCGGTATAACGTTTTAGCCCCGTTACATTTTCCACGCAAGATCTCTTGACTAGTGAGCTGTTACGCACTCTTTAAATGAATGGCTGCTTCTAAGCCAACATCCTAGCTGTTTAAGAAATCTCACCTTGTTTCCCACTGAACGTTAATTTAGGGACCTTAGATGATGGTCTGGGCTGTTTCCCTTTCGAGCGACGAACTTAGCTCCGCCGTTCTAACTGCCGTGATTCCGCATACGGTATTCGTAGTTTGTTAAGGGTGGGTACAGTTGCCCGCCCCAGTCCTTTACAGAGCTCTACCCCCGTATGTTACGACACGACGCCAGTCCTAAAACTGTTTCGAGGAGAACCAGCTATCTCCGAGTTCGATTGGCATTTCACCGCTAACCACAAGTCATCCAAACACTTTGCTGCGTATCCTGGTTCGGTCCTCCACTACCTGTTACAGTAGCTTCAACCTGCTCATGGTTAGGTCACCCGGTTTCGGGTCTAATCCTTACAACTAAACGCCCTATTCAGGCTCGCTTTCACTGTGGCTCCGTCAATTGACTTAACCTCGCTGTAAAAATTAACTCGCTGGATCGTTCTACAAAAAGCACGCCGTCACCGGACAAGCCGGCTCCGACTCCTTGTAGGCACTAAATTTCAGGATCTATTTCACTCCCCTCCCGGGGTTCTTTTCACCTTTCCATCGCTGTACTAGTTCACTATCGATCGTATATTATATTTAGCCTTGGCTGGTGGTCCAGCCAGATTCAAACAGGGTTTCTCGTGCCCCGTCCTACTCGATAAAACATACATAAGGTCAGCGTCGTTTTCGCGTACACGGCTTTCACGTTCTTTGGCTAGTCATTCAAACTATTCTGCTAACCACGCAATTTTCTTACCTTACTACCAGTTGATAGCCTGGTATCGCAAATCAGATACCTTCAAATTGCTCTGAAGTTCTCTGACTTGGTCATATGTAATATCACAACCCCTTATTAAGTATTCGTCTATCAACTTATTTACCTAAATAAATAGGTAAAAACTTAAAAGGTTTGGGCTGTTGCGATTTCGCTCGCCACTACTTTCGCAATCGTTATTTACTTTCTCTTCCTCATCCTACTAAGATGTTTCAGTTCAGATGGTTCCCGCTCGCTTGCCTATGTGTTCAGCAAGTGGCAACATGACATGACTCATGCTGGGTTTCCCCATTCGGAAATCCCCGGATCAAAGCTTGTTGACAGCTTCCCGAGGCTTATCGCAGTCTTCCACGTCCTTCTTCGGTAATATACGTCTAGGCATCCATTTAGCGCCCTTGAGTACCTTTTTATGCATTGACTTAACTAGTAATTGCTACTTTGCAATCACTGTTACCGTCAATTAAAAACTCAATTTCTTTTACTCTCAAATTGTTAATGATCATGCCTCGCATTTTGAGTGCACAATAGATTTGTTAAAAACTTAACACATCTGTCTGCATTCAACTAATCATGCTTCACTGCCCTCGCACGTTTTCGCAGTGTATTGCCAGAGGTTCTCCCGAACATTCGCGTAACTAGTAATCAACTATACAGCAGCCGCAGCTGTTTTGCAAGAGTTTTTTCAAAGTTTTTTCGCCTTTTTTGGCTCGCTGCGAAAATCCGCGCCAACTGCCTCGGAAACATGAGAAAAACCGTCCTTTTTTAATAGCTCCGCCAACCCGCGATTGATTTGTCCAATTAGCTGCGGTCCTTCAAAAAACAGCCCAGTAATCAGCCCCACTAGACTGGCACCAGCCTTAATTTTGGCATACGCATCCTCAGCCGAAAATACTCCGCCTACACCAATAATTGTCAACCTGTCGCCGTATTTCTTATATGCATGGCGAATTAGTTCTAGACTATGATCGCGCGTCGGCTCGCCGCTCAGTCCGCCGCGGATTTCATCAGTCAGCGGATCTTTGATGTCAATTTTACTACGGTCTTTCACCAGATTTGCCACCGTTACGCCCTGGATATTATGCCGAACAATAACTTTCAGCAGCGAATCGAATTGTTTTATATCGTACAAATGCGGCATTTTCACCCAAAACGGCACATCGCGCGGCACGCTGTCAAGCGCTGTTAATAATGCATCAAGTGGCTCTGCCTCAATAAACGGCTCTTTACCAGCATTAGGACAGGAGATATTAATTTCTACAACACTCGCCAATTTGTTATCATTAATATATTCTGTTGCTTTTTTTACATCATTAATAATTGCCTGCTTGGCTGGACGACCGCCAGCCCGTTCAATCGTTGTTTTATTTGCCACAACTGCTACTGACATAACCGTCGGCATATCATCTAACCGCCACTGATTACGGCGGACATATCGGCTAATTTTTCGTAAGCCATAATTTGGCATACCAGCATGCACCACCACCGACTTTGTCTTCGGCAAACGATGAAACCACGGTCGTCGATTTCCCTTTCTCGGTTCTAGCGTCACCGACCCGCCCGAAGCAAACCCAAAACCAACATCCTCCATCAGCGGCGACAGCTGGACATTTTTATCAAATCCCGCCGACAGACCAACTGGATTATAAAACGTAACGCCATCAATTCTCTGCCGAAGCGACACATCCTCAAAGTTCCACAACTTGCGAATAACCCAGCGAGCAGGCGGCAGCGCCTGCGCCATACGACCGCAAAAAACAATCAGCTTATGGGTGAAGTCTGGCGTTAATAGGAATAGTATTGGCTTGATAAAGCGCCTATACATATACGTAAGTTTATCACGCCTCGTATGATCTATCCAAGAAATAATTTGACTGTCTTCTCTGATTAGCGAGCAGCTGATCAAGAACAGGGAAAGTCTTACCTGGCTTAAAACAATCATCGCCTAATATCGAACGCACAACAACTAAGCTATTTTGACTGCGGTGCAGCGACTTTTTATTATCTTCAAGCCAATTCTGCAAAGCTAGCCGCTCACCAGATCTGTCAGTACCTTTTATCTCCCGCTTAGTGTCATCCACTTGCCGTTCACGTCGCTCCACACATCCGACCATTCGCTGCTCATTAATATGCTGCGACAGCGGCAAACTTGGATTGTCTTTTGCAATATCAAGGAACACAAGAAGCTGTGCAGCTCTTCTCTTTCTATCGCAAAGCTGCCAGTGCTGAGCAACTTCTAAGGATGGCGCGCTCTCGAGCGCGAAGTCTGTATCACAATGATGAACTACATGGAAAGAGTCCAAAAGCTCCTCCCAGGTCACGTAGTCACCCAGTCTAGCCCACACAGCGTCCGGCGGCACGTTTCTAGCGCCGCTATGCGGACTAATTTCAGGTATAGTTCTTACTTTCCAAAAATCTCCACCGTATCTAGAAATTATATTCTGGATATCCTCCGGATTTTGCCCTCCTGTTGCAACTGCATACGACAACAAACGAGACGAGCGACCATTTCCGTCCATAAATGGATGAACGCCTACGACACTAATTGCAGCAACTACTGACGCATAATCAAGAGCTTGCTGATCATCATATTTCGTATTGTTTAATATATCCTTTACAGCATCCCATGTTGCATGCAAAAGTTTCGGCTTATCGTCATAATTAGGCGGAAGCAACGTACCAGTTACTACATCATACCCATCAAAAGGATACTCTGTCGCCTCTCCTGTCTCCGTAATCTGCCGAATCCTCTGGAGCATGCTAATAAAATCATCGCTACTGACCCGCGATAAATAATCGCGTCTTATGGTAGGGTCTTCTGGAATTTCAGCTTGGAAGTAGCTTAGCAAGTCAGTTGCGTGCTCTGTCGAATGTTCGCCAATGTTTGGAGATAGATTCTCTCTCGTCATGTCTATGATTATACACATTTTTTATTATTTGTCAATAATATTATAAAGAATTACCACCCCCACAATACTCTCTAGCCATACCTTAACTGCAAACTTTTAAGGCAAACTTGCACGTTAAATATCTAATCACGTCCCAGCAGCCGTTTCACTCTACCAAATAAGCTTTCTGCGGCCACCCTGGACGTATCAACAACGATAGCCTCGCCAGGAGCTTTTAGACTATCGCCAAAAGTCATCCGCGCCTCTATTTCATCTGGCGCCATACCTCTTTGTTCAAGCCTATGGCGTCTAGTAGCATCATCGCACTCCAGATGAAGCCATTTCATATCGCAGCCACACATAGAAAATACCATTCTTGCAATTTGGGTTGACACCGGAGAAGAACAAAAACCATCTTTCTTCAGCAAATCCACTTGTTTGCGCGGAGAACCATAGTACGTGTCAATTTCTTCCATATAGGCAAAATCCAAAGAATCCTCTATATAAAACCCTTGACGAAAATTGTCCTTAAACTGCTCTTTTCTGAGAAAAACACCGTGGACACCCGGCACCTCGCCTGGTCGAGGCGGCCTTGTTGTGTGTGTAGGTATATACGTATAACCGCCGGCAATAGCCTGCTCTATAAGTGTAGTTTTACCCGACGCCGAAGCTCCTGTAACTATAAAAGAAGGTAAATCACAAATCCTATCCATTTTAGCTCCTGCAAGAATAGTTATTATAATATCCCAACTACCAATTCCAGTAAAAACTATTTGGTGGGCGACAAGGGACTCGAACCCCTGACCCTCTCGGTGTAAACGAGATGCTCTAGCCAACTGAGCTAGTCGCCCTTATAAAAAACAGTGGGTAATAAAATAACCCTCCAAGAGGTCATTATATTGCTTTATCCAATACAATGACGTTATGGTGGGCGATGAGGGACTTGAACCTCCGACCTCGTCATTATCAGTGACGCGCTCTAACCAGCTGAGCTAATCGCCCTCGACCTCGTCTTGGTGGAGTGCCGCGGACGTAAGCCCGCTTCACCCCATATGGTGGAGACACAGGGACTCGAACCCTGGACCCCCTGCTTGCAAAGCAGGTGCTCTAGCCAACTGAGCTATGTCCCCATTGCCAAGACTTTTTCCATTGTACCGTATCTTTTTCGTTATGACAAGTGTATAATAGTGTATATGTTATACGAATTCAGTGTTCAATCATTTTTTGTCGGCGTACTAATAATAATCGCGGGTGCGCTCGGCGTTGTCTATCACCAAAAACTTGCCGACAACCTAGCTGACGGTCTCAACAGCTACGATAAATTCAAATTTTGGGGTCTAGTGGTCTGCGGCATTGGCTTCGCAGTTATGTTAAGCCTGCACACCATTCCGCTAAACTGGATCGTTCAGTCTGTTTTTAGTAATGGCGTAAGATGATTCGCCTGGATACATTTTGCCAGATTAACCTCTTACAGTGCATCAGATAGCCAGCAAAATATAATCATATTTATACTTCGTCTTAAATAACATGATTTTGGCGTAATTACACGGCATCAAAAAAGCCCCTCAACGGGACTCTTCTATTTAACAACTTGATTGTGCAATTCATCAATCGGCTTATCGTAGAGAAAGGTTTTGAACTTCGTCTCGCCCTCGAGAGGACTGTTGTAAATATGTAAGCTCAGCATATTTACGAGACCGACCTAGCTCAACTTGTGATTGCTCGACAAGCTGGCATCTATTCTCCCTAGAAAGGAGGTAATCCATCCGCACCTTCCGGTACGGATACCTTGTTACGACTTAACCCCAATCATGCCCCCCACCTTAGGCCGACGAATCGGACTTCGGGTGTTGGTCACTTTCATGGTTTGACGGGCGGTGTGTACAAGACCCGGGAACGTATTCACCGCAACTTGCTGATTTGCGATTACTAGCGATTCCGACTTCATGGAGGCGAGTTTCAGCCTCCAATCCGAACTGGGACTAGCTTTGATGCGATTTGCTTCACCTCGCGGCTTCGCTGCGCATTGTACTAGCCATTGTATTACGTTTCTAGCCCAGGACGTAAGGGAAATACTGACCTGACATCATCCCCTCCTTCCTCCCCGTTACCGGGGCAGTCCAAGTAGAAAAATACAACTACTTGCAAGGGTTGCGCTCGTTGAAGGACTTAACCTAACATCTCACGACACGAGCTGACGACGGCCATGCATCACCTGTCACAGGGTTCCAAAAGGCACAGTCTACTTTCGTAGACCTTCCCTGGATGTCAAGCCCTGGTAAGGTTCTTCGGTTATCATCGAATTAAAGAACATAATCCACCGCTTGTGCGGGTCCCCGTCAATTCCTTTATGTTTTAGCCTTGCGGCCGTACTCCACAGGCGGGATACTTAACGCGTTAGCTTCGCTACTGAAGGGGTCGATACCTCCAACAGCTAGTATCCATCGTTTACGGCGTGGACTACCCGGGTATCTAATCCGGTTCGCTCCCCACGCTTTCGTGCCTTAGCGTCAGAAATGGTCCAGTCACCTGCCTACGCCATCGGTGTTCCTTCTTATATCTACGGATTTCACTCCTACACAAGAAATTCCAGTGACCTCTACCACTCTCGAGTAAGCCAGTTTGAATAATAGTCTGTATGGTTGAGCCACCAGGTTTCACTATTCACTTGACTTACCGCCTACGCAACTCTTTACGCCCAGTCACTCCGGATAATGCTCGCACCCTACGTATGACCGCGGCTGCTGGCACGTAGTTAGCCGGTGCTTATTCATGAGTTACCGTCATATTCTTCACTCATAAAAGAAGTTTACAACCCGAAGGCCTTCATCCTTCACGCGGCGTTGCTCCATCAGGCTTTCGCCCATTGTGGAAGATTCCTCACTGCTGCCTCCCGTAGGAGTCTGGACCGTGTCTCAGTTCCAGTCTGGCTGATCATCCTCTCAGACCAGCTATGGATCGTCGGCTTGGTAGGCCATTACCCTACCAACAACCTAATCCAACGCAGGCTTCTCCCAAAGCGGATAAATCCTTTAATCCGAAGACCATATGCGGTATTAGCTACCCTTTCGGGCAGTTATCCCTCACTTTGGGGCAAATTCCTACGCGTTACTCAGCCGTCCGCCGCTCGCCGGCACTCTGCACTATCAGTTTGAAATCACCCTAGACACTCATCCCTCTCGAAATGATACGGCTGATTTCCCTTGGAAATCACCGCGTCCAGGCTTCAAGTTGATAGTGCAGAACCCGCTGCCGCTCGACTTGCATGTGTTAGGCACGCCGCCAGCATTCATCCTGAGCCAGGATCAAACTCTCCGTTAAAAATCTACTTTGTATCAAAGTATTAAGGCTCTACAAAAATATAAACTGACGATGATATTGCACAATCAAATTGTTAAGGTTCATTCTAAGCTGGCCTGAAGCATAATTTGCCTCACTTTACATATTGTAAACCGTTGCTTAACTCGCACTCCAGCAACCAGACTTAATACCAATCTTACCTTATCTGATTAACTAGGTCAATACATTTTCTCAATTATTTTGTTGCGAAAAATACAACAGCAGCCACAAATATCCCTAAAATTACCCCAGCCGCCACTTCAATAGGCGTATGGCCGTGCGCTACTCGAATACGAGGCAGCGTACTTTTTTGCTCGTCAAGCAATTGATTCAGCGTATCGCCTTGTTGCCCCGAAGAAAAACGCACCATTACCGCATCATAAACAATAATCATCGCCAACCAACAACTAATTGCAAACTGCACTGTATCAACTCCGTCATACAACCCAATCGTGGCCGCCAATGCCACCATCGTAGCTGCATGAGCGCTCGGCATACCGCCTGATAGTAACAAGGAAGAGCGCGGATTTTTATTAAACACTCGGCGGTTGCGGCCCATTAAATGGAAAATATGCTTTGAACCCTGAGCCAGCGCCCAAGCTAGCAAGGGTATCAACAGATACCGCATTAAGTATCCTCGCTCTGCGAACGCTCTTCCATAAGACCAATGGACGAGACTGCATCATTACCATCCAGCCGCATAATCGTCACGCCTTGCGTTGTCCGGCCAAGTAATTTAATATCTTTCAGACTCAGACGAATTGTCTGGCCGTTCTGCGATACTAAAATGGCGTCTGTCATACCCGGATCAATAGTTTGCACCGAAATAATTGGACCAGTTTTCGCCGTAACGACTGCCGCTTTAATACCAACGCCGCCGCGCTTATGAGTTGGGAAATTTGCCGCTTTAGTGCGCTTACCAAAACCCTTCTCGCTAATCACCAGCAGCGTCTGACCGTCGCTAGTTACGATATCCATACCGACCACGCAATCATTCGGACGCAGACGGACACCACGGACACCGCGAGCTGATCGCCCCATCGGCCGCGCATCTTTTTCATTGAAACGAATCGCTTGTCCAGCGGATGTTGAAATAATTACATCATTCTCGCCATTCGTTTTCTTTATCCAACGCAACTCGTCGCCATCATCCAATTTAATCGCGATAAGCCCATTCGTCCGAATATTCGCATAATCTTCCAAAGGAGTCTTCTTGACAGTACCGTTCTTAGTTGCCATAAACAGGTAGCCAGTATCTTTAGAGCCTTTCTCGTGCTTAATGATGGCTGTAATTTTTTCCTCTGGCTGTAATTGCAGCAGATTGACCGCCGCTACCCCTTTAGCATTCAAACCGGCAGCTGGTACTTCATAAGCCTTTAAGCGGAAAATACGGCCCTTATTCGTGAAGAATAACAAATAGTCATGCGTACTAGCAGGCACAATTTGCGCAATAATATCCTCTTCTTTGGTTGTCATACCGCGCTTGCCTTTACCGCCGCGGTTCTGCTTGCGATAATCGCTAGCTAGCGTCCGCTTAATATAATTTTCTGTTGTAAGAAGTACAACAGCATCTTCTTCCGGAATCAATTCCTCGTCCGAGAACTTGCCCAATTCATGATTGATAATTTTACTGCGCCGCTCGTCACCGTATTTTTCTTTCATCGCGATTAGCTCTTCCTTAACGACCCGCAAAATCTCATTTTCGTCTGCCAAAATCGCTTCCAATTTACGAATCAATTCGTGCAGCTGCCTCAATTCATCCTCAATTTTGTCGCGCTCCAGACCCTGCAAACGACGCAGTTGCATTGCCAAAATCGCTGCCGCCTGAATTTCCGACAAGCCAAACCGATCCATCAACCGCTTGTCAGCATCGTCGTAACTTTCGCGAATCGTCTTGATTACCTCATCGATATGATCAAGCGCGATCTTTAATCCCTCCAGAATATGCGCCCGCTCCTTAGCTTTGCGCAACTCAAACTCAGTCCGGCGGCGAATCACCCCCTGTCGATGCTTGATAAACTCTGCCAAAATTTCTTTCAGACCCATCACCCTAGGCTGAATACCATTCACTAAGGCTAGTACGTTGTAATGAAACGACGTTTGCAACCCAGTTAACTTATACAGTTGGTTAAGAATCTTCTTCGGGTAGGCGTCTTTCTTTAATTCAACAACAACCCGAACCTTACCACGGGCGCTTTCATCACGCGCATCAGCGATGTGAGTTATTTTTTTCGCAAGGACCAGTTCTCGAACCTTGTCGACGAAATTTTCCTTACTCATACCATACGGCACTTCAGTAATTACAATACTGTAGCGGCCATTCTTGCGCTCCTCAATATTCGCCACCGCCCGAATCGTTACCGAACCGCGCCCAGTCTCGTACGCTTGATGCATTGGAGCGCCCCCGTACACTTCCGCGCCTGTCGGAAAGTCAGGACCTTTAATATGCGTTAAAAGCTCATCCAACGTAATATCAGGATTATCTATTTGCGCCACCGTCGCGTCAACCACTTCGCCAAGATTGTGCGGCGGGATATTCGTCGCCATACCAACAGCAATACCCATTTGCCCGTTCAGCAGAATATTTGGTACAGCCGCCGGCAAAACAACCGGCTCTTTCTCCGTCCCGTCAAAGTTATCGCGAAAATCAACCGTTTCTTTCTCAATATCGGACAGTAGCTCGCTACCAACTTTATCCATTCGCGCCTCAGTATAACGAGAAGCTGCCGGCTCATCGCCGTCCATTGAACCGAAGTTACCCTGTCCTTCTACCAGTGTATAGCGCATTTTCCACGGCTGAGCCAAATTTACCATCGCATCGTAAATCGAAGAGTCGCCGTGAGGATGGTAATTACCCATGACCTCGCCGACAATTTTCGCCGACTTTACCGTTGCATGAGGGGCGCGCCAGCCATTCTTATTCATTGCATATAAGATTCGCCGATTCACCGGTTTCAAACCGTCGCGCACGTCCGGCAATGCCCGATCAATAATCACCGACATAGAATACTTTAAGAAAGAGTCTTCCATGACGCTTTCAACTGTCGATTTTTCAATGCCGCGAACTTCTGGATCGTCGTTCAGAATTTCCGGCTCTTCTACTATATTCTTATTATCGTTATCCGCCATATCACCTCCTTAAAAGTCCAAGTCTTCCAAATTAACCTTAGCGGCGTTTGTTTGAATAAAACTTTTTCTCAATTCCACGCTATCGCCCATCAGCTTTGTAAATATCGCGTCCGCTCGCTCCGCATCTTCAATATTAACTTTTACTAAAGTCCGATTCTCCGGATTCATCGTTGTTTCCCATAATTGAGACGCGTCCATCTCGCCGAGACCCTTAAATCGCTGTTGCGCCGTATAGCCCGCTTGCTTAAATCGCTCGGCATTCTCATCAATTTTTGTACCAGCAGCTTTACGTTCGTTAATTTTTACCGTCAGTATCTCCTCCAGAGCCGCTTCATCATAGACATAATCTATTTTACGATTACTACCAGTTCCTTTACTCAAGCCGAACAACGGCGGCTTCGCCAAATAGACATGCCCCGCTTCAATAACCTCGGACATATACCGGAAGAAAAACGTCATCAACAGCGTCGAAATATGCGCTCCATCAACATCAGCATCTGTCATAAAAATTATCTTATCATAGCGTATACCTCTAATATCAAACTGGTCGCCGATACCAACTCCCATAGCCTTAATTAGCGAAACGATTTCAGCATTAGCAAACATTTTGTCAAATCTTGCCCGCTCAGTATTTAGCACCTTACCGCGCAGAGGCAAAATTGCTTGAATAGTCGAATCACGGCCGTCTTTAGCCGAACCAGCCGCCGAATTACCCTCGACGATAAACAGCTCGCAGTCTTTCCGATTACGCGACGAGCAGTCGGTTAGTTTAGAAGGCAAGTTCAGACCCTCAAATGCCCCTTTACGAATCACATTATCCCGCGCTGCTCGTGCCGCCTTGCGCGCTCGTGCTGCCAAAGTTGCCTTGCCGACTACTTTCTTAGCGGTGGCTGGGTTTTCTTCCAAGTAATACGCAAAATATTCGCTCATTACTTGATCAACATAGCGGCGCATTTCTGGATTACCGAGCTTATTCTTCGTTTGGCCTTCAAACTGCGGATCTGGCAGCTTAACTAGGATAATCGCTGTCAAACCTTCGCGGATATCATCACCCGTCAAATTATCCTCTTTTTCCTTCAACAAACCGTTTTTGCGCGCATAGTCATTAATAACCCTCGTCAAAGCCGCCCGAAAGCCAACCAAATGCGTACCGCCATCCGGAGTCAACACATTATTAGCAAACGGCTTAACAGTCTCCGCATACGTATCATTGTATTGTACGGCAATCTCCACCATACAATCTTCAACTTGCTTTTCTACATAAAAAATATCATCGGATAATACATCTTTACCGATATTCAAATTTTTAACATAGCTCTGAATGCCGCCCTCAAAGTAAAATGCCTTGCGATCTCCCGTACGCTCATCAACAACGGAAGTATATACACCCTTAGTCAGGTACGCCTGATGACGTAGATAATTGACGACCCACTTATAATCAAAATCAACCGTTTCCTTAAAAATAGTAGGATCGGGATAAAATGTAATCGTCGTACCAGTAGTTTCAGATTTGCCAACCGCTTTAATATCAGCTTGCGGAACGCCTGTCGCGTATTCCTGGCGGTATATTTTACCGTTCTTGCGCACCTCAGCAATCATTTTAGTCGAAAGCGCATTAACAACACTAGACCCAACACCATGCAAACCGGACGATACCTTATAGCCGCCGCCGCCGAACTTACCGCCAGCATGCAAAATCGTTAGAACAGTTTCCAGCGTACTCTTGCCTGTTTTTGGATGTTTATCAACTGGGATACCGCGCCCATCATCAGCAACTCGAACGCCGCCATCCTTAAGCAAAGTAACCTCAACCCTGGTTGCATAACCAGCAATCGCCTCGTCAATACAGTTGTCAGCGATCTCCTTAATAAGATGATGTACGCCGTCATAACCAGTGCTGCCAATATACATACCCGGACGCTTACGAACTGGCTCCAGTCCTTCCAGAACCTGGATCTGCGAACCATCATAAACCTGTCCTTTTGTTTGTTTAGCCATATATCCCTCACTATTTCTGAATTATCAGCTCTTTTTCAACCTCTTTATTATACACCAAAATAGATTTCTTCTCAAATTGTTTACTTTATCATAAAGATTATGGTAAACTACGTACAGAGTTTATATAAAAATCAAAAAGAGGTTTAAATGTTCAAAAAAATAATCTCACGAATACCATATAGCCCTTCAATGATTCACAATCTAGGGTTTTATGCTGGGCGCTTGCGCAAAGAAGAAGCCACCAGAAAAATCGGGCTAGTTTTAACAGCCCTAGCTTTGATCGTTCAAGCATTTACCGTATTCTCGCCGCCGGAATCTGCCAATGCCGCCGATTCAAGCGACCTCATTTACGGCGGAATCTCCAACGGATCACAACTTATGGCGCATTACGACGCTAACACTAATAATATTCGCGATTTATATAACCATCTGGGAATCAGCCGGGCTGAGCTGGCAAGTGCTACCAGCAATCTCCAAACGTTAAGCAGTAACATAGGAAGTTACTCTTGGGGATTAACTCCTCATTTTGGCGCAGCCAAGGGCGAAGGTTCTTACGTTGTTAAGACTTCTCAAGGAAGCGCTAGGACATTTTACTACCGTCCGCACAATTTATGGGGCAACTTTACATACAAAGCGTTCGTAGGACAATCAGCAGGAGTGGGCTGGTTTGCTATTATGCTCAATTGCGGCAACCTTATCTTAAAGATTACACCGCCGCCCTACAAATGTCCTCCCGGACAGGTTGGTGCTTATCCAAATTGTTCAACACCGCCAGCGCCATGCCCGCAAAACCCCAAGCTAGCAAAAAACGACCCGCGATGTCAGCCGTGCCCTGGTGATGCCACTCTTCTTGTTAGCGACAGTAAATGTGCAGCCTCCTTTACACAATCAAAAAGCGCCGTCAACTTAACACAGAATAATGCAGACGCCAACTCAACTGCCGCAAAATCAGGAGACAGGATAACATATACATTATCCGTAAAAAACACAGGACTAAAAGAGGGAGAATTTACTTTTAAAGATTATGTCAGCGACGTCTTAGAATATGCAGATATTTTTGATGCAGGCGGCGGAACACTGTCTGACAACAAAGACGGCAGTACAGGTAGTAATAACTCAAAAATATTAACTTGGCCGGCGGTAAAAATTAAACCTGGCGAAACCCAAAAAAGAAGCTTCACTGTCCAAATCAAAAACACCCTGCCAGCAATGGCAGCTGGAAAAAGCAACCCAACATCATACGATTGTAGAATTGACAACACTTTTGGCAATACAATTAGTACAAACATAGAATGTCCAGCTCCTAAAGTTGTTGAAAAAACTGTTACTGAATTACCAAAAACTGGACCAGGTGCAAATATGACATTTGCCGGAATTGTGGCAGCTGTTGTTGTATATTTCTATGCTCGCTCCCGACAATTAAGCAAAGAGGTAAAAATTATTCGGCATGATATGTCTGCCGGTACGATTTAGGAGAATCAAAATGACAGAGAAATTAAAAGGTAGCGCCCTTGAACATACCGGCGAAGTTTTAGAAGCAGCAAGAGAGCGGCTTACTGATAACATAGAAAACAGACTAGAACGCGCCACAAAAGAAAAATCAGTAGATAATAAAGAAAAAATAAGAAATGAAGCACTAGAGATCGCTAGACAGCACGAAGCAGCACAAGAAAAGAAAGCGAAAGAATCAAAAGAAAATAAGAAAGACCAGCCTTCTCTGACAAAAGCAGATGTTGAAGCGTCCTACAAGAATACCTTGAACAACGTACAGGAGCAACTACCAACACCGTCGCGCGCTTTCAGCAAGCTCATTCATAATTCAGCAGTTGAAAAAACTAGCGACGCCATCGGTAACACCATAGCCAGACCCAACTTAATTATTGCTGGAGCATTGGGGGCAATTGCCTCGGTAATCGTGTACCTGGTGGCTAAAAAATACGGCTACGTCCTGTCAGGATCAGAGACAATCGTATTGTTCGCAGCCGGGTGGTGCATTGGCGCAATAATTGAATACGGACGCGTCGGCTTGATAAACAGACAAAAAAGATAGTCAAACAAACGCGCCAAGAAAATACAAACAATTACCCCAGCTCGCCTATCTTAGGCTTATAGACACTTCTGTGTCGTCACTATTATTGTCACGCAAATCTAATCTATTGGTAACTGGCGGACTCTGAGGAGTTTTAGCAAAATCGACATCACTGATATTTTGATTTTGACTGTTCGTAGTGTTGCTGGAATTCACCACAGGTTGCCGTAGTGGTGCTGGAGCTGATATGTCGCCATATTGCATAACAGTGTCATTTCGCAACGCTTGAGGTCTGTTATTGCTGGTGCCGGCAGAAGGTGGTACAAAAGGAGAAGCTGGCGGCAAAGAGGCCGTTGCCGATGAAGGCGGAGTTGTCGCCGCAGAATTCACAGCCGAAGGCGCCGACGCAACAGGTAACGGCGAAACATTAGGGTTACTTATAGGTTTAGCAGCTGCTCCCGCATAGGCAGGACGAGGAGTGCCTGCAGGTTTTCCGCCCAATTGCTGCCTCTTTGCTAACCACTCATCCAAGAAAGATGATCCGCCCGCTTTCGCTGCACCTGATCGTGCTGATGGCGCGCCGCCCCGACGACCTATCTGCTGAGATGCAGGTTTACTAGCTTTGCTATCTCTCAACCTATCAAATATCTCTTTCTCCACTACTGATCGCGGCTTGCCGTATTTAGCCGAAGACAACCTAACTAATGCGTCTCTCAGCTGTGTATTTACTTGACCCATCGGCGGGATCCAATTCATGCTAAACGGAGCTGACGGCACGTTGTTTATCATCACCGACGTGATTGATTGGAAGTTAGGCAGTTTCGCCAAATCATCAACGTCAAATGTTGGCTGGAATTTTTTAACCATCAGCTCCGCGTCAGTAATACCAATTCGTCCAGAAATCACCGTACCAACGTTACCGATAATCGCCTCGCGGATTTTATCTGTTAGCTGCGTCATAAACTGGTTACCCATAATCAGGCTTAGTTTATATTTTCGCGCCTCAGACAGAATCGACTCAAAACTATCAGTTGCAAAGTTCTGGAACTCGTCCACATACAGAGAAAAATCAACTCGCTGATCTTCTGGAATATCTGCCCGAGCCATCGCTGCCGCTTGGAACTTCATCACAAATATAATACCCAGCAGTCTTGAGTTTAGCTCGCCCATCTTACCCTTAGACAGGTTAACTAGCAAAATTTTATTATTATCCATAATATCGCGCAAATTAAACCCGGACTTTGTTTGACCAATAATATTGCGCATAGCATCGTTTGATATGAAAGGACCAAACTTTGAAACAACCCACGCCACCACTTCACCCGCCTCATTTGATCGCTGCGAAGCTGGAAACTCCTTTGTCCAGAAATCGATGACCTGTTGATCCTTGACATACTTCAACTTGCTTTTCACAAACTCCGGATCAACTAAACATTTCGGCACATCAATAAACGTTCCGCCCTCCGGATCTGCCATCAACAGCAAGGCACAGTTTCTAAAGATATGTTCCAAACGCGGTCCAACAATTCCTGTATGACCTGGATCGTAAAGACCATAAAGCATGTTTATTGCTTCCTGCACCAAGAAGTCCTTTTGATCCGGCGTGTCATATTCAAACATATTGAGACCAATAGGATTTGTCATATCAGATGGATTGAAATAAATAATGTCCTCAACGCGCTCTTTTGGAACCTTACCCAACAAAGATTCAACCAAATCGCCGTGCGGGTCAATAAACGCAAAACCGCGCCCATCCATCATATCTTGATAAGCCATATTTTCCTGCAACACCGACTTACCAACACCCGTCTGTCCAATTATATAAACGTGGCGTCGGCGGTCTTTTGTGCCAATTCTAATAGGCTTCCTTGTTCCCCGGAATTCGTTATAGCCTATCAGCAGCCCTTCATCCAAAACATCAGTCGGTCCATCTACCTGTTTTGACATTTGCCGCTTAACTTGCGACGTAGGAATTGCACCAGCTCCTGGCAAATGAAACAGCGTAGCCATTTCTACGCTATTCAAAATATTACCGCGCACTTCCTGAGGAAAGAATCGCATAATATACGCGGTGGTCATTTCTTCGACATTCCTCGTTAACGAGAACTTAAACCCGTTATTTCGCGGCGAATCAAACAGCGAAAATGCTGCAATGATATTTTTTAAAAGCGCCTGCGATCTAGCTGCCGTATTTGAAGAGATAACTACACGAATCAAGACCTCGTAAGCCGGATAACGCGCTTTTTCGCTGATTGCATCAACTTCCGCCTGTTCTAGCGCTGTAAGCTGCTTGTCTTCAGGCTTGCTGTCTTTTTCTTTATCCGACTCTGGCGGTTTCCATAATGCCTCCATAATCTCCCCAACCGCTGCGCCGCCGGCCGCCAAACCAGTTTTTTTACCTTTATTTTTTTTCATATTATCAATATGAGATTCCGAAGACTTTGACCAGCCTTCACGCGCTGGCCGGATCAAGAACTGCACGCCGATACCATCATCCTTAGTTGCCGACGACAAAGCGTTCAATAAAGCTCGCGATGCGTCTCGCTTTGACTCTTGATAGGTGGCGATCGGATAAACAAACGACTTTCTCAAGTTAAACTCGCCGCCGATAGTACCGCTCATTTTGCCGACTTTACTAAATATATTTGTATCAGTCACTTCTTCAAGCCTAGCCGACGGATAAGCTGCCGCTACTGCCTGGCGAATCACGTCAACTAAAACGAGAGGCACCACAGCATAGTAATGTACCAATCCTCCATGAGCCACTACCTCAAACGACATGTGCCGCTGACCATACACTTTACTCTTAAATCCCTTAGTGGCTGTACTGGATACAATATTATACATAACCTGTGCCTGGGATAATATCTCTTCTGTCAGATCTCTTTCATCGCGATTAGAATTATCAATATCTTCGCTAGACGGCGGCAGATGAATCAGCAACGGCACCATCTTCAACCCGCGTTCATAATTTTTCGCCTCTCGAAGCATTTTACGATACTGAAACACAACCACCGTAACACCAACGGCTATAATAATAGTCACTATAAAGCTTATAACTAAAGGTCCAGCACCCATAAAACCCTACCCATTATTTTGGTTTTGACCCAATACTTTATTATATCTCTTTTTCAAATAATCAGCTTGCAACTGTGCAATCACCCTGCTGCGCTCGTATGGATCATCCCTAGTTAATGTGATTATCTTCTTTAGTTTTTCAACCCACTCTTTTTCAATAAGATCTTCGTCCGCAGCCGTCAATGGAGTATCGTCGTCCGATGCTACTGTCTGCGTATCATCTTGCACAGGCTGGGAAACAGTAACTACCGGCAAGACTGTGGGAATAACTGGCTGCTGTTGTGCTACACCAGGATCAGGCCCAGCTTCAACGCCTGTTTGAATTTCTGGAGTTTGAGGCGCCTGCTCTGGGCTATGCTCAACACCGCCCGGTATTTGCGGCGGCGCTTCAACACTTTGCCTGACTTGCGGCAATTCTGGATTCATATCTTTATTGTATCATGCCACCGCTTAAAAACATATGGACGCTAGTACCTTTTATATACATAAAAGCAGGCTAGCACCTCAAATAACGACAGTAGAACAATCTCAAACAACCCCGCACCGCCGACAGATTGCATTCCTACGTAAATAACCGGCACTAAAGCAACAACCGTAGAATAATAATAGCTCTTGTTATTGCTTGGCGTATTAGCTAGTTGTATTTGGTTTTTTTCTCTGACAAACCTAGCCGTTATTCTTTGCACTAATACTATAAGTACAAAAAATAAACACACAAAAAATAAATACGTACAAACAAAAAAAGCCAGAACCCCCAACGGTCCTACCGCAGTTGGGTTGGTCATACTTAAAATCAGCGCGACTATAATCGCCATAGACACGCCAACCGTTACAGCTACTTTAATCCCCATACTCACAATTATACCAAGAGAGCCCGAGCGATAACTTCGCTAAAGCAAATGCAACCATCCGCCGCTTTAAAAATAACTATTGGGCGCGGGCATTCTCGCTATGCTCCATTACCGCTCAAGGCAGTTGACCGCTCCTTATTAAAGGAGCACGTCCTTGTATGGCATTCCTCATACGCATCCAGTATTTTCATTACCAATACGTTCTGATAAGGATTAACTGGATGCGTACGGTACTATCTCCATACGCGCTTGACGCCAACCAAATGTTGGCGAAGCTTCGGCCATGCCATCGCGAACTCAAGCAACTATTTGTTGCGAATTTTTTAATGATGCCGTGGCCGAGTTTCCGTCAAATCTTTTGCGCGACTATGCGCAAAGACGCCAAGCTTCTGACTAAAATTGTTAATGTATTTTTGCTTTTTGTTTTTGTAAAAGCTTACGTTTATACTAGCACACTCAAACCATTTAGTCAATAGCTTCGACTGTAGCTTAAGCTAATTATTTGTTTTATTATGGACCTTCGTCACACTTCTAAAAGGAGAAAATATCCTGCCGCCCCAGTAGCACCCAACGTCCTCTAACCCAGAATCCAATCCACTATTTTACATGTAGTATTTTTTACCTAGACTTTTTATAAAAATATTGTTGACATAAGCGTTTTTGTGCTATATTATAGGGGTAGCTTCTGAATAAAAAAATTATACAGAAGCCAAAAATAAACAGAACTCGTAAAACTCCACTTTTGAAAACAACCACTACTCGCAGGTGGTTGTTTTTTTGAAATCTACACACTCATCCGCTGCTATAATTTACCAAATAAAAAACCAGCCTCTTGGCTGGATTTGACATATGTGGTGGAGCTGCCGGGTACTGCCCCCGGGTCCAACTGGTATCCTGATATTCGTCTACGAGCATAGGCTCATTTAAGAATTTTATAACGTCGCCTGGCTAAAAATAAACCGAAAAAACCAAGTTTCGTTACGCGGAGAAAGTCCCGCATGCCCGCCGCTTCCGAGCATGCAGCCAGCAACATATATATGACACCCTACACATCGGCTGTTGCCACGATATTAGGATGATCGCTAAAAGCTAAGCAGCGATTGGCGCAAAAGCCATCTTAGGAGCGAAAGCGCTCGCTACAAATGACTTTGCTTTTGCAACAAAGTTTGCAACTAAATCATACGTTACGCGTATCGTCGGCTCGCAGAATATCTTGATAAAGTCCAATTGTCGAAAGCTATATCAGCCCCGCATATCTCCCCGCTATTATAGCACGCTTATTTTAAAAGACTAAGCATGTATGGTTTAATAAAATCATGGTAAGTAAAGTACAGTCAGCCACTCCATACGGATTTCACGGTCAAATGATTGACATCGAAGGAGACATATCACGAGGCTTACCTGGAGTGCAAATAGTTGGACTTGGCAATAAAGCAATTGACGAATCTCGCGACCGAGTACGCGGCGCTATCAAAAACTCATCCTTAGATTTTCCAAAAGGTAAAATAGTCATAAACCTAGCGCCAGCCGAACTGCCTAAAGACGGGTCTCAATTTGACTTGCCAATAGCCTTAACCATTCTATGCTTAGGCGGGCTGCTATCTCAAAACGACTTAGACGGCGCCCTGTTTGCTGGCGAGCTGGCCCTAGATGGTAGTCTACGACCTATCAGGTCTGCCATCATCACGGCTGAAATCGCTAAAAAGCACGAAATTCATACTGTGTATGTTCCGTCTCAAAATGCCAATCAAGCAGCTCTGGTTTCAGGAATAGAAATAATACCCGTGGACAATCTAAAATCGCTATTTCTTCATCTAAAAAAAGAAAAGATCATACAATCCGCCAGCAAGACTAAGCTTAGCCGCTCAAAAACATCCAAGGATAACATATCTCTCGATCATATATACGGACAAGAGCAAGCTAAACGAGCAATCCAAATAGCAGTAGCCGGAAGACATAATTTGCTTCTTTCTGGGCCGCCAGGGTCGGGTAAAACTATGCTCGCCCGCGCATTAAAAAATTTATTACCGCCTCTCAATCAGGATGAGATTATTGAAGTAACTAAATTACACAACCTTGGAGATCGTAACATTACGAATAACACCATCACCGAACGACCCTTTAGGTCGCCGCATCACACCGCCAGTCGAACTTCCATCATAGGCGGCGGATCCAGAATACAGCCCGGAGAGATTAGCCTCGCTCATCGCGGCGTTCTGTTTTTGGACGAATTCCTGGAGTATCCGCGATCAATACTCGAATCGCTGCGACAACCGCTTGAAGACCGCGAAATAACCATTAGCCGTGCAAAAGGAAAATTTAAATTCCCTGCAGACTTTATACTTATCGCCACAATGAACCCATGTCCCTGCGGATTCTTAGGCGATACAGAAAAGCAATGCACCTGCTCTCAGTCCCAAATACTAAACTACCAGAAAAAACTATCCGGACCACTACTGGATAGAATCGATCTTACCGTGTCTGTATCCAGAGTTCCTCATGAGCAATTAGCGATAAAAAATCTGTCGTTAAAATCACAACATACCAATATTCAGTCTTTAATAAATAAAGCACATAATCTTCAACACCTCCGTTATAATTGTAGTACTAGTTACAACAGCAATATAAATAACACTGATGTTGACAAATATACATCACTATCAAATAAGGCTCAATCTTTCCTTATTTCGGCAAGTAAAAAACTAGATTTGAGCGCCCGCAGCTATTTCAAAATCATCAAAGTCGCTAGAACTATTGCCGACCTGGAAGACAGCCGCACTATTGAAGTCCCCCATATCGCCGAGAGTCTTCAGTATCGCCAAATCGCCGCAAATTGAATAAGACATATTGAAAAGGCTCTCTATCTCTGTTACAATGACCAGTGGAATTAATCTAAAAATTGCTTCAAAGGAGAGCTGAAGATCACTAAATCAATTCGTATCAACGGAGAAATCCGTGCCCGAGAACTGCGGGTCGTCGGCTCAGATGGCGAACAGCTCGGAATTATGCCGCTTCGCGACGCGCTTCGTGCGGCCGAGGAAGCTGGACTAGACCTTGTTGAAATTTCACCAAATGCCAATCCGCCTGTTGCTAAGATCATCGACTGGGGTAAATACCAGTATCAAAAGATGAAAGATCAGCAAAGAAATCGGCGTTCGGCAAAATCTGGCGACTTGAAACAAATGCGCTTTGGACTGAAGATTGGCGCTGGCGACCTAGAGGTCAAGCTAAAGAAGATTCGTAAATTCCTGGAAGGCGGACATAAAGTGCGCATACAGGTTGTTTACAAAGGTCGCGAGATGGCACACAAAGAGATAGGCTATGAGTTGATCAGCAAAATCATGGAACATCTCGAAGAAGAAGCAATATTAGAGCAAAAACCTCAGATGGCTGGTCGCAATCTGAGCGTAGTAATAAGGAGTAAATAATGCCGAAACTAAAGACCCACAAAGGTACTGCGAAGCGCATTAAGCTGACCAGCACCGGCAAATTGACTCGCCAACGCGCGTTTGGCGGTCACTTTCTGGCTAAAAAGTCAAAAAGTCGAAAGCGCGCTATCAATACAACAGCAAAAGTAACTGGCTCAATGGCAAAGAATGTCCGCCGAGCGATAGGAGCTTAATGACATCATGAGAGTAAAACGAGGAGTCGCTGCCAGCGCAAAACATAAAAAGACGCTCAAATTAGCTAAGGGCATGCAGCACAATAGAACCCGTAGCTTCCGCCTGGCAAAGCAAGGCGTCATCCGGGCTTTACAGTACGCTTACCGCGATCGCCGCAATAAAAAACGCGATTTGCGCAGCTTATGGATTACCCGCATTAACGCCGCTGCTCGCCAGGAAGGTACGACATACGGCAAGCTAATTGCAGGATTGAAAGCGAACAATATCGCGCTCGACCGTAAGATACTAGCAGAACTGGCAGTAAGCGAACCAAAGGCTTTCGCGGACATCGTAAAAGCAGCTTTGTAATTACCCAAGTGTACCAATAAAATAACCCTGACTACCTAGTAATCAGGGTTATTTTACGTTGCAGCCTGCCTATAAGCCGGGTTTTGTCGAGAGCGATCATCTATCTAGTTTGCTTGTTGCCAAGCAAATCAAGCGGTTATCGATTTACAAGCGGATCACTTTTAGTGTAAATCTCCTTGCAGCCAGCAGGGTTTACCTCTTGTCTGCGTCACCGCAGGCAACTGCGAGCTCTTACCTCGCTCGTTTCACCTTTTCCTTAGTATTTATCAAACACTAAGGTAGTTTCGTTTCTGTGGCACTTTCCCTAGGGTTGCCCCCGGTCGCCGTTAGCGACTGCCGTATCCTTCGCTGCCCGGACTTTCCTCTTAGCGCAGCACGCGCCAAGCGACCGCTCAGCAGACTACCGCTTCATTATACATTAAACTTTCATATAATCCCAAACAAAAAACCCTAAGATCCTGCAAATACTTGATATTCCCCGCTTAAACGCAAGGTGGGTGCTCGCAACTTATTACCACGATAATAAATCATTAAAGCTCCCTATCATATGATGTTAGGAAAATCATACGTACCCACAGGCAACTTAGGGCTAGTTCTATTATACACTAAAAATCATCATAAATACATCTAGTATAGTACTGATACAAGCGCTCATTACTCGGCCAATTGCACTAGAGAATAGCACAACAAGTAAAAAAACTACCAATGTGCCGTATTGTTCAATTTGCTCCATCAGTCGCCTAGCACTTTCTGGCGCTAAAGCATATAACAAGCGAGAACCGTCTAACGGCGGTACAGGCAGCATGTTAAACACGAAAAAGCCCAGATTAACGGATACTGTCATTGCTATCACCGATCCAAGAAATGATGACGCGACCAACCCACCGTTACTAACAACACCCATCAAAACACCAATGCCAAAAGCAAAAAAGGCTATAAAAAGATTAGTCAACGGCCCCGCCAATGCAACCATAGCAGCCCCCCACTCGCCATAACGGACTCTGTTAGGATTAAACGGCACTGGTTTTGCGCCGCCAAACACTGGCCCGCCCAGCAGCGCCATGGTTAACGGCAGAAGAATAGTCATAAATGGGTCAATATGCTTTAATGGGTTAAGGGTCAGTCGTCCTTCAATTTTTGCAGTATTATCCCCCAGAAAGTATCCCATAAAAGCATGCATAGCCTCATGAACCGTCATAGACAAGAGAATAATAGCAAAAATCATTATGATACTCACAATAGACATCACAGTAGCATTATACCATGACTAACCTACATCTTTATCAGCGTTAAATTCCATAAGACAGCTTTATAAAACAAGTATATCAATGAAGTCTTTACTTAAAATAAAAACACAACCCTAAGTGCTGTGTTTACTTAACAAATATACTTCTCTCGACGGAACCGGGTGAGGTGCGCCTCCCCATAACTACGATTGTCCACCACAACAATTCCGTTTTGAATTGGCACCTCACCTATTCCTGGGTGTGATAATATCATACATCCGCCTGGTTTGAGAAGCCCCATCAGTCGTGAAACTGTGGAAAACTGAGGGTTATGATATGGCGGATCAGCAAAAATGATATCAAACTTCTCTGTTACGCTCATGCTTTCCAACCAATTCGATACCGTTGTTTTTATTACAATAGATTTTTCATCAACACCCAAATTGCTTATATTTTCGACAATAACACGCTGAGCAACTCGGTTGCGCTCCACGAAAACCGCTAACTCGGCACCACGACTGAGCGCCTCCAAGCCAATGGCGCCAGAGCCGGCAAAGGCGTCCAAAACCCGCGAACCACGCACGGTTTCGCCAAGTGAATTGAACATCGCTGAACGGACTCGTTCGCCCATGGGATGTGTCGTTGAGCCTGGCGGGGTTTGGATAAATCGTCCGCCAAATTCCCCAGCGATGATACGTACTCTCACCGTTTGGCCTCAAGCTTCCAAACCGACGCCAGCCAGCCCAGCATGACGGCTTTGATGATGATCGGCATCAGTTCATGGTTGGTTTGCCACGCCAGATCTGTCGTCCAGCCGTTTTTACCAAAATTGTCATACATTTTCATGGCCGCCACGGCGTGAACTTGCTCCAGATAGTATTCCCGATAGCCTTGCTGCTTGACCTGTAAAATCTCAGCTTCACTCGGCACAGCATCCTTAAAGCGCGGATAGGCTACCACGCTCGCCACGCCCGCTTCAAACGCCACATGCATAGTCATCATACCTTTGGCGCCCCAGAACTTCCAGTTGTTTTTGATGAGCTCAATCCCCGTGTCACCCTTCATGACATTTTTCTTTAGGATTGAGGTTCGCGTCTCCAAACCTTCACCGCCGCGCAGCTCCTCCATTGCCTGTTCCAGCGGGAAATGATGCGCTGGCGTTAGACCATCAGTGATGGCGTGCGCCATCCATGCCGCTTCAAAGGCAGCTCGTTCAGAATTATTTTTTTGCAGTGCCTTTGTCAAATTATAAATATGCTGGTCAATCATCTCCAAAAGCGCCGTGTCGTTTGGATCATCTGGATTGATGAAATGCCACGGCTCGTCAACGGCTGGACTTTTACGCTTGACGCCGTCAGGACCGTTTTTGCCTTCAAAGTGCAGGATATCTTTAATATCAGGAAACTCACACCAATCAGGCAGCATTGGCGTCAGATGTCGCCTGGCCACTCGATCTATCTTTTGATGAACACCGATAAATCGACCAGAGCCATCTCTAATTGTTGTTCCTGCATACATATTAATTCAAAATGGTTAATCGCTGATAGCGACTGACGGCACGCGCCAGATGGTTATATTGTAGCAAATCCTGCCCTTCTTTGACAAAGTGCTCAGCCTCCGCTTGCGCACGGGCAATCAGCGGCGTATCGCTCAGCGAGGCAATTTTTAGGTTCAATGCGCCATGCTGTGCTCGTCCGTAAATCTCGCCGGGACCGCGCAATTTCAAGTCGACTTCCGCCAGGTAAAAGCCGTCTTGAGACTTCTCAATTTCCCTGAGGCGCTGGCTTGGCTTGTCATGACTCGACATCATCAGATGACAAAAGCTCTGGTGCTCGCCACGTCCAACCCGCCCGCGTAGCTGATGAAGCTGGCTGAGACCAAAATGATCGGCATTTTCGATAAGCATGACTGTGGCGTTCGGTACGTTGACACCAACTTCCACCACCGTGGTACTCACCAGCATATCAATTTCACCGTTCGCGAATTGCTGCATGACCGCAGCCTTTTCCTCCGACGGCAATTTACCGTGTAGCAGCCCAAGGCGACGATGATGAAACATCGTTTTTGCTAATTTGTGATATTCCGCCTCGACCGATTTTTTGTCGTTGTCAGGATTATCATCAATCAACGGACAAATGACATAGGCTTGGCGACCCTGGGCTAGTTCGTAGTCAATGGCTTCGTAAAGTTTCGGCGCTGAGGGCGGCGACCAAATTTTCGTTTCAATCGGCTGACGGCCAGCTGGTAGCTCATCCAAAATCGAGATATCCAGTTCACCATACAAGGTCAACGCCAAACTGCGTGGAATCGGCGTGGCGGTCATGTTGAGTAGATGCGGCATGTAGTCTGCCTTTTGCAGCAACGCCTGCCGCTGCTTGACGCCAAATCGATGCTGCTCGTCAATCACCACAAATCCCAATTTATGGTACGCCACTTTTTCCTGAATCAGCGCATGCGTACCAACCACCACGTTGATGTTGCCATTTGCCAAGTTATCCAGCAGCTGCCGCCGCGCTGCGCCCTTGACCTGCCCCGTCAGTAGAGCCACCGACACACCAAACGGCGATAACAGCTCATACAGCGTCTTTGCGTGCTGAGCCGCCAAAATCTCCGTCGGCGCCATGATGGCCGTCTGAAAACCAGCCTGCGCCACTTCCGCCGCCACCAGCCCGGCAACCACTGTTTTACCCGAACCAACATCGCCTTGCAATAATCGGTTCATTGGATGTTCGGACTCCAAATCTTGCAAAATCTGCCAGGCGGCGCGGCGCTGCGCGTTGGTCAAGGGAAACGGCAGCTGCTCAACAAATTGCTTAACGACCGACTGATTGAACGGGATGCGCCAGCCAGTCAACTTGGTTTGCTCTTGCTTATTAAATTGTGCCGCCAAGATCATTTCAAACAATTCTTCAAACGCCAAGCGTTCACGACCGCGAGCAATTTCCTGATGATTTTTCGGCGCGTGGAGAAACTTGACGGCCTCCGCGCGGCTGACTAGTTTTTGCCGCTGGACAATGTGCTCCGGCAGCGTTTCGGGCAAAAATTCCATGATGGGGCGCAGATTCTTCAGCAAATCCTGCACGGTTTTGGGGCGGAGGTTTTTGATGGATTTATAGACCGGATGAATGCCTGACGTATGGTGGATGTCGGATGTATCAGTTGACTTGGCGAGTTCGACGGATGGATTGCTGATTTGGTAGCTGTTATACTGCATGCCAAATTGACCAGAAAACATGAATTCAGCGTCAGATTTGAGCTGTGACTCACGGTACGGCTGATTGAACCAAACAGCCTTCACCTTGCCAGAATCATCCGCCAACACCGCCGTAGTAATCCTCAAGCCTCGGCGCACAATGCGCGTGGAAATCGACTCGCAGCGCGCCCGCACCGTCACTTTACCCGGCTGAAGATCAGCAATGTTAACCGCCGCCGAATAATCATCATACACCCGCGGCAAAAAATCTAAGGCGTCCGCTACCGTCTCCAAACCCGCCGCCGACAGCGCCTGGGCGGTTTTAGGGCCGACGCCTTTGATATGCTTTAATAAAGTCGTTGTCAAGACCATCCTGTTCTATTGTAGCTTCCTGTAGTCATAAAGTCCAAAGGTACCCAAACTACGAATTATGTAGGAAGGACTTTATTTTTACATAACTGAGTCTTGACTAATTAAAGAAATACCTCTACAATACTAGAGATTAGATACTAACCTTAAAGAGAGAGTGAAAATGGCATCACGATGTGAATTGACAGGCAAAGGTAAGCAATACGGACACAACGTTAGCTTTTCTTTGCGCCGCACTAAGCGCGTCTTTAAGCCAAATCTTCAGAAAAAGACTTTTGTTGTAAACGGTCAGAAAATTACTATGATTTTAAGCACAAAAGCAATACGGACACTGAAGAAAAAAGGATTGCTGCAACCGCCAGCTGCAAAGGCTGCTTAACTATAAAACCCTGTCGCAACAGACAGGGTTTTTACTAGCCCCAATTACTTACGTCTATGTTTTCGATATTTGAACAACAGTTAAGCTATCAGGCAAATCAGCAGGCTTCTTTAATCTCCATTTTACCCCAGCTTCCACAACATTTGCATTTAATTCTTTCATAAAATCTTCTACACCAGCCTGAGGAACTTCATAATTTATAGATGAATCTGCATAATGAACTGGAATAACCACCTTTGGGTCTAGTTGCCGAACCATAGAAGAAGCACTCACGGCATCTAATGTATAGCCGCTACCTCCTACCGGTATAATTGCAAAATCAACCACACCAATATCTTCAAGCTGATCATCGCTAAGTTTTGGCTGAATATTGCCAATCACCACCCCTCTTACGTCGCCGACAGATATCTTATATATCGTAGATTTTTTACCATCAGCATCAGTATCAATATGACGCCGAGCAGGAATACCAGAAATTGCTACATCGCCAACTTCATACTCGCCAGGACCATTGAGTAATAGTCTTGGTGCAGGGTCGGTAACTGCAAATCTATCTTCCGTAGCTACTTCAACACTATCTTTAACCGAAACATTCTTAGCGCCGACAACTGCTAGATTTGGATCAAAAACTACCCGCACCTTCTTTGTAGCAAATACTATAGCATTTGCGCCCTTATATTCTATATCAAACATCCCTACTCCTTTCTCAATATATTTTCCGTATCAATCAATACCGAATGTTTGCCTTCAATGATATCCATTATAAACCGATCTCTAACGCTTAATCGATAGTAAAAATCCTCATACGACATTACTGAATAATTTAATTCATTATTCTCTACCTTCTCTATTTTCTTAACTAGGCTACCAGCGTCTGCTGCTGATATATCGCCCACTAACAGCAAATCTATTTTACCGTCAGCGTCGCCGACCAATTTCCCAGCAGATATTATAACTTTAATGTTAGACATCCTAGATAAGGTCTTCGCCCAAACCTTGCTAGAATCATTACCCTGCAGATTCCTTTTATCGGAAAAAATGACGCTTAGAGGCTCCAAATACCTATAACCTATGTTAGTACTATAGTAAAGTTTATTGTCTATATTATCCGACTGCACGATACCAACAGAAACCATATTAGCCAGCTCCCGGCGAACGGAATTTATCTGCTCGTCAATAAGCCTGGTAATTTCCCGCACGTAAAACGATTTTTCTGGATTGTTCAGAAATAGGTGTAATAATTTTACTCTCGTTTTTGAGCCGAATAACGAATCAATCATCGTTCTATAATTGTACCATAATCTTTACTTGCTCTCCAGTTACCTGCCCTCTAAAATTTGCATCAAGTAACGTTCGCAGCTAGCAAGATCGCCCCAAACAATAAACGGATTTTTTCTGAACCAAGTCATTTGTTTTTTCACCAAGCGCATGTCGCTCTTTATAAATTCTTGCAACATTTCTTTTTCATTTAGCACACATTTTTTATGCTTTTTAATTATCGAATAAATATTGCCTGTCATGGCTTCATTGTTCCAGCCAAATTCATCAGCTGCCATTGTAGTTTCATTCACAACGTTGTTTTTTATCATACATTCAGCTCTTTTGGCAATTCGTTTATGTAGTGTTTTTTTCAACGTTGTTACACCAACCACAATAGTATTATTAGGTGGACACTTACTTCTCTCTCCTCTTATACCGCCCCTTTCGATCGTCCGAATTAGATGCCTTTTATTTTGAATATTGTCTGGTAATTTTATGTTGTTTTTTACACAATAACTTTGTAACGCCAAGATATTCATCTTTTGAAGCGTTGTTCTTTTTTCAACAATTGGCAAATTTCCAAATTCAAAGTTGAACAATATTGCATCAATGTAAAGGCCAGAGCCGCCAGCCAGAATCGGCAAATGCCCCCTTGACCTGATATCGTCAATCTTTGCGTCAGCGTATCTTTTAAAGTCTGCTGCCGTATAATACTCTCCCGGATTTACCAAATCTATCCCCCAATGCACGACACTCTGTCTCTCTTCAATAGACGGCTTAGCTGTACCGATATCCAGGCCGCGATAAATCGCGCGCGAGTCAGCTGAGATAATTTCACCATTAAACTCTTTTGCGAGCTTAATACTAAGTCCAGTTTTTCCACTTGCTGTCGGTCCAACAATCACTATCAACGGCAAAGAATCTTTCATAGTCTAGGTCTCCATCGCCGCTCATCAAAATCAACCACCCGATACGATTCGTCGCAAATAATACCGTCTTGTTTAAGAAGCTGCCGCTGAGATTCCTGTCCATCAGGAAATCCTGTCGCTAAACCGCCCTTTGCGTTTACCAGACGATGCCATGGCAGGCTAATTGGCCCGCCATGAGCAATCTGCCCAACTTGCCGCGCCGCATACGGATACCCCGCCATAGCCGCTAAATCACCGTAGGTTGTTACTTTACCCTCAGGCAACTGCGCCATTAATTCATAAACTTTATCGCGCAAACTAACTATTGATAACTCGCTCAATTCTCTGTTCCACCTCTATCCAATCAGCACAGCGAACAATACCTTCGCCCGCCTCGCCTATCGTCCTACTCCACGGAAAATCACCAAATAACAACGCGCAGCCTGGGTCTAATATGCCTTCCTCTAGTGCCTTATTCAAATGATGCATAGAATCATCAACCAAAACATCGGCTCCTATTTTCCTTAGAGTTTCATGCTTTGAACTGTACCAGCCAACGAATTCAATCGTATCAAATATTCCAGGCGCATCCCGTTCAATCATCAATTCTGTTATAGGCCTCTCATGTTCTTTTCTAGCGGTTACAACTACCAGCCTGTGTCCTTCTGCACGTAGATTGTTTAGTGCACGGGCTGCATCATCGTACATTTCTATTCGACGGTACTCTTCGGCGTCTTGCAACATTCCTAATCGCCGCAACAATTCGGCATCACCGACACCCCATCCATCATAATCAGGTTCGTGCTGATGTTCAAAATCAACACTTGCATTAAACTTCTTATTATAGGAATCTATAAAATATTTTGCCGTTGGAAATAACGTATCATCGCAGTCAACAGCAATGGTTAATTTTCTCATCACTGAACGCCTTTAATATAGTTGGCTAGTTGATCAATTGAAATTTGCTCTTCACCTGCGCGAGTACGAATACTGACGACGCGCGCTGCTTTATCTTTTGGACCAACAATAATTTGTGTTGGAATTTTTACAACAGTTGCTTCACGGATTTTCTTACCGATCGATTCATTACGGATATCTGTCGTAAATCTTACATCGTTGTATTTTATAGGTTTCATTAACGTTACCCCTGATAGAATTGTTGTTATTTCTGCAACATAATCAAGAACCGTGTCGTTAATCGTTAAAATTCGCACTTGCTCCGGAGCCGCCCAGAACGGAAACCAACCACCAGTGTGTTCAATAAAAACACTTAAAAAGCGCTCAATTGACCCCAGCAAGGCACAGTGGATCATCACAGGTGTTGTAAATTTACCATCACTTTCTGTATATTCTAAACCAAATCGTTGCGGCTGCACAAAGTCTAGCTGCACAGTTGCAACTTGGTGTTCACGACCAATCGCATCAGTCGCCATAAAATCGATTTTTGGCCCGTAAAAAGCAGCCTCTCCTTCTTGCTCAAAGTAATCCAAATCGACCTTTTCGACTGCCGATTTCAACTGATTTTGCGCAGAATTCCACAATGAGCGTTCACCCAAATATGCATCAGAATTATCACGATAACTCAGCCGGACTCTTAGCTTCATATCGATTGTACCGTACAGCTCGCGAGCAGCCGACAATAAATTGTTAATCTCATTCTCAATTTGATCCGGACGGCAAAATACATGGCTATCGTCTTGAGTTAGCGAACGCACGCGATTTAAGCCGCCAAGTTCGCCAGTTTTTTCATCGCGATAATCAGTCGTCGTTTCCAAATAGCGCACCGGCATATCGCGATAGCTCCGCGGCCGCGAGGCAAAAATCTGTGTATGATGCGGGCAATTCATCGGCTTGAGTGCCATTTCATCGCTCGTTTCTTGGCTTTTAACTAGAAATAGCTCTTCGCCAAACTTTGCCCAATGACCAGAAGTTTCGTATAAGTCTTTCTTAGTGATGTGCGGTGTCCAGACCTTTTCAAAACCGAATCTCTGGCGTAATTGATTTGAATACTGTGCCACAATATCACGCAAAATGGTTCCACGAGGTGTAAATAATGGCAAGCCAACACCCACTAACGGTGAGGTTGTATATAGATCAAGTTCCCTGCCTAGCTTTCGGTGATCACGCTGTTTGGCCAGCTCTAATTTCTCCAAGTATTCATCCAGCTCTTTCTGCGTGGCAAAAGCTACGCCGTATAATCGTTGCATTTGTTGGCGTTTTTCATCGCCGCGCCAGTATGCCCCAGCCACTCGCATCAGTTTGAAGGCACCAACCTTACCCGTACTATCGGCATGTCCGCCGCGGCATAAGTCGGTATAATCACCCTGCGAATAGAGAGACACTGTTTTAAGTTTACTATCTCTATCAGTTACCGATCCTAAATCCTCGCCAACCAATTCCTTAGCAACGGTCGTACCAGACCGCTTGAGGTCGTTTAGTAATTCAAGTTTAAATACTTGATGATTGCTTTCTGCCCAGGCAATGGCGTCCTCAATCGGCACGTCGCGGCGTTCAAACGGATAGTTAGCAGCGATAATTTTTTTCATTTCTTTTTCTATCTTTGGAAAATCATCTTCAGAAATTGTCGCGCCGCCAAGGTCAATATCATAATAAAAGCCATCATCAATAGCTGGACCGACACCAAACTTAGCCTGAGGCCATAAATGTTGAACGGCCTGCGCCATAATATGCGCTAAACTATGCCGCATTTCATGTAATTCATCTGTACTCATACGTCATATTATACCATGTCTTGCAATCAATCTCTTTCTCTGATAGAATCAAAAAAGCGGGCGATTAGCTCATTTGGCTAGAGCGCTTCATTGACGTTGAAGAGGTGAGAGGTTCGAATCCTCTATTGCCCACCATTTCAGGTTTTTGTATTTTATGTTTGACTTTTTTGCTTATATATGTTAGCATAGACAATATGAGTAATCTTTCTTCAGTACAAGCATCCAAGCAGCTTCCGCAGCGGTCGCGAAGCTCCCTGCTTGATAAGACGGTTTTATATTTCGAATATAACGAGAGAATCGCAAAGGTACGCGCAAGACTGCAGAAAAATTCTCGTTCTAAGAAGTAATTACAATACAAAGTTACGCTTATCTTTTTCGCCTGCCTTTAAAAATACGAGGCGCCTTCTTTTTATTCTGACGTTTTTGATCGTTCATATCAATCGTAGTCTTCTCTGTCACATCAAACTTGTCTAAATACTTGCCGAGAATTAAATGCGTATGAGCATTATAGGCCGACATTGAGCTATAGAGAATTGACGTAACGGGCATCAACACCCACTGTAGTAGCATTAATATATTCCGGCGGCGTTTATAGCGCTCTGGACGCGGCGGTAAAAACCTAAAAGAGGTAAATATTGAAACTACAAGACCCATCATGGCAATCTGCTGCAAAAAACTAACTGTATCTGGCAATTGATGAGCGACCACACTCCTGGCCGCTTCCCTATTGAGCAGCAACGGCATCCAACCGCCGAAAGCTACCATAACCGAGACGCTAGCTAAGGTTACATGCCCCTCCAATAACCTAATAAACCGCGTAAAGCTTGGCCAGAATGGCGCGCCGCGATTGCGGCTAAAAACAATATTACCAACATACGCTACATCAGAAGAACCATATGACCAACGCCGCAGCTGAATAAATTGTGCCTTTAACGTCTTTATATAAGTATTGCCTAAAACTGCGTCTTGATAAATCGGGACGTACATAGGCAATACTGCGTAATCGCCCTTAAAGTGAAAATAACTGCGCCAGTACTGATGCCCGTCTTCGACAATTGTACGCGTACTCCAAAAGTCCATTTCAACCAGCGCATCCATCGGCTGGGCATGAGAAGCAAAATTGCGCAGTGAATACGGCCGCATAGAACTAATAATATTCCAGAAAGAGTTACCAGTTGCTAGCACCCGCATCGGCGCTGGCACATCCCAAATATTGTTAGTAAACAAGGATATCGGCTGATAAGACAAGTGCTTTCGATTTTCATGGACAATGTATTCATAGGTTAAATAATCGAAATAGTATTTATGCGGCTTATTATCGCAATCCATGGTTGTTACTATCACATTAGAAAAAGCTATCTTCTGCTCTTCCAGATATTTTTTCAGCCATTTTCCTGCGTAAGTTATGTTTCCGCCCTTACCGATAACTTCATTAGGTAAATCTTTAGGGTGCTTGACGATATGGAAAGAATGAAAATACTTGCCATATTTATCCCGAAGGGTTTTAGCAGTTTCCTCAATACCAGCTCCGCCACGCTCTTCGTAAGCAAAAACAATGATTAGGTGTTTTTTATCGTAAGTTGTATCAACAACCGACTTTAAAGCCGGCTCAATAACCTCAATGCTCTCGTTGTACGCAGGCATAATCAAAGCATTGTATAAATCTGAAGCTTTTGGGAAAAAGCCATCCTTACTAGTAGACATCAACCGCAAGTTTTCCATGTGCCGCTTATAAAAAATGTTCTTAATTTTACGATTAGATTTTTTTAATTTATCATAGGCTGCCTTGGGGTTATCCAAATCCGCCAAGAGCCTGTTCCAGTCCGTATTTGAGGCCTTCTCCATCATACTGCGTCCGCCAACCACTCGATAGCAAATACCGATAGACCTTACTAAAGTAGATAAGATAATTATCAAAAGGTAAATTGAGGCTAAAAGCGGATTAAAAATCGATAAAACTATCAATAGGATAATTGCCCCGTAGCTAAAAAAACCAGGCAATATTTCAAAAAACCGATACTTTTTAGTCCGTTTTCCAAGAGGAATTTCTAAATCCATCGCTACCCCAAAGAAGCAATCTTAATTATCGACCAGGCAAAAATCACCAATATTATCAGCAAACCAAGCGTCAAACATAGTACAAACATCGCTAGATCACGCCTCTTAGCAAGTGCAAGCTTCACACCCAGCACTGAATGACCAACAGCCATGACTATCGCTAAAACAGCATAACTAAATAAATCATACCAATAACTTCTGTAAAAATTAGCAACACCATACGCCGTGTACCGAGTTATTACTTGAGATTCATTAGGCTTAATTGCTACTACTAGAAAGACAGCAATAACAACAATCGCAATCAGATTAACAACAATCAGGCCAGTTAGTCCTCTGTCTGCAGCAATAACTCGTAAAGATTTTTTTACAGTGTCGTTCATAAATTATAATTATGGAGCCGCTGACCAGATTTGAACTGGTGACCTACGCTTTACGAAAGCGCCGCTCTACCAACTGAGCTACAGCGGCATACTCCTAGGAGGATTATACCAAAAGGAGGGTTTTTTTCAACCTGAACGGCTACTTATCAACAGATATGTAGTATTTTACTTTATTGCTTTTTTTAACACTATCTAGCTGCTTATTAAATACCGTCAAGGGAACTTTAATGTAAGAATAGTTCGCATTATTGCCATCGACAGCGTTCAAAACGATAAAATAATAACCATCGCCAGATAATGTCTTAACAGGTCCAGTAATTTTTCCTTTTGGCGATTTGAGGGCAGCCTCGGTTAAACCGCCATCAGAGTTATCCTTAGAGATAGAAAGATCAAATACCGGCTGGACTCTATCGCCAAACTCATGGGCGATATCTTTTAAATTCTTGCCTGATTTTATTTTTTTCTGGATTTGCATAACTAGGTCTTCAGCTTTTTTATCAATTTTAAACGAAACTTCTTGCTTGAGAACCGTGTACTCCATGGCAGTTGTTAGCTCGCCCATAGTCCAGTGAAGATTATCCTTGACCACAGACTCATAGGCTGCCTCCGAAAGCTTACTGACTTCGCGCTGGCGCTGTATTAAGCCCTGAACCTTATCTTTATCAACCGAGATTCCGTTTTCGCGCGCCAGTTTTTTTGCATAAGCAACATCCAAAGCCTTATCTATGGATTGTTTCTGATAAAATTTAACTTTGTCTTTTTGATCAGACTGGCCTTGATTATTCAAAATAGTTAATGTGCTGCGATGATACAATAAATAATCTCTGTATAAAGCATCTTCGCCGTCAATATTTGCCACCGGCAGCGGAAATATCTTAACAAGCCGATACGAAATGTCTCCCGTGTCTTTCCAGACATACAACTGCAACCATCCTAAAGTAACAAAAACCGCCAAAACAGCCAAACTGACAAACGATGTAATCCAAATAAGCCGATGTTTCGTGTATTGTATCGGGTACTTGTGTTTGCGCCCTGCCGCCAGCACTTTCTCGCGATGCTGCGCCACGGTATCATTAGTAATACGCGATGGCAGCTCTTTTTTAGTTTTATTCCGCTTCAATAACTTCTTCATTATCGTCCCCCTCTTTCTTAGCCGACAACTCAACCGCGTCTTGCAGTCTATTATAGATTTCATCTGGATGTTCGACATTTTTTATTACTAAATCGCCTACAAACGTCTGAATGACTATTGTACCAAACTTAAAGACCTCGCCGCTAAACCCTGGCACATTATAGCTGATATTTTGTATTTTCGATAGGCGTAACTCAATAACGTCCTTGCCGAAAAAACCGTGCTGCGTAATTTGGCGAATCCGCTGATCGGTCACAATATAGTATGTATAAAACCACATTAAAAAATGGTATAAAAACATGATCAAACCAAACACAAAGCTGCCTACAAACACCCATAATAAATTAAGGTTATCTTGCCAAATAA
This sequence comes from Candidatus Saccharimonadota bacterium, assembly GCA_905372305.1. Lineage (GTDB taxonomy): Bacteria > Patescibacteriota > Saccharimonadia > Saccharimonadales > Saccharimonadaceae > Nanosynbacter. The sequence goes on from CAJPOP010000002.1 coordinate 46,684, forward strand.
GAAACGGCAGCGCCCCAATTGCCATGGGAACTAAAAGCAGGTAAAACCCCTTTCTCATAGCAATAATATGCCGGCGAAATACAAACAATAGCCGCTCTCCATCTCGCTGGCCATCAAACTGCTTTTCAACCGTACCCTCTGTCATATCTATGGTACCCCGGGCAGGAGTCGAACCTGCAACCTTATCCTTAGGACGGATCTGCTCTATCCAGTTGAGCTACCGAGGCATATACTAATTATACCACGGCAGCCCTCAGGAAAGACCAGCCTAGCGCGTAAACTTCTCGTTTAGCATATGGTAATCCATCAGCTCTTCTTTATCGAACCAATGGGCAATTTCTTGGGCAGCTTCCTCTGGATCGCCAGACGCGTGAATCAAATTTGGCACGCCCTTTTGGCACTCATCCGCATACCCAAAACTCATGTGCGAATAATCGCCGCGAATCGTTCCCATGTCAGCCGCCTTTGGCTCAGTCGGACCAACAATTTTACGCACTAATTCCACCGCCTCAACGCCCTCAAATACCACAGCAACTACCGGACCGTTCATCATAAAATCAAGCGTGACGTTAAACGCATCTTCACCGCGGCGAGTCACCATCTTGCCGATATCTTCATAATGATGATAGTAATGCTCCCGGTCTGGCGCTGCCATCTTAATTCCAACCATTTTTAATCCAACGCGTTCAAATCTTTGCAAAATCTCGCCGACAATCCCCCGCTGCACCGCATCGGGCTTGAAAACGACAAGCGTTCTCTCAACACCGCAATACTTTTTCTTACTATCCGCCATATGACATCTCCTCTGTTAACTTGTTACGCTATATAATATCAGAAATTGCTAATTTGATAAACTTTACAGCGGCAAGTACAATAAGCATATGTTTATATCAGAAGCGTTAACCGATTTCTTGGAGCATTTAGAAGTTGAAGGCGGCCGCAGTCCAAAAACAATTGTTAATTATCAATTATATTTAGAGCGCTTCATAGATTTTGCCGGCGATATTACTGTTGACAAAATTACATCAGAAGTAATTCGCCGATATAGGCTTTGGCTTAATAGATACAAAAACGAAACGACAAACGAAGAGTTGTCTTTAATCACCCAAAGTTACCACTTGATAGCTCTGCGCGGATTTTTAACCTATTTATCACGCCGGAATATTACATCTTTGGCTGCCGATAAAATCATCTTGCCTAAAACCATCAGAAAACAAGTTACGTTTTTACAATATGACGAAGTTGTACGAATGATAAATCAAATACCAACCGACACCGAAGCTGGTCTGCGCGATCGAGCAATCGTTGAATTATTGTTTTCCAGCGGTTTGCGAGTCTCGGAGCTGGTGAATTTGAATCGCGACCATATAAACTTATCACGGCGCGAGTTTATGGTGCGTGGAAAAGGCCAAAAAGATCGTCCCGTTTTCATCTCAAAGAGCGCCGCCGAACATGTTTCATCGTATTTGGATGCCAGGACAGATAGTTTACCAGCCCTATTCTTAAGCTATAGCCGAAGAAATGCCACACCAAACCTATCAGGGGACTATAGACGGTTAAGCGCCCGCAGTATTCAGCGGATGATCAGCCAATATGCTCGGCTAGCCGGCATCACAAAACACGTCAGTCCGCACACTATGCGCCATAGTTTTGCCACTGATCTGCTGATGAACGGTGCAGATTTGCGATCAGTTCAGTCGCTACTGGGACATAGTAATATATCTACCACGCAAGTTTACACCCATGTCACCGACCAACACCTTAAAGATATCCACGAACGGTTTCATAGCGATACTGACTAGGTCTAATAAGGCTTGCATTCTCCGTAAGAATGCCCTGAATCAGTTACCGAAAAATCTTTACAGAGACTATTAAGCAGCTCTATGGCGTTATCTGGATAAGCAAAATCGTCGCCAATTTGCAGCCTCGCCTCGACCCGCCTGAACAAATTGCTTGCTCGTCCGGTTGAATCGACTGCTGGCTGCACGCCGTCAAACGACACTATCGAATGTCCGTTTTTTAAGGAAACTTTAACGCTGGCTCCCTTATATATTGAATTTAACCGCAAAAATGCATTTGCGCTGGCGCTTCTGGTTATAGTACCGACATTTATAGAAGCCTTACAGGCGTACGTGCCAGAAAATCGAAAACTTTTACTGCAAGTAGTTATACTTACATCATTATCGTGAGCGTGTCCGTCAGTTGCTCGCGGATGAGCTGAGGCTGTTAATGACGTACCATTTTCCAGCAATGCGCCAGGAATGTCGCTTCTCGGTACATACGGACGCAGGAACATCGTTGAACCAGTCTTGTCTAATTGTTCTAAATTAAATGATTCACCGGGATTAATTATTTGGGTGCGCATAAGCGACGGGGTACTAGCTCCCCACGTACTTTTGTTATACAAAAGACCAGTCATACTACTCTCGTTCGCCGGAGAAGTGGCGTCTTCCCCAGAATTACCCTCGTCATCCCTTTTATACCACTCGATTACCACCGTATCAAAATCACCAGTAGCCCTTAAGGGTATAACTTGCGACTTATCCTCGACAGCCTTATATATAAAATCCTTAGTGTTCATGGCTATTTTTACGCAGGTATAGGCCTGGTCAAACACCTGGCCAGTAGATAGAGTTCCAGATTTAACAATAGTTTCCGTGTCAGAAGCTCCATTCACTACGCCAGATCTTCTGATAACATTACAGGCGTCTCCAAAATTGACCAATGCCTGTGCAGCAGCAGTATTCCCAGTTTGAGCAGCACGCACCACCCGTTTGGCATCCTCAACGCCCGCCAAAGCAGCGTCGTAGGCGCCTTGCGATAAATTATTGTTTGTCGCCTGCTGCTGATCAAGGATCATCAACTTGATAAAACCAACTGTCAGTACGGTCAATAGTAATGTTGCAAAAATCACCGCAAATAGCGACGCCGCACCGCGCTGTTTATGTGTATTAGCCATTTGTCCTCGCAATCGTTTCAAACTTATTTATTGCACAAAATTGTATATTTTCTTCATCGTCAGACGGCGGCTTGCATTGTTGATTAACTGTATTTATCTCACCTATCCTATTCGTACCGATCGTCAAGCTTATTTTATACAACTCCTCGGCATCATTTCCAGAGGTAATTTTATTAATCTCAAACGAATGAACGCCTAAAGTATCTTCTCCTAATCCTTTTAATAGCTCTGTAGAATCGCTCTTTTTTATCACATACGGATACTTGCTGGCAGATGATTCAGTTTTTCTGCAGAGATTACCGCCAGAGTCAGCCACGCGCACAAAGTTAATCGCTTCGCCAGAATCATACTTCACCAAATCCGGCCGGGAAGCTGCATCATCCACAGCATCATTCCAGACATAAGAATAATAACCTAGACAAATCCGACCGCCAGTTTTTCCGGAAGCAGACTTATGTTCAATAATATTTCCCGACATATCTGCCGGATCGGCACCCAAATTAATCTTCTGCGAATTAGCTTGAAGAAAATCGCGGCGAAGATTATCGCTAATATCGCGACCCGCTTGATTGATACTTCTTAAAATCGTACCTCTGTTATATAGCCTTCCCGACTGAATTGCCGTGAGAGCAATTGCCAGAAGCAGTACCGATACAAACACCATCGCCAGCATCAGCTCGACGAGCGTAAACCCTTTCTTATCATAACTATGCATCGTTATCATACAACCTCACGATCGTCCCCATAGTCGTTGGCGCCGCACCGCTAGGACCATACCAGCAGGCTTGAATATACGCGTCATAATGCCTACTTCCTTTTGTTAATTGAATAGATACCCCGTACGCCTTGGCGCCTTCAACCTTGGCATAAGTTTCTGGATTTTCATAATGGCTGGCATCGCCTTTTACAATATTTTTTCCGCTGGGACGTAAGAAAAAGCTATTGCGCGCATCGCCGCACGAACCGCCGTTGCTGCCAACTACCTGTTGCACTTCGCCAGATCCTTTCAAATTTTCGCGTAAAATATTTTTCCACAGCGAAGCATAGGTTGCATCATTACTGCCTGTTTTATCATGAATATAGCGCAGCATTTCTGCTTGCGAATCGATTTGCTGGCGCACTAGGGTGATTTCTAGCGATTGCTGCGCAATTGCCACGCCCTTATTCATAATCGAAATCGCCCCAACAGCAACCATACTAAATATTGTCACAGCGAAAACTACCTCGACAATCGTATCTCCGCGATTAAACATGCTCCTACCCATTGCTACAGCCTCTCGCATTACCAACAGTTATAGCATCGGCAGATCCGGCACGCCGCGGCAAAAACACCGAAAGACGCTCGCCAGACATCCAGCCGTCATCGTAAACGCAAATTTCATTATCAGAGACAGTGCTGTCTGAAAATGCCTTGGATATATTAGTATTAGAAAAACGACTGTTGAATAATTTTACTTGCAAGCCGCCAGATTCTGGATCACGGTACATAAGCACCGAAATATTAGTATTAGAGTTCGCCAATTTAGTTTTAGCACCCCAATTCACTTGATAAGAGGCAGATTCGCCAAGCGCATACTTCCAGGACGAACCCGCTTTAGAGTAAAGCCCATAAACTGGATAAGATTGATATCTGTCACCGGCATGATCGCCATCAGCAGCTGTTTCAATATATCTACCCAAAATTACACATTCGGATTGCCCTCGATTCGTATCGCCGCCGCCAATTGGACACTTGCCAAAATTGCGGTCATTTTCCACGTTAATAACTTGCGAATATTGGGAGCGCAAATAATTAGCAAAAGATTGCACAGAATCGCGGTACTGCTGGCGTTGAACAGCAGTACTAGCACCAACCAGCAGAGAAATCGCAAAGAATCCAGAGACAGCCAAAAACAGCGTCACTTCAATAATTGTAAATCCGTCTTGGCGTTTCATAACTTACTCTAATTATAGCATAGGCGGTTTGCTAAAGAATAAATTGATACCAATTCAAAATACTTTCAGAAAACAGCCAGACTATCAAAAATCCAGCGATCAACAATGGGCCAAAAGATATCCTGGAATTGCCGCGAAGTTTGCCTGTTAACATTGATGGAAGCACCAAAATTGTGCCGATAAGATTGGCAGCAAACAAGGCCGCAAATGCCAGCAGCCAGTTTCCTAAAAATAACGATAGACCTAAGCCAAGCTTAACATCGCCAAAACCGACCCACGTTTTATCCTCGCCATAACGCGCTTTTGAAAACAAATACAACAGCAAATAAATACCACTCAGTACAAAAACCGCGCCTAGAAGAGAAGTCAGCGTACTAGTAAAATCAGACGATAGGTATAATTTTACGCTAGCGAAAACTGCGCCTAGAACAATAAACGGAATATTAATAATATCTGGCAGTAATAACCACCTCAGGTCGTAAACAAACAAAATTGCCAGCAGCACCAGCGCCGCCAACCACAAAGCCAGCATCATAATTTGCCAAAAACTAGCAAGCGGCATCGGCCACAGGACGACCGACAATACAAATAGTGCAGCCATACCAGCCTCTAATAAAAACTCCGTCCAGCCGATAAATTTTTTACAATAACGGCACTTACCGCGTAGCGACAGCCAGCTAACCAGCGGAATCAAGTCGTACCACGCTAGCACATGACCGCAAGACAAGCAGCGCGACCGGTCCTTAGACGTTTTCTTAATAAGCGGAGATAGTTTTTTTAACTCCTTTGCGCTAACTTTTTCGCCAGCCTTTTTATCTTCGACAAGCTGGCGAGCCCGTAAACGCCAAACCTGCGCACCAGCAAAGCTGCCGAACGCCGCACCCAATATTCCAATCAGAATCAACCTTACCATAACTAGTATGGTAGCAAAAAATAACAGCCCCGTAAACCGAAGCTGTTATTATATAAATTGACTTTCGCTATTCCTGATTATTGATTATCCTGGCAATAAATACCGCTACCCTCCAATTTGATACGAACAGCTACAGCGCGCTTCTTTGATCCTGCTGAAGTAAACTCCTCGCCGTTACACTTCTTCTGGGTAGCATATATTATATGCGACGTAGAAGGATTTCCACTAAACCCTACCGTATAGTTATTACCAGACTGCGGATCGACAAATTCGCCGGAACTCCGTTTCATATAATTATCTAAGAACCTCTTCATGTCATCTGGATTGGCAGCCGGCACCCGGCCACCATTATTTGTTTGATAGCTGTTAACTTGCGACATAAAACGCGAAATATCGCTGCGCCGCTGGCTATCGCGCTGACCGCGCTGCAAAGCTGGCAGTGCCACAAACACCATCAAAAAGATAAGTCCGGCAATCGCTAAGACTAAAACAACTTCGATGATAGTAAATCCTTTTTTGTTCTGTTGAGTGATCATGAAAATTTCCACCTTTCTATGATCTTTTTTATTAATTTACGCTTAACGCTTACGTTTATGATACACATAAAAGCCAAATTTGTCTATATATGTATGTTATTAACCAGGCTGTAAATAGGAAATAGAATCGCCCCAACCATAAGAGCCGCCACCAAGGCTAAGAACACCATCAAAATCGGCTCAATTGCTGTTGAAATTGCACGGATTTCTTCGTCTAATTCGTTTTCGTAGACTTGGGCAGTCTTACCCATCATTTCGTCAATTTTACCCGACTGTTCGCCAATTTTAATCATTTGCGGCACCATAACCAAGAAATAATCCTCATTTTTCAAGGCAGTAGAAAGCGCCTTGCCGCCCTTCACTTTATCCGCTGCATGATGAATACTCTGTTTAATCACCACATTATTAACTGCGTCGCTGGTAATTTTTAGCATATCCAGCATCGGCACGCCGGTACTTAATAGCGTCTGCCCTGTCCGCGTAAACCGCGCCATATACAGCTTGCGAAACATCCCCTTAAAAAGCGGTATATTAAGCTTAAGCGTATCCTTAGCCTTGATACCAGGTTCAGTTTTCAGATACTGAACTAAAAAGTAAATTCCCACGCCGCCAATTAGTAAAAGTATCCACCAAAAATTAGTAAAGAAATTAGCCGTTCCAACCATAATGAGCGTTGGTAGCGGCAAGTCTTTATTCAAATCGTCATACAACTGCTCAACTTGCGGCACCACCGTCAGGAGCATAAAAGCCACCACCATAATGATAACTATCAAAACAATAATCGGATAGGTCATCGCACCGCGAATCTTACTTATCATAGCGGCGTCTTTTTCTTGCTGAGCAGACAAACGCTTCAACGCCTCGTCCATCGTTCCCGAAGCTTCGCCCGCTGAAACCAGCGCAATGTAAACTTTATCAAAAACTTCCGGATGCTTGCCGAAAGCATCAGACAGCGATTTCCCGCCTTCAACATCAGACAGAACCTCCTGAGCAATTTCCCGCATTTTTTTGTTAGCCGTTTGCTCCTGAACGGTATTTAAGCTCTGAGCCAGCGGCAAACCAGCGCCAATCAGCGTCGCCAGCTGGCGCGTAAAAATGATTTTATCTTTACTGGTAATTCTATTCGACCAGCGCGCGAAAAAACCCGCTTTTTCGTCCTGCAACTCAATTTTTAACGGCGCAAAACCCTGTTCGGTAAGCAACTTAGCAGCAGCATTCTCGCTTTCTGCCTGAACAGTTGATTTGACTATTTTATTATTAGCGCTATCTCTGGCTTCATACGTATATTTTTTCATATATTACCCCCTCATCAAACGCTCGAATTCCGTTAAATCAACCGCAAATTCGCGAGCGCTATCATACGTAATTGTACCGTTTTGTACCAAATTGACCAAAGTTCTGTCCATCGTCTGCATTCCTTGGTCGGCACCAGTCTGAATCACCGCGTCTAACTGGTGCGACTTACCTTCGCGAATAATATTACGAACTGCCGGGTTGGCGATCAACACTTCCGCTGCCACAACTCGTCCGCCGCCAATTGACGGCACTAGTCGCTGCGAACAAATTGCCATCAGAATATTGCTGAGCTGCGCCCGGATCTGCGGCTGCTGATGCGGTGGAAAAACGTCAATCATACGATCAACCGATTGTGCTGCCGAGTTGGTGTGCAACGTCGCGAACACCAAGTGCCCGGTTTCAGCAATGGTAATCGCCGCCGAAATCGTCTCGAGGTCGCGCATCTCGCCGATTAACACCACGTCCGGGTCTTGGCGAAGGCTGGAGCGCAGCGCCGCCGAGAATGAATAGGTATCATAATGAACTTCGCGCTGCACCACTACCGATTTTTTCGACTTGTGCGTAAACTCGATTGGGTCTTCAATAGTAATGATATGCTGCGATTTTTCAGAGTTAATCTTATCAACCAGCGCCGCCAGAGTCGTCGATTTACCAGAGCCAGTCGGCCCAGTCACCAGTACCAAACCGCGCGGAAAGTCAGCAAAGGTATTAACAACCGGAGGCATGCCCAGCTCGGTTGCCGACTTAATCTCATTTGGAATCAAACGCAAAGCCGCCGCCAGGTTGCCGCGTTCATGAAAGGCATTCACCCGGAATCGCCCTAACGTACCGAAGGCAAACGAAAAGTCAAATTCCTTATCTTTTAGCAAAATCTGGCGCTGATCTTCGTCAAGAATCTGAAACACTAGCCGCTCTACCGCGGGCTCGTCCAGCGGCTGAGTTCCCGCAGCTGGCATTAGCGACCCGTCAATCCTTAGCATTGGCGGCAAGCCAACCTGAATATGAAGGTCTGAAGCCCGCTTCTTTACCACTTCTTCTAGCAAAATCTCGATTCGTAATTCTTGATTATTCATATTTCCTCCTTTTATGCGGTGTCCGCCGCTACTCTATTAACTTCTTCCAATGTTGTTATACCGTTTAACGCTTTTAGGTATCCGTCCTGGCGCATCGTAATCATTCCCTGCTGAATTGCTGCTTTTTGGATTTCAGCAGTCGTTGCCCGCCTAACGATTAAATTCTGAATTTCCTCCGTTACGTCCATCACTTCATACAAACCAGCCCGGCCAGAATAACCATGCGGCGTTTGCGGCGCATCCCGGCCTTTTGCTAATATAAACGAGCTTTGGTTTGCTAACGGCAAGCTGTCATAGCCCAAATCCTGAGAAAACGCTGCCACTTGCTCTTTGGTCTGCGGCAACAAATGTCCGACCGTACTCTGAATGGTTTGCGTTTCTAATGGTGACGACTGATACAGATCGCGGCGTTTAGCAACTCGCCGCACTAGGCGCTGGCCAATAATAGTATTTACTGTACTAGCAATTAAAAACGGCTCAATTCCCATATCTAATAGCCTCGGTAGAACACCAGAAGCCGAATTGGTATGAAGCGTCGAAAATACCAAATGCCCTGTTAGCGCAGCCTGAACCGCCAAATTGGCGGTTTCACCATCGCGGATCTCGCCGACCATTACAATATCCGGATCTTGGCGTAAAATTGACCTTAATCCTGACGCAAACGTCAAGCCAACCTCTGCATTGACTTGAATCTGGTTAACGCCATCAATTTTATATTCAACTGGATCTTCCAGCGTCACGATATTAACCGTATCGTCTTTAATCTCTTTAATTAACGCATAAAGGCTGGTCGATTTTCCCGAACCGGTCGGTCCCGACGTTAAGATCATGCCGTTTGGACGCTTAATTCCCTTGCGAATAGCCCTTAAAGCACGCCCGGCATAACCCATATCCTCCAAGTTAAACGAATTGCCAGTCTTGTCTAATAAGCGAATCACTACCTGCTCACCCCAAACGACCGGCGAAATTGCAATACGCAGGTCAACTTCTTTTCCAGCCACGCTAACCGCGAACTGGCCGTCTTGCGGAATGCGATGTTCATCAATTTTCAGATTAGATAAGATCTTAATACGACTAACTAGCGCCGGCTCAATACTCTTCGGCAGCTGCATAATCTCGCGCAGTACGCCGTCAACGCGGCAGCGAATCTTCAAAGCTTTTTCTAGCGGTTCAATATGAACGTCGGAAGCATGGCTTTTAACAGCGTATTCCAATATCGTCGACAATGCCCGAGAAATTGGCGAATCCTGAACAATAGTCTTAATATCGCTCGTCTCTGACCGCATCTCTTCCTGCGATGCCTGCGCCGCCATATTAACAGTTGATAAGTCAGTCTTGTACTGGTCTAATACATGGCGAACACTCTCTTCCGAGGCCATAAATACTTTAAGCGGACGCTGAATCCGGTTTGACAAATAGTCGACGGCCTGGACGTTATTGGCGTCAATCATCGCCACCGCCAGGCGGTTTTGCACCTCAGCCAGCGGCACCGCCATAAATCGTTCGGCAATATCGGAAGGCAACAACGACAGAATGTCCTGGCTGATCATGCTGTTTTCCAGGTTTACATATGGCACGCCAGACACCTGCGCCACAGCATGAACTAACAATTCGTTATCTAAAACCCCCTCGTCAGCCAATAAACTGAACAGCGGCTTATTTATATCGGCTGCCCGTTTTACAGCAGCATCAATAACCGGCTTTTCAATCAGCCCCTCGTCAACAAGCAGCTTTATCAACTTGTCCTGAATATCATCCGTAAGTAAGGCCATACGCTACGTCCCCTCCCTAATTGGCAGCATTCTGACCCACAAACACCTCGACAGTTGGATTTATTGCATTACTATTAAAGACAGCTTGGCTCGGCTTCTCTACGTCTGAAGATATCTCCCGTATAGTTTGGACTTCAACGCCTTTTTCCGGAACTTTCAAAAACGATATATTAGATGCCGCCAAATAGCCGATGCCAACACCTAGTCCGGCTATTAAAACAATCATAGCAATATCTGTTTTTTTCATGGCTTTACCACCTTCTTTTCTAAATGTATTTTTTGCGCAGGCTCATAATAGGCAACTCCCTGGATCGTCAGACTCAACTTGTCCTCGCTAGTATGAATTTCAAACGATTTGAGTTCAATAACACGGATTGACCGCTCAAACTTCGTTAATAATTCCCGTAACTTGTCGGCCGACCCGCTAACCTCTAATGAAAAATGTAACGTATTTGGCGAATCTGCTGACTCAGAATTGTTATCTTCTGACTCCTCCCCCCGGCTATTTGGCGACGTCACCGATAAATTATCCAGCGTCAAGCCCTCAACAGTATCAACAAATTTATTCTTAATTGAAGCTCCAAAGGCATCGGCATTAGGGTTATCCGGCAAGGCGTCCAAAACCGTTTGTAGGGCGCTATTCTCGCTATTAGCCTTCACAGAATTAAGAGCTGAATTTGTCTCTAGCACGCGCACGTTCTTCTTTAATTCATCTACCGACTCTAAATTCTTATCTAATCTGAAAATTGTACTCTGCTTCTCAATAATAACTTTTGAATGAAATACGATTTGCTGAATCAAAAAGATACTAATAACTAAAGCGATTCCCGCCAAAAACGCTGCACCAGCAACAAATATAAACATCGTTTTTCTTGAAGAATCAATTTGCTGCCGCTTGCGGACTGCTACGTCTTTATTGTTAGCTGACATACGCTATTTATTCTCCTTGTCTGAAGATTTTTTTGTCGCTTCTTTCTTAAATAAACTATCTGGAATACTCTGGCGCGAATCAGTCACATCAACCTTGGATGTTGGAGTTACGATAGAAACGCTGCCATCGCGAGAAACTTCTAAAAGCTCATCCGGATAATTAAATGAAAACGAGAACTGTAAGACCTTCTTTCCTTCAGAGTTTTCGCCGAAACTAGTATTGCCATCTTGGATACTTTCCGCCAAAGAAACCTCCGACGACTTACCGCCAGTGACCTTAATTTTTGTTTTCAGTATGGTCTTCTTCAGAGTTTCCAAAGCACTATATCCATTTGCTGCCGTCCCCTCCAAAGTAATCGTCTTCGCTTCAGGGTCTAGTTTGACCGTCGAAAATCTGATGTCGTTCGGCGCAGGCGGATTCACAGCAGAAACCACATCAAACACCCGGGAGTTTATTTTCTTAGAATCGTGCTGCGAGGTAATTTTACTTAATTGGTTTTGGATTGTTACAACTTTATTCAAATCCTTAATAGACGACAATTTATTACCTTTATCTTTTATGCTGCCGTTTTGCACAGCCTCGGCTGCAATCTGTCCGCCAAATATTACCGCCAGCGCAACGACCGCCGCCACTGAAGCGCTGCCAACCAAAAACGACACCGATACAACACGATTACGGATTGACCGCGCACGCAGCAAATCTCTCTTAACGCTTGGTATAAGATTTATCTCAATCATGACGAATTACTCCTTTGAGCCAATCCGACAGCTGTTGCAAACTCCGATGCTATCGGCGCTAGCTGCTGCTGATCTGCTTGCGGCACTTGAACTTTCTGCCATGGATCTGCTACTGCAGACTGGATACCAGATTTCGTCGTTACATAATTATCAAGCTGCGGAATAGCTGAACCGAAACCTGACAATAAGATTCCCGGCACTGAAATATTTGGATACCTGGTTTGGAAGAATTTCACCGATTTCACCAACTCAGAAGCAAAATTGTCTAAAGTTGGATCTATCGCTCGCAGCACTTGACCGTCTAATCTATCAGCCGCCAACCCAAACTTCAAGATAAACTGCCGCGCCTGGTCGTCTTGAATGCTTAGATTTTGAACAGCGGCACGCACTAGCGACGATAGCCCTGTTGGAATTGTACGAATAAGCCTCGGCACGCCGCCATAAACCACCGCCAAATCAGTTGAACTTTCCCCCATGTCAAGTATCAACCGGGCATCCTGAATATCTGACGGAGCTAAAGCTCGAACCATAGCAATAGGATCCGGCTCTTCTGCTATGACATTAAAACCCAATCCCTCTACTAATTCTAGCCTCTCCTCGGCATACGTCTTAGCCGCACTAGTCAGTAAAATTTCGTATTTATCCGTCTCCCGCAAGCTGTCGCCAAGCAGCGCCCAATCAACCTCCGCCTCATCAAGCGACATTGGTATATATTGATCAATCTGATACTTCATCATCGCTTTCAGTTCCTGATCTGGAACTTTCGGCACATCAATTACGGTAGAAAATGTTTTACTTGAAGGCAAACCTACCGCTACATTAGACGTTTTTATACCGGCCTGCCCAACGGCAGTCGTGATAGCCTCGCCTAAGCGGCGCTTTGACTCTGGCGAATCACCGCCGACAAGTTTCGCGTCAACAGGCGTATAGCCGTAATGAGCCAGATTCCAGCCCGTACCAGAACGCGACAACTGAACCACCCGCACTGCATTTGTGCCGATGTCTAGTCCGAAGAAGTCGCCCAACCCTTTTGCTAATTTCATAACCGATTCTAATTATATACATTAGCGGTTTAATTTGCAAACAATTTTTAATATCTTGGCGGTAATTCTTTGACGTTCATCGTACGAATCGCACCAGAACCACGATAATTGTTATAGGCCCAAATATAAGCATCGGCTCGCAGGTTCAAAACCTCAGCTGGCGTACCCGGATGCATATTATCATCATTCCTAGCAGGACTGGAATGACGACCGCCATATGTACGTCGTAAAAACAAACTGCCCGCCATAATTGGACCATTTATCCGCAGCTGCTTATCGCACTGGCTAGACGACAACCCACTCAACCACGACGTCATATTTACTATACTGCCGCATGTACTAACATAACCTTTGTCGCGAGTTATCAGCCACGCATTCACTTCTGAAACATCCGGCTCTATGATTATGTTTTCAGCATAGATAATTAGCTGCGGCAGGCGAGTTGTATCGCTCGTCGCTTCATATAACAAATTGCCAGAGATTTTTACGGTACCGCTAGACCTAATCACAACACTTTTCCCAGTACCCAGCATTGTTCCAGACAACGTGACATTGCCAGCCATATATTCCCCGGTTGATAAGCTATTAACGTCCACCGAGCCAGAGATACGTCCTCTATTGCCGCGCACCGACGGAGTAGTAAAACCGCCTAAAACTAGAGAATTTTTCGTAAAATTACCAAACGTTGGCGTATTCGCAAACGTTAACTTGTTGTAACCTGCTGAACTAACGCCATCCCTGCCAGCATACCCGGAAGATAGTCCAGCCCCAGAAGATGTAATAGCCTTGTCTTTTGCGGCAATCCCATACTCGCCCCATGAACCATACGTACTCTGATACGTGCGATCCATCGTATATGTCATGGCTATGTTATCAATCAATAAGCCCATATGCGTCCAGTCAGACTTTATATAAAAATCAATAACATTGCCTTCGCTTTTTAGTACCGTTCCCGGCTTCATGTCCGCGTTAAATTGCGAGTATTTATCCCATCCTGGCACGGCCCAAGACGTATTCTTGTATTTTACATAAGGGCATGTCTGACAGGTCTTAGCATTGACATCCATTTCGTAACCATTGATCTTGACTCTGATTAGATTATCTACTGCGCCAGAAAATTTCAATGTCAAATTTTTTGCGTCTTTTAGGTTTCCTAGTTTAATATTTTTTAAGCGAAATACATACATATTGCCATAATCTAAAACCTTATCGCCAGGCGCGGTAAAAGTAGATGATGGGTCTAGCCATTTGCTAATGTTAGTGTGTTGACCATATATATTAAGACCTATCCACTTAGCGCCGCTTGACGTTCTGTTCCATGGTCCTTTATTACAAGTAGCAGTTTCATTAGACGTTGGAACATCTCCCAGAATATTATAGTATCTGGCAGGCGGCGGCGACCACGGGCAAGTATAATTACCAACCATATTACCGCGCTGCATAATTACTCTCGCCTGATATTCCGTTTTTAGCCCGCTAGCATCGCCTTTACAAGCTGGCAGCCAGGCAGGATTATTACTTTGATTATACGCTTTTTGATTACCACTGCCGCCCTTATAATCCTGAGAGCATATAATAGACCAGTGAGGATCTTTAGAATCATCCTTCAAAGTATTATTGTTGTTATCAATACCAGTCTTCCATAAACCAGAGGATTGTAGAACTGACGCATCAATCACATGCTCCGTCTCCAATCTCGTATTTTTCTGCACGGTAATACTTGTAATTGCTTCCTTGTTTGTTCTTGCATCACCGCCCCAAATCTGGACTTTAGGTTTTTTGCTGACAAATACACACTTTGAATTTGAGTACCGGAAAGTGTTTTCCCCGACAGTCCTATTATATGAGCTAACCATCGACACATAACACACTTTATCGCCGCTTTGCAAAACTAAATCAGACACATCATCAGAAGTACTTCCTAAGAATTCAGTCATCGCGCCAGATGCCAGCTGTTCATTATTACTCGACAAGCTCAAGCTCTTACAGCTATTAGGATTAAACCTGCCGCCAGCTATGCTCTGAACAATCGCGCAGACATCATTGCCATTATTCACCGGCCGGCTAACACCGTCTCCTGAAGACGGGACTCCAACATGCGAAGACTCTGCTTTTATCACATAGCGGGCTACTGCATATTTTTTAGTATTAGTATCTGCTTTTGTTGGACCACTATTCTGAACGCTCGCCCTAATACCGCTAATCGCCTTTGTTTCTTCATCCATCTTCTCTGAATCAACGCCAACAGACGGTACTAAATTATAATCATAAAGAACATTTGCACAAGCATAGCCAGATTGAGCATGCCCCCAATTCGGCTTATTCCACGCTTCTTTATACCAAGACACTCTCTGGCATATTTTCTTACCCAAATCATCCTGAGTTACTTTATGCGTAAACATATCGCCACTAGTTTTATCTCGCATATAGAACCACTTGCCATTATTTACGCCTCTAGACTTGTTCTTATCTATTCTGGAGAAATAGCTCCCGCCAATCTGGCTGTCATTAGGCCATCTTTTCTCCTGTTCAACGCCTGTATTAACACTCTCATTCATATCTGCCGTAGCATTCTTTAACCCATGACGCCAACTGATAATATCTCCTGGCTTTGCAGTTAAGGCATTAGAACCCTGATGCCAAGTATTGCCATCGTCTTTGGTGACATACGACTGTCCATCAACCGTCCATAAACCAGGTTTTTTTCTAATCGTGACAGCTACATTCTGCCATGCAGCAGACCCATCACCATTAGACGGGCAAGAATTAACATCAAATGATCCGTAACGGTTCACGCACTCGTTATAGCGCTCTCTGGTATAATACGTAAATTGTCTATACATTCGTATAATGAACGTCTTAGCACCGCCCGCAGGAACGCTGCTTATATCCAATTTGAATCTTCTAGCGCTTTGTCCGGGGTGGTTTGCTTGGTCAGTTGTCCAGTTATAACCACCTATATTACCTATATCTCCCCGGTATAGCCAAAGGTTGTTAGCAATATATCTGCCGTTAATTTGAATTTGAATATTTTTAGCATATATAAGCCCTCTTTGCGAGTGCGGACCTGGAGACGCCGAACCTCTTAACTCTAAATCCACAGTATTCTGATTCGGATCTATATCGGGTATGTGATCGCTAAAATAATTAGTCCCTGGATAACCAGCCCAAAAGGCGCCGCAAGTTGACGCTGTGCTACTATCATCACAAATAGCATACGAAGAGTGAGCCTCGCCAGAATTTCTAGCATTAATACATCTCTGTTGATTTATAGCAGAAATAGGACCATAAAAACCGCGGCAATATCGTGCCTCTATAGCAGACGCCGTACTATTACTACCAAACACCCCAACAACTGCAGTAAAAAGGATACCGCTAGTTAATACAAACAGGTGTGTTCGTTTCACTTTATCCTCTACCTATACTGTTTTTATCCGTCAATTTATCTATATTATTACTTGTAGCTCCAATTTTATATAACAGACCTGTATCGTTAGATTCATCAATGGATTTTTCAAATGTTTCTTTCAGTTGTTTTATCTGATTTTTATCATCGCCCAGACTTGCCTGATACAAGACTATATAATTACAAACCGGATTCTTATCATAGTCCGCCTTTGACTTTATATCACTGACAATGCCGTCAAACGACTTTTGGTCGTATCCGCTGCTTGAATCAATGATCTTTTTAAACTCTTCAACCCTACTTTGCCCGCAAGCCGACTGAGCACTGGACAAGATAACCCCCTGAGACGGATTTTTTATACCAACGTATAAATAACCCAATAGAATAAGTCCAACACAGATAAATAGTACAGCAGCTGGTATGCTTATAAATAATATTACCCTATTCTTCATAATACTTATGGTAACCCAGTCATCTATAAATCGCAAGTATTTTGCTATAATAGCTATCATGAGTTTATCTATCGGAATTGTCGGTTTGCCGAATGTTGGCAAATCCACGCTTTTTAATGCTTTAACCAATAATAATATTTTGGCGGCCAATTATCCTTTTGCCACTATCGAACCAAATACTGGCATCGTACCGGTACCCGACGAGCGCTTAAACGTCCTCGCTAAAATGTACCACGCCGAGAAAATTATCCCGGCTACCGTGACTTTTGTCGATATTGCCGGGTTGGTCGCCGGAGCTTCCAAAGGCGAAGGCCTTGGTAATAAGTTCTTAGCTAACATCCGCCAATGCGACGCCATTGTTCATATCGTCCGTGCTTTTGAAAGCGACGATATCATTCATGTCGATAATATTATCGATCCAAAACGCGATATCGACACTATCAATACCGAACTGATTCTGGCTGATCTGCAAACACTAGAAACTCGCCTAGCTCGCCTCGCCAAAGAGGCCAAAGCCAGCCCCAAAGCTAGCGCTATCAAAAATCGTTTAGAAGTGCTTGCTGAAAAACTGCGCGCTGGCACGCCAATTAACGAAATTTCCGACGTCGATCCTGACGATATCGCTGATTTACACCTTTTGACCGCCAAGCCAGTAATTTATGTGTTCAACGTCAATGAAGAAACCCTGGCTAGCGAAGACAAGAAGCAGAGCCTGCGCAATCTCGTGCCACACTCTCGCAGCCTATTCATCTGCGCCAAGCTTGAGGACGAAATTAAAGGTCTTAACCCCAGCGACGCTCTCGAACTGTTACAGAGCTACGACGTACCCGAAGCTGGGTTAACCCAAATGATCCACGCCGCCTATGATTTGCTCGGACTGCAAAGTTACTTAACTGCCGGACCGAAAGAAGTCCGCGCCTGGACGATCCACCAGGGCTGGACCGCTCCGCAAGCCGCCGGCGTCATTCACACTGATTTCGAAAAGGGCTTTATCGCCGCCCAAGTTGTTAATTACGACGATTTAGTCGCTGCCGGCTCAGAGGCTAACGCTCGCGCCGCCGGCAAAATCCGCACCGAAGGTAAAACTTACGTCATGCAGCCAGATGATGTAGTTGAATTTAGATTTAACGTTAGTAAATAATTTAGCATTTAATCGCTTAAATTTGATATAGCTTAGGCCAATTTGCCAGCGAATTGCCGGCCAGCCGCATAAGCCGCTAACAACTTCCAGCTTTTCTCAATATATAAAACCGCTCCAAGTTGCCGTGCGCGCCTTTCACTTCGCTGTCTGCTTTGTCAATAATAATGAAATTAGCACGCGCCCACTGTTCGAACTCGCGTAAAATTACCCGCCGCACGCCGTCATTCTTGACGACACCGCCGCGAGTCAGCTGTTGGCGTTGCGCCTCAAACTGCGGCTTAACCATTGCTACTATCGTTGTATTTTTATCAACTATTTTCGCAACGTGCGGCAAAATTTGCCTCAGACTAATAAACGACACGTCAATCACCACTATATCCGGAATTTCACTTGGCACAAAATCACGAATGTCAGTTTTTTCATGCAGCTCAATTCGTTTATTGCCGCGTAAGCTCGGGTGCAGCTGATCTGTGCCAACATCCACAGCGTATACTTTCTTCGCGCCATGCTGCAGCGCAAAATCGGTAAAGCCGCCCGTGCTGCTGCCAATATCCAATACCGTCTTGCTATGAAAATCCAAATTAAAAGCTTTCGCCGCGCCCGCCAATTTTAATCCGGCCCGCGACACATAACGCTCTGACGCTGCTAATTCAATCGGCGCCGATTCATCAACGAACAACCCCGGCTTGGCTACTACTCGCCCGCCAACACGCACACGTCCCAAACGAATCCAATTCTCGGCTTCCGAACGCGAACCTACCAATCCGCGCGCCAGCATCAATTTATCTAACCGTTGCTTCATTCCTCAATTCTACTATGGATACATAATCCGCTCAATGTCGCGGGTCATCGCCGAAAATACCGCACAACCTATAAACTGGCGGTCAGCTCGCTACCGATAATCCATGAGGTTATTTTTACTACAAATGATGTAAATATGGCATCAATTGTAACGTGGCTTTTTTAACAACGTAGTTATATACACATCGTTGATTATTTTACACTGCCCTTTTGCTGCTATCTTTAACATATCTGCTTTATCTCGCCAGCTACTTTATCCGTATGTACTCGCTAAATATTAGAGAACGTAGGATAGTTTCTTTGTATTTTATACAATGTTGTATTTTTATCATCTAATTAAAGCTTTTGTTGTTCTTTTTACATATAGTTGTATAAATAACAACGTAATATTATCGTATTTCTCAACCATATCACTCCAAGCACAGTAAGTTTTATCAAAAATAAGCAAAACTCCAATTGAACACTTATTTTGCTCAACACAGCTATGCTTGTCATTTTTTCATGCCTAGTTGCACCTTCTCAACAAGACAATAGATCCCGACAATCTATCATTTTACGTTTGAAACGGCTCAATTGTATCGTAAACACCGCGCAATAAAAAACGCCGTCCAAGCTTGTTGCTTTATGGCGCTTTTTACTAAATTCGTACTAGCTTATAATTATTTTTTACGTTCGCGATATTCACCAGTTGAGGTATCGACGCTAATAACATCTCCTTGCTTAATGAATGCCGGAACTTTTACCACCAATCCTGTTTCCATAGTTGCATCCTTCATAACCGACGAAGTCGTATCGCCTTTAACGACATCTTCCGTATATGTAACTTTCAAATATAAGTTTTTTGGCAATTCTACATTAATAACTTTGCCGTCAAAAAACTGCAAAGTAAGCTCATCGCCTTCCTTTAAAAAGTTGCTGGCATTGTCCACAATATCTGCCGGCAATTCAAACTGCTCAAAGCTTTCTGGATCCATAAAAAAGAAATTGCTGCCATCATTATACAGGTACTGAACCGTTTTATTGCTCACTTCTGCCATTTCAATTCGTTCTTGTCCTTTGAATGTTTTAGGTATTACGCTACCGTCAATCAAATTCTTCAGCTTAACATTTACAATCGATCCGCCGCGGCCCATTACTTTTTGGCTATACTCTACTACTCTATACGGCTTACCGTCAATCTGACACACCGTACCTTTTTTCAAATCTGTTGGTTGATACATTTTACCTTCCTAACAAAATATCCCGCTGCCAAAATAGAACAGCAGCGAGATATTACCTTAATTTACTATTAATTGTTGGCAACAAATGGCAACAAGCCAAGATGGCGGGCGCGCTTAATCGCTACTGCCAAATTTCGCTGCTGTTTTTCGCTTAGTCCAGTTTTGCCAATTGGCTCAATCTGCCCATAAGCGTTAATGTACCGCATTAAAGTCTTGACGTCTTTATAGTCAAAAACTACCGGCGTACTTTTCTTTACTTTTGCCATATAAACTCCTTATTATACTAGAAAGGAATCTCGCTCAAATCAATCGGCTTGTCGTCGATCTCTGTCACCGCTTCCTCTCTTTTACTATTTTTCGGTGCCGTAGAAGCTGCAGAAGAACTGTTATCATTAGCCGGACCGTCCAAAAATGTTACGTCCGTCGCCACAACCTCAATCCTGCTCTGGCGTTTGCCAGTATCCTTATCTTCCCAGCTATCCTGGCGCAAGCGCCCCTGAACAAGTACGCGGCGGCCTTTGTTCAGGTATTGCATAACCAAATCACCCAATTTTTCCCATGCAGTCACATTGAAAAAATCTGCTTGGTCATCCTGAGTCGCCCGGCTCACTGCGATACTAAAACTAACGACATTCTTGCCAGAAGCAGTTGTTCGCTGCTCTGGATCGCGTGTTAGCCTGCCGAGCAGAATAACTTGGTTGATACTTCTTGCCATAATTTTACCCTCTCTTTTTAGTTAATAAAATAAACGGCTAATCTTTATCTAACACTTCCTCAGCGGCAGCTTTTTCTGCCTTCTCTTTTTGCTCGCTTAAAGCTTTACGGGTTTTTTCATCAACTTTGACTAACAAATAGCGCAAAACTTCATCAGTAATATTCAAAATATTTGATATCTTAAGCGGCGCATCGCTTGGCAGCTTAACGTCAAAGCAAACATAGATTGCAAAATCTTCCCGCTTTATCTGGTAAGCCAGCTTTTTCTTACCCCAGTTGTCTTCTTTGACAATTTCACCGCCATTACTGGTGATTAAGCCGCGAACTTTATCCAGCGCCGAATCTAAAGTAGACTCTAAATCCGGATGAATAAGAACAGTCAGCTCGTACTCGTTCATATTTCCTCCTTTGGAATCCGTACGGATGGTTACGTTATCTCACGCAACCTTAGGTTAATATACATAGGTAATTATACACTAAATTAGTACTGTTTACCAGGGAAAATCCCACCCAGAAAGAATCCAATAAAAATCAGAGTACCGTTTCTAACGGCGGAAGTAATCTATAACCATCGGGTGCGGTTGATGTCCAAAATTTTCTGCTTTGTAAACATCCATTCTTAACGTCATCGAATCAGCCCGCGAAAGAAGTCTAGCTATTACATTATCATCAATCCTAACCCCTGCCTCAATAAAGCTATTAAGATGTGCTAAGAAAAACTCTGGATACTCAATAAAACGAGAGGCGATCGCATTCATATCAGCCCCGGCCGAAGCAAAATCTGAAAGAAATTCGCTAATTTGACCGCCGCCCATACGAGATGCAATATCGTCCACGTTCGCCCCAAGTCCAAGAAGCTTACTAATTTCCTCTGGGAAAAGTTTTTTAATATTCATCCTGCTAGCTAATTCGTTAACATCGTCAGCAGACCTAAGTACAAAATCAAAGTCATCTTCACGATACCTATCCTCTAAAAGCTTGTCAACGCGGCTGTCTTCATATAGGCCAAACCCTCTAATCCTTTCGCCAAACCATAAAAATTTAAGATCTTCCGCCGTTAACTCGCCGCCAGCCTTAACACGATTATCAATCTCTGTTAGCCGTCGCATTTGTTCGACTTTCTTAAAATATTCGCTACCGCCAGGCAGCGTGTTAAGCTTTTCTGCGACAACATCCAATAAGTTATCTTCTACGTTTTGCCTGGGTGCAATACCGCGAACTTCGGTAACCTGATTACCTTCCATACGAATCGCGACGCGCGGCATCGTATCATTACCGTCGTCATCTCGCGTGTAATAGACATAGAAATCCCCTTTTGATAACTGATTCGCCGCAGTATTCGTGCCAGCCGTACACCACCCTGTGCCTTTTTCCTGTAGCGATTCGGCGAGCCGCATGGCAGTGTCGCTATCTACAAGACTTTTGTCTGTAGCCTCATATCCTCGCCTAGTACGGCGGCGGCTATAATTTGGACGATACTCTCCTTCAATCCGGTCATATTTTACCCAGGAGCCATCAGTAATCTCACGCAGTTCCGGCGTTAAACCGCCAACTTCGGTGCTGTATATAGCATATGCATACATAGCTGCGAAGTTTCCTCTGTTTAGCAGCTCCGTCATTTGCTTATCTTCAATGTCTTTACCCTGAATAACGCCTTCGCTTACCTTGTCATATACGTATGATAAAGCTTCAGCATTCAGTTCTGGCCACGGCGCCACGGTAGATTTAGTACGCTTCTTAAACTTACCGCCTTCCTCGTCAAATTCACCCATCTTTTTGAGCGACTCCCAAACATATACTTTAAACCAATCAGGATAGGAGTGTCCGTTTTCTTCGCTGCGTAAATAATCAGACCATTTAGTTAAACTCTCCCCCTGATCTGCTCGCAGCCTTTTTACATCTTCTTCTTTTTGCCTGTCGGTAAGTTCGAAGTCGCCATAACCGCGTTCGCGCGCAATCCGTCTTTGTAATTCAAAATACGATTCCGGCACTTTATCTCGGCGAATCAGCAGACCCTCAATTTCTGCATCAATATATAATTCATTTGATTCAGGCTTTATAATGCCGAAATAGCCGCTTTTTAGCGTTCCCTTAATTTTTTCTTCTTTGTTGCCTAATTTGCTAAGCTCCTGCGGTTCGCCGTTTATTTCAATAAGGCGTAGCGCGCCAGAGGCAAGGTTTCTTTCAAATACCCCCCCCTTTTAACTTTTCGCCAATTGGCGATGAAGCAATAAATTGCTCTGGTGATTTTTGCTTTGGTCGCGGCATACCGAACTCTTCTTTCGTCTTTCCTTGGTTTAATTTTGCTCTGTCAATGCTAGCATATTTTATTATAATTGTCAATAGCCAGGCAATATTACTCCGCATTTGCAATACCGAACCCTACTGCAGCCATTGCCGCCAGCCAAAGAGTGTACTATGATACTAGCATGCGTATCGCCATCCAAGGACAAGCTGGCTCATTTCATGAACAGGCCGCCCATAAACAATACGGCTCAGATATTGAAATTATACCTTGCGATACCTTCGGCGATGTTTTTAGAACTTATCGCGAGGGCAAGGCCGACGCCATCATTGTAGCCGTCGAAAACACTATCCACGGCACCATCAACGAATCATACCGGCAAATTGAAGATTGTACAGCCCCTATTACCAGTGAAGTCACGCTACGCATTAGCCAAAATTTGATCACTTTGCCAGGTGCGGCACTACCCGGCATTACAAAAGTTTATTCGCATCCGGTCGCCCTGTCCCAATGCCAAAAATTCCTGCAAGATTTTCTACCGCACGCCTCTCAGATTGAATTCTTTGACACTGCTGGCGCTGTCGAATTTGTCAAACAGCAGCAAAATCCGCAAATTGCGGCAATTGCCAGCGCGGCAGCGGCGGACTTATACGACCTACCAATTCTCCGAACAAACATCCAGGATTCCGACGATAACCTAACCCGTTTCCTTGTCCTTGATCCGAATATGTCACCGAAAAACCCTAACCGCGCCAGCCTGGTTGTGACTACCGCCCATCATGCTGGCAGTTTGGCCGAGGTTCTCCAAATTTTTGCCCGCCAGAATATAAATCTAGCGAGCCTTCATTCTCAGCCTATCGCTGGACAACCTTGGAAATATAAGTTTTTTCTAACAGTTGACGCGGCAGGAAACCGACTTCATAAGGCTGTTGACGAAATCAGAAGCGCCGAACATAACGTAACAATACTCGGCGAGTATGAATCCAGTTGTTAAATAGTTATTAGGCAAAACACCTGCCGCGCCATAGAGAACACCGAGCTTAAATATCTAACTCGTCAACACTAGATATCAGGACATCGCGCGGCTTTGATCCGTTCGCTGCACCAATAATACCCCGCTCTTCCATCTCTTCAATAATCCGCGCCGCCCGCTGGTAGCCAATACCTAGCCGAGTCTGCAGCATGCTTGTCGAAGCCTTACGCCGCTCAACCACCACGCGTACCGCATCCTTAAATTTATCATCGCCGCCCTCAGAGAAATCCATTATCACGCCGCCCTTGCCGTTCAATTGTACCGGCTGCGCCACCACCTCATCATTATATTGCGGCGCCATCTGCATTCGCAAATGATCAGTTATTTTATTCACTTCATCATCCGTCACCCACGCGCCCTGTATACGCTTCGGCTTGCTCATGCTTGGCGTATAGAATAGCATATCGCCCTGGCCCAGCAGCTTTTCGGCGCCCGCTTGGTCTAAAATCGTCATACTGTCCACCTGGCTAGCGACCGTAAACGAAATACGCGCTGGTACGTTTGCTTTAATCAAACCAGTGATCACATCAACGCTCGGCCGCTGCGTCGCCAGCACCAGATGAATACCAACTGCACGGGCCTTCTGCGCCAGGCGAACAATTAATGCCTCAACGTCACGTTTGGCAATCATCATCAAATCCGCCATTTCATCCACCACGATCACGATGTACGGCATCGAACCGTCCTCATGCTGCTGGACATTGCCGTTTTCATCAGCGATGGCAATCTTTTTAGCGCGCGACTGCAACTTTTTATTATAATCTCGAATATTACGAATTTTCTCTGCCGCCAATAATTTATATCGCCGCTCCATCTCGTTAACCGCCCACTTCAGTGCCGAAATCGTCTTTTCCGGTTCGGTAATAACAGGGGTAAGCAGATGCGGAATGTCCTCATACGGCGCCATTTCCACTTGTTTCGGGTCAACCAAAATCAGCTTCATGTCACTTGGGCTATTACGGTAAAGCAAACTAGATAACAGCGTATTAATCATCACCGACTTACCAGAACCAGTCTGTCCGGCAATCAACAAGTGCGGCATCTTTCCCAGCTCACCAACCACCACCTGTCCGGAAATATCCTTGCCAATAGCAAAGCTAAGCTGTTCGCGGGCAGACTTCCATTGTTTAGAATTGAGCGTGCCGTATAAGCGCACGTCAGCAGCTTTACGATTTGGCACCTCTATACCAACTGCTTTTTGCCCTGGTATCGGCGCTTCGATACGCAAACTCTGCGCTGCCAAATTAAGCGCAATATTGGTCTCCAGCGCCGTAATTCGCGTTAACTTCACGCCGCTTGGCGGTCTTAAGGTATACTGCGTCACTTTTGGCCCGACGTTAATATCACCCATTTCCGCATCAATATTAAATTCCGACAGCGTATCGTGAATAATTTGCGCGTTTTGGCGCGTATCGCCGGCATCGGCCCCGCTTTCGTTCCTCTCCAACAATTCCAAACTTGGCGGCTGCCAGTTTGGATCCCGAGTTGCCACCAAAGCAGTTTGCTCTTCCGCCTTTTCCGGGTGCGGCAGTTGCTTTTTACTACTTTTTAGTAAACTTTTCTTCTCTTTAGCGGTGTCAATAATCGGCACGCCAGCATTCAACTTAATATCGCCCAATTTATCGCCAGAATCACGCTTCGCCACTTGTTTCATCACCGAGCGATTCGTATCGTCTTCAGATCTGTCAGTTTTTATCATTTCCCAAACCCTACTGAATACCGTAAATGGCGAGGTTTGAGTAATAAACAGCACGGTGATAAAAATTAAGACTAAATAAATTATAGCTGCAATTACCGAATCAACCATTTGCAGAACGCCCATATTGATTGAATCGCCGACGAAACCGCCAGACTCTGGACGCGACGCGGTTTTTAGCAAGCCGAACAAGCCAGAAAACCAAACAATCTCCAAAACCGCCGCAAATTTAACAGCTAGCGGCAGCTGATTACCCTCCGCTCGAAAGGTTTCCACCGCCAAATAGATTAGCAAAATTGGCAAAGCATACATCGTATAGCCGACAGCCTGCAGCGACACTGTATCAATCCATTTAAGCACCGGACCGCCAACACCAAACCACGCCACTACCAACAGCAAAGAAAACAAAATCAGCAACACCGCACCGACTTGCGACCAAAAACCCGCCGGCAGGCTATGCTGCGGTTTAGCAGGAGCTGTCTTTTTAACTGCCTTTCGTTTCTTCGCCATACCTATTTATTATACACATTAATACGCCCGCACGTCATGTCGCTCCCGAGCCTTGGTGTCATTCGCCTCGGTGTCCGGCACCTGGCGGCGCGGGAAACGGCGGCGCGGCATGGTTGGCAGAGTCATTTTTGACTCTTCCGCTGAAGCGGTGGCAGGTTTTTTGCTGCGCACCGGTGTCTTTGCGGTAGAAGTACTCGAAGCAGTAGTCGATTTTACCGTTTTCAAACCACCAACCTCGTTAATAACTGGGATAACAATCGGTGTGCGGCGCGTCTGGTCGTACAAAATATGCGTGACTTCGTCCTTAATTTCCTTCTTCACCACGTCAAGGTCGTACTTGCCAGCAAAACTCCGCACTGCCTTTTGTTTCAAGTACTGGCGAATCATATTCATCAATTCCTCGGAATCGCGCAGGTAGATGAAACCGCGGGAAATAATGTCCGGGCTAGTTAATAACCGCCCTGTGCCGCGCTGTACAGTCAGCACCACCACAAACATTCCCTCTTGAGACATATGAATGCGGTCTTTCAGTACCACCTCAGACACAATAGCACCCGTATCATCATACATCACACCGCCAGCCTGAATTCGACCGGCTTTCTTAGCTTGCCGCTCAACGTCAATTTCAATAATATCGCCGGCGTCGCACACAAAGATATTCTTCCGCGGAATCCCGCACTCTTTTTCTGCCAGCCGAGCATTGTAAACCAACATGTGAAATTCGCCGTGAATTGGCATGTAGTATGTTGGGTTCAACGCGTTAATCAACTTGACGTGATCATCATAATAACCATGTCCCGACAAGTGCAGCGGCCCAATCCCCGTCAAGTGTGTCTTGCCGTTCTGAATCACATCAGAACCCTCGCGCATCAAGCCGTCAACGGTTCGCACCACGTTTTTCTCATTGCCCGGAATTGGATTAGAGCTAAACACCACCACATCAGAGCCCTTGATTTTCATGTATTTATGCGCGCCAGTTGCCATACGACTCAGCACGGCATTAAATTCACCCTGTGAACCAGTACAGACCACGGTGATCTGGCTATCCGGCAGCTTGATGATATCTTCCATCTTCATGACGGTATCTTTCGGAATCTTGATGGTGCCTGAGCGCAGCGCTACTTCCAAGTTCTGAATCATTGAAAAGCCAGCAAACGCCACCTTACGCCCGTGCTTATGCGCTTCCTCCAAAATCAGTTGCAAGCGGTGCACCTGCGACGAGAAACAGCTTAAAATCACCCGGCTGTTACTGAATTTATCCATCACCTGGCCGATAGAATATTGAATATCAAACTCGGTGTGGGTATGCGTACCAGCCGATTCACAGTTGGTCGATTCGTTCATGAACATCAACACGCCTTCTTTGGACGCCACTTCAGTCATGCGCTTGAGGTCAAACTTCTGACCATCAACTGGACTTTCCTCAAATCGCCAGTCGCCAGAGTCAATGATCACACCCAATGGTGTCCGAATGATCACCGCTGTCGAGTCAGGAATAGAGTGGTTTACTCGCACTAACTCCACCGAGAAGTGCTTCGACACTTGAACAATTTCGTGGCTCAATGGGTCCATCACTCGAAAGTCTGGCTGAAAATCGGTATCCGCATCAGCCATCGACTTATCCAGCATACCGATAGTAAACTTTGATCCATAAACCGGCGCTGGAATTCGGTGAATAAAGTGCCGGAAGGAGCCGATGTGATCAAGGTGTCCATGGGTAAACACGTGTGCCTTGATTTTATGCTTATTTTCTTCTAGCCATGTGATGTCTGGCGTGATGTAATTAATACCTGGATAATCACTGCCCGGAAACAGGAAGCCCATATCTACGACGATAATCTCATCATCGTACTCAATGGCGTTCATGTTTTTACCGATGCCCATTTCGCCGACACCGCCGATTGGGATAATCCTTAGTTTTGGCTTACCGCCGCGGACACGTTTTGGCTGCATTTTGGCGCTAAATTGCTCGCCGCCATAGCCGTTGTAAACTGATTTGTTGACCGGGATATCGATCACGTGCTGCGACGCCCTGAGATTAACATTCTCGCTCGTCCGACGCTGAGCCCGAAACACCTCGCCCTTGCGAGTAGTGGTGTTATTTAATACTGCATTATTACTCTTTTTTGATTGTGGACGCTTTTTAGTATCGTCCTTCTGCGGTGTTGCCAGTCGCCGCTGACCCATATTGTTATACTCCTTTTTTATTACAATAATCTAAAAACCAGGTAGAGAGGTGTTATTTTACTCATTAGAAATCCCTCTCGTTAGTAGCTTTATTCTAGCAAACTGTCAGTATTTTGTCAAAAATAACTCTACGCCAGCTAAAATGCCAGCGCCATTTTTTTCAGCGACACTGGCATTTCTTAAAAATCTCAAAGAGGATTAATCGTCGCCATCTACCGAAGTATGAGCGAATTTGCGCTTGCCGCGGTAGATAAAGAAACCGATCGTTAACAGGTTAGCCGCCAACAAGAATCCCACTAGCACCCACATACTATCGCTATAGAACGAGCTGCCTAAACCTCCCGAAATAGCCTGGCGCAGCGCCCGGATAGAATAAGTCATCGGCACCAGCGGATTAACCGCCTGAAAGAAGCTATTGGCTGTTTGAATCGGGAACGTCCCCTCGCTTGACCCCAGCTGCAACACTAATAGTACCATCGCTAGGAAGCGTCCTGGGTTGTCCAGCACAATTACCAGCAGCGACACGATCGACATATAGACAAACGACGTCAAATAAATCGCCCCGATGAAATTCACTGGATGATCTGGCACTAGACCCAGGCAATAAACCATGATCAGCATCAAAATTGTTGCCTGAACAAAAGCCGCCACGCCAGTAACCGAAGCTTTGGCCAGCCACCAGCGAAAGGCATTTTCCTGCTCGGCAAAAGTTTTGCGGATTGGATAAATAATATTCAGAGCAATCGCCCCGACAAACAAGCTCAGCGACAACACATACGGCGCCAGCGCGTAGCCGTAATTCGGCACGTCGCCCTGTTTGGTCGTTTCCGATTTCACCGGGTTCGCCATCTGCTGCTGGGTAGCTGCGCCAGTTGGTTGTATTTTGAGTTGCTGGGAAGCATCTGCTAGCTTCGTAGCCAGAGTATCCGCGCCGCCCGCCAATTGCGACGCGCCATTTGTTAATACACCAGAGCGACTATCTAACAGCCGCGCGCCGTTCGCTAGTTGTTGGCTGCCAGTTTGCGCCTGCGCCAGACCATTCGCCAGCGATGTCGAGCCGGCCAGCAACTGATTATTCGCCGCTCTGACGCTGTTATAGCCATTAAGAGCAGCGGTTACATTCGGCGCCAGCTGGTTAACGCCGTTGTTCAGCGTCGAAACGCCGGTTTGCAATTGTGCTTGCTGCGTTGACAGACTTTGGGTAAGCATCTGCAAATCTTTAAGCAGCGCAGCCGCCTGAACGCTAATCGTTTGCGTTTTATTAAGCGCCTGGGAAAGCTGGCTAATTTGCGGCAAATTTATGGTTGTCGAACCGCCAGAAGCTACCGCCTGGCTGCCCAAATCTTTCAATACAACACCTGCTGCTGATAAATCAGCTAAAGACGCTTGCATTGTTTGCGTCAGATCTCGTGCTTCACTCTGCACTTTGCTCTGCTGATTAACAAGCGTCGGCGATGGATTATACACGCTGGTATTTAATTGATTAAGGCCTGCCTGCAACTGTTTCATACCGTTTGTTAACTGCGCAACTTGCGATTCGCTTGGCAAACCGTTCGACAATTGGCCCAAGCCTGCTTGCAATTGGCGCGATCCATCGCCGAGCCGCGCTAAGCCATTAGCCATCGCTCGCTGATTTACCGCCAATTGTTTAACACCGCCAGTGTAAGTTTGCGCGCCCGCTTGCAGCTGCGTCAAACCGCCGTGCAGTTTAGCTGCGCCGCCCGCTGCTGTCTCCAGACCATCGCCGAGCTTACCGATATTTTCCAACGCACCTTTAGCGTACGCCTGAGTAATTTGCTCAGCCACCGACGTTTTGACTTTTTCAGCCGCTTGATTACTGACCAGCGAACCGATATAGTTCTTGGCTGGCGTAGTCGTGTAGCGAATCACCGCTTGCTGCGGTTGAGCAGCAGTAATCGACGCCGCTTTTGCCGAAAAATCCGTCGGAACAGTCACCACCGCATAGAAATGCCCGCTATTGACCCCATCATCAGCCTGCTGTTTATTCACAAATTCCCAACCCAAATCGTGATTGCTTTTGAGTTTTTGCTCGACCGATTGCCCAATATTGACCGTTTGACCGTTCAGCTGCGCGCCTTTGTCTTCATTGACAAATGCCACCGGCAAATTTTTCACCTGCCCATATGGATCCCAAATTGAACCCAAGAAAAAACCGCTGTACATAATCGGAATAAACGAAATAACCGCCATCGATAGCAGTAATATTTTGTTTTTACAGAGGTGCTGCCACTCAGCTCGCACCATATTGACGCGGTGCCTGCTTGACAGCCGCTTTAATTTTTCAACCATGCATTACCTCCTTGACAACGTCTTCTAACGTTACCGTTTTTAGATACTCGCTCCACTTCTCTTGCGCCTCGGAAAAGACTTTTTCAATCATATTCATGCCAATTTCCACCTGGCGAGGCCGCGACGCAAATACCCGCTCGACAATTCCTTGAGGCTGAAAAAACGGTGCTTCGCCTTCAATCGCCAGCACCACATCATGCAGCGTCACTTGGCCCATTTCCCGCGCCAAAATGAAACCGCCGCCAGCGCCCTGCGTCGAGGTAATCAACCGCGCCACCACCAGCTTGCGGCTAATTTTCTTCAGATAGGTCGGCGATACTGCCATCTTTTCTGCCAAAGCATCGTTGGTTATCGGCGCTTTTCGCTGCGGGTCAGCCAAAATCGCCATGATACAGCAGGCTTGTTCGACAGCTCCCGATAGTTTCATATTAGTCCTTCCGTAAATTAGATATAGTGGATATCGATTATCCACTATACTACGGTTGCTTAATTTTGGCAAGAGTTTAATAAACGGATTGGGAATAAGCCTCGGCTTTTGAGCAGATATCTATAGGTTGCCAGCGTGCCAACCTTACGATTCAGGATTATTCTGCTGCACAAACGCCGCCGCCCGCATAAAATCATCAATCAGCGTCTGGCGCATACCGCCATTGTACAGCGCCGCTGCCGGATGATACAGAGGAATCACTACAAACTCCAGCTCATGCAAGCGTACCCGCCGCGGCCGTCCATGATCTTGGCTAATCCTTAATCCAGGAATAAAACCGCCGCCGCTGTGCCGCCCTAATGTTAACACCGCTTTTGGCTGAATAATTTCTAATTGCCGCATCAAATACGGCCAAAACTGGCGCTTCTCCTCTGGCAGCGGGTCGCGGTTATTTGGCGGCCGATACTTCACAATGTTGGTAATATAAACATCTGAGCGCCGCAAACCAGCTGCCGCCAGCATCTCATCGAGGAATTTACCCGCTGCACCGACGAACGGCTTGCCCTGCAAATCCTCATTCTTGCCCGGCGCTTCGCCGATAAATACGATATCAGCATCAGCATTGCCATCGCCCATCACCAGCTGCGTTGCTTGAGCCGCCAATTCCGAACAAATCCCAGCTTCGACAATTTCCGCCGCCAATGCGTCTAATTCAGCTTGCTTATCCATAACTTAGTAAAAGCCGCCCCAATTGAAGCGAGGCGGCCGTATTTTCCTCTTACGAATCTTTACCCTTATGCGATAACTCTTCAATCAAATCGTTTACCTCATTCTTGATCTGCGCCTCATCAGTCCGCTTGTCGACCGAATTAGTCCATTTTTTATGCGCCGCTTCAAACCGATCGGCAGCATCCATGTATTTATCATAGGCATTTGAATCGTAAGAGTAGCTGCTTGAACTTTTAGCATTCGCGTAATCTCTTGCTGCTCTCAAATAATTTGCCGCTTCTGTCATCATTTGCTTCGTATCAGCATCGCTAGTAGAAATATTATCAATGTCAGTAATTGCTTTATTAATATCCGATATTGTTGAAGAGCTGTTAAGCTGTAATGCCTTAAAGAATGCCGGCAATACCTTTTCTCCTAGTTCAATTGAAAAATCAATCATCTTATTGAACTTATCGCGCTTTTCGTTTAACTTATCCCATTTTTCTTTTACTTTTTTATCGCCGGTAATTGCCTTCATCTTGCTGAGTTTGTTAAATTTCTCATCCAGCGTCTTCTTTGACTTTTTCAGCGAATCAATTGTGCTTGAGTTATTTGCCCCTTTTGTACTCGACGAAAACAAAGCATATGTTTTATCCGAAATATCCGAATAAGCAGTGTGTGCTTCATCCAGCACTTTCTGCGCCTCCATATAATCTTTGTCCGATGGACCAGAGAACACAATCAAAGACACAACTATTGCTACGACTATCAAGACAAGTCCGACGACTCCGCCGATAATCCCCCATAATAGACCTTTATTTATTCTTTTTGGCGGCATTTGATACGGCTGCATTGGCTGCTGCATCATCGGCTGCATCGGTGCTTGACCAGGCATCGGCGGCTGGCCGCCAGGTACTGGCTGCGGCGGCGTCAATTGCTGCTGCGGCTGCCCGTACTGTTGGGGCGAAGTTGGCGGACCCTGTGGCGGTGCCGGCTGGAATGGCATTTGAGGCGATTGCGGTTGTTCGTTCATGAATTCTCCTTTTTTCTTTTTTATACCAAAAGTATACCAAAAAACGCCCCGTCTGGCGAGGCGTTTTTAATGATCTGCTAAAATCGACTATTTATTAGCTTTTTCCTCTAGGATATTCTTAAAATCACTATATGAGTCGTCCAACGCTTTCGTATCAGCACTTTTTGACATGGATGAAATAAGCGACGATGTGCTTGGATATTTCGGGTATGTCGGATAAGCCGATGAAGTATCTTTACTGCTGTATCTTTTAGCTACGTCTACGTAATATTTCTTCAGCGCCGAATAGTATTCTGACATACTTTTAGCAAATTCTGACACCTTTGAATTACCGGATTTTTCCATATCTTTCAACGTTTTAATACAGTCTTTCGTTTTTTCGTCGAATTCTTTTGCCACCTCGTCGCCAGTCTTCGTTGTGTAGCTCACGCTTACATAGGCTTTGCAAACTTTTGCATACTTTCTGTAGGAGCCTATACCCTCGGCAGCTTCAGCTAACTGTTTCTTGCTTTTATTCCATTCGTCAATGTACTTATCGTAGGCAGTTTTCAGTTCTTTGTCTTTAAGAGCTTTGTGCGAATCTATTTTTTTATGATATTCGTCAATCTTTTCTATAGCCTTATCAACATTCTTTTTATAATTATCAGGATCTGAACTCATACCTCCAGAGATGTCCGACCGGTTAAAACTATTAATCGTCGATACCAAGTCTTTATAGTCTTCCTTGCTTGGGCCGCCTAAAAAGACAATAGCCAAAATTACTGCTACGACAACTACCACCAGGCCGATTGAACCGCCGATAATCCCCCACAGGACGCCTTTACTCATTTTTTTCTTTGGCGGCATTTGATACGGCGGTGTACCGGGCTGCGCTGGTGTCTGACCAGGCATCGGCGGCTGGCCGCCAGGTACTGGCTGCGGCGCTGGCTGAACTGGCGCTTGTTTCTGCTGGTTATTACTATTATCCATACTCCTCCTCGTTAACCTCCTCTTAGTATACCATTTACAACCCGATCATCGTCAAGTTAATCTTACCGCGCTCATCGATGCCGGTAATTTTCACGCGAACGGTTTGTCCTTCCTTGACCACATCAGTCACCTTAGCCACGCGGTGATCGGCCAGCTTCGAGATATGCACCATCCCGTCAATCCCCGGCAAGATATTCACAAACGCCCCGAAATCTTTGATACTGACCACTCTGCCTTCGTAGATTTTGCCAACTTCTGGCTCTTCGACCAGGCTTTTAATCCAGTTGAGCGCCTTCTCAATCGATTCGCCGTTCGGACTGGCGATGGTAATCAAGCCGTCTTCCTTGATATCAACCTCAGCACCAGTCTCGCTAGTAATCTTGTTAATCACCTCGCCGCCTTTGCCAATGACCGCGCCAATTTTATCCGGATCAATCTTTAGCTTTTCAATCCGCGGCGCGTACGGGCTAAGTGCTTCACGCGGCGCTGGCAAAATACTCAGCATATGGTCAAGAATAAATGCCCGGCCCGCCTTACTCTGCTCAATCGCTTGGCGCAGCACTGCCACCGGCAAACCATGCACTTTCATATCCATCTGTAGCGCCGTGATGCCCTTGGCTGTACCAGTCACCTTGAAATCCATATCGCCGGCAAAGTCCTCGGCATCTGCAATATCACTCAGTACGTACGGCGTATCACCGTCCATCATTAAACCCATAGCAATGCCGCTAACCGGCGCCGTCAAGGGCACGCCAGCATCCATCAGCGCCAGACAGCTTGAACAGGTCGCTGCCATCGACGTCGAACCGTTTTGGCTCATAATTTCAGTGACGCTACGAATAGCGTATGGGAAGTCTTCTTCACTCGGCAGCACTGGCGTCAAGGCTCGTTCCGCCAAGTAGCCGTGACCAATTTCGCGCCGGCCTGGACTGCCCATCCGCTTAACCTCGCCAACCGTATAACCTGGCGCATTGTAATGATGCATATAGCGCCGCTCGCCGTCGTTGACCTCCATAGTATCAACCAGCTGCGCGTAACTCAGCGGTGCCAAGGTCACGATATTCATACCCTGCGTCACGCCGCGGGTGAACAAGCTCGAACCGTGCGCTCGCGGCAATAAACCAACCTCTGAGCTTAGCGGGCGAATTTCCGTCAAAGCGCGGCCATCCGGGCGCTTGCCGTCCTCGACGATACCGCGGCGAACATCTTTGTGCAACGCCAAGGTAAATGCTTCATCGTATTCGTCGCGTACTTCGTCGTATTCCTCAGCGCCCAAACCCAGCTTTTCGGCCATCGCTTCGTGAAATGCCCAGCGGATTTCGTTAACTACCTCGTTGCGCTCCGGATACGGCCGGCGGATTTTCTCGCCTAATTTGCCATCAACCCACTCGTCAGCCGTCTGCTGAATTGCTTCGTCGGGTAAGACTAATTCATATTCTTGTGCGGCTGGTGCAACTTTGGCTGCTAATTCCCGCTGCAAGGCAATCGCTGGCTGCATCATCTGGTGCGCCCAGGCCATGGCGTCGACGATCACCTCTTCTGATACTTCCTTGGCGCCGGCTTCCACCATGGTGATGCCGCTCTCAATACCCGCCACCACCAGGTCCAAATCAGATTGCTGGCGCTCCTCGGGCGTCAAAAAGGCCTTAAACTCGCCATTCACGCGGCCCACCCGCAGGCCCGCCACCGGCCCGTCAAACGGCGTGCCGGTCAGCATCAAGGCGCTCGACGCTGCAATCATCGCCACCACGTCCGGGCGGAAATCCGGATCCATACTCAGCACCGTCGCCACGACTTGCACTTCTTGGCGGTAGCCCTTTGGAAATAGCGGCCGAATCGGACGGTCAATCAACCGACCGATCAGTACTGCTTCGTCGCTGGGACGGCCTTCGCGCTTAATAAACCGCGAGCCAGAAATTTTACCCGCCGCATAAAACCGCTCTTCATAATCAATCGACAGCGGGAAATAGTCCAGCTGCACCGGCCGGCTGCCTACCTGAGCACTGCCCAACACCACCGTATCGCCATAGCGCACCAGTACGCTGCCCGTCGTCCGGAAACCAACTCGGTTGACCTCCAGCGTCAGCGGCCGGCCGCACAGCTCGGTGGTAACGCTAAAAATCTCCTTGCCGCTCGGGTTAATAATTGCCATAGATCCTCTCTTTCTCGCAAAGACAGTAACAGGTGTATGCGTGCTGGTTTACTATCAACACACCACACATCCATCACCGTCTGCGGGTTATATTCGCGCCTTTTATTATATCACAGCGCTGCTGTACGCTTTAACTTTATAAGAAAGCCTACCAGACGCAATCCGCTCTGAAAATCAATCTCCTTCGATGAACGGCAGCTCACTATACAATACACGTTACATTTGCTCCTATGGCGCCTGGCCTAACCGTTTAACTCTGCTTGCTGCTTCGTATTTCCTACAAATCAGCCAGCTCTCTAGCGTCCGGATTTTCGCCACGCAATACGGCGTGAACACGCTTATCAGCCTTATAGGTTGCCGGAATCTCTCCTAGCGCTTTTAGGACATTCTCTGGGCTTGACGGCCTATACGGCGAGACAGGGGGAGCAATGACCATATCCCTTGTCCCGGGGTGTTCCAATATCCGAATAGCGACATCAGTAGCGGCTCGAAGATAGTGCGGTAAATTTGCAACGATGCTGAGAGGATGCTCTTTATTGCGCTCTAGGACACCTAAATCTAGTAGTTCTTTGATCTGACTATCACTCGTTGGCCGTGGAACACCGCGCTTTCTCGGTACTGCAGCAGCATTTAGCAATGTTGCGCGAGTTCCATCAAGCAAGTGATACGTTACCAAGACATTTTCTCGATCCGGAACACCCGGTATACTTGGCTGGTTGCCGCTAGGCGCAATCTCCTCAATACCATTCTCCCAGTCAATTAAGCCATGCCTATCAAAGTAAGCCTCAAGACCCAGCCGTCCAATCGCCAGCTCCGTAGCGAATGCCTCATCCCAACTACCAGCCTCAACCTTTTTGCGTAGCTCATCCCGCAGCCAAGGTGATTTTTCCTTGAGCCTATCCATGTCAACACCGCCAAGCGATCTTGATACCGCCGACAAAATAGCATCAGGATCTTTTTCGGTTGGTATGCCATTCCAGCGCTGACGCTGTCCGACCAGTAAATACGTATCCCGAACAGCAATATCTCGTGGATTTTCACCTCGTGCAGCTTGTAGACGTCTTGGCATCTCTCCCGCTGATCCGCCTAGAATAATACTGTTACCATACTCTACAGTAGTATCGGCCGGATTTGACTCTAGAAAACGCATATCGCCATAATGCAGCTGTTTAGCCAACGGTTGCAACCTAGGATAGTTTTCCTCATTGACCCGCACCTTACCGTCGCCACCCTCCATAGTACCATGCTGAACACCCATAAAGCGCGCCCACATGAAATCTCGCGAATCTGACGCCAACTCACCACCACTTTCAACATCACTAGCAACCGCCTGCGCAGCTTCAGCAAATTGTTGGTTAGAACGGTCTGTTGCGATAACGCCTAATATATCAATTATGGCCTGGCGATTTCCTTCGTCAAGAAATTCTCTTTTCGGCACCCAGAGTGGCTCATTGGGAAGTGTAGATTCTCTATTCATACAGTGAATTGTAACATAAAAATCATAATAACTCAACCCCTCCGTAAAGGTTCACTACCTTCGCAACATCCTCTGCCTAAAAAAACAGACTATCCTACACTAGATTAGTACCACCTAATCAGAAAGGAGTAGCCTGCTATGGCTTATTCTAACAATCCTTACGCTCCAAAGGCTAGACGAGCGGCAGTAGATCTGGTAATACGCCAAGGCATGAGTATCGCTCAGTAGCGTTAAGCGTACCTTGCGGCGCCAAGGTCTCACAAAACCTATAAGCAAGTGGAAACGGCACCGACCTTATGTACCGCGCCCGCTAGCTAATAAACCAGGAGACTTAGTGCAGGTAGACACTATTCATTTCGTGCAAAGAGATGGCGGGCGCTTTTATGTCTATACGCTCATAGATCTCTTTTCGCGTGCTGCCTATGCTGAGTATTCTCCCAAATGCAACCAGTAGGCGAGCTTCCATTTTGTTATGTGCGGACAAGATTATCTCGGCATCTCGCTGGCGATGCTACAAACCGACAACGGACCAGAGTTTGGCAAATGGTTTCATGACCAGCTGAATTCTAAAGGAATTACCTTGCGCCATTCCAGAGTGCACAAAAGTAATGACAATGCCCATATTGAGAGATTCAATCGTACTATCCAGGAGGAATGCTTATCTCCAAATATACGTGCATCAATTGTGCCGGAAAGGATTTATTGGTATCTCGCATACTACAACCAGTTCAGGCGACACCCAAGCATTAATGGAAATATCCGCTTGATCTATCACACGGATGTATATGTTATAATCACTCCATGTCGCTCCAACTAAAATCTTTAGAAAAACGGCCGAAACATTGGAAGGGCCGATTGATTTCTGCGACTGCAATTATGCTAATTATCGGCGGATTATACACGCTTGTGATTGCTATATCACCATTCATCTCGTCTCGGACCATTAACCCAAAGAATAACTCCACCGCCCAACTTATCAACAAAACAGAAAATAAGATTACTGAAAATCGCCTTTATATCCCTAAAATTGACATTAATTTGCCATACCTTGCCGGCCCCGCCAGCGTTATGGAACACGGTGCTTGGTGGCGCAAGCCAGAGAACGGTAACCCGAAGGACGGCGGCAACTTTGTTCTATCCGCACACCGTTTTATTATGGGCATGACCCCGCAGCAAACGCTCAGAAAATCACCATTTT
This sequence comes from Candidatus Saccharimonadota bacterium, assembly GCA_905372305.1. Lineage (GTDB taxonomy): Bacteria > Patescibacteriota > Saccharimonadia > Saccharimonadales > Saccharimonadaceae > Nanosynbacter. The sequence goes on from CAJPOP010000002.1 coordinate 85,558, forward strand.
ATAATATCAACCGGCTGGATATCGGCGATAAAATCATCGTTGATTATAACAGCAAGCGCTACGAGTACCTTATCAGCGAAAAACGCAACGTTAAACCGGAAGCAGTAGAAATCGAACAACGAACCGCCCAACCGCAACTAACCCTCTATTCCTGTACTTTAGGCGGCGCCAACGACGGGCGCGAAGTAATCGTTGCCAAACCAAACGTTAGCCATAAATCAAAAACCCCTTCCGATAAAGGGGTTTAAGCAGTCTAGCTTGCTAATAGAAATTATTTACGCAAACCTAACTTGGCAACAACTGCTTTGTAGCTCTCAAAATCAGTTCGCTCCAAATATTTCAGCAAACGCTTGCGCTTACCAACCATTTGGATTAAGCCGCGGCGCGCCATGAAGTCGTGCTTATTCGCCTTCAAATGCTCCGTGACCTCTTTGATACGAGCCGTCAAAACCGACACCTGAGCCTGCGAGCTGCCGACGTCGTTTTTATTGACCTGAGTCAAAGCAATTGCTTTCGCTTTATTATCTTTGCTAATCATAGCCCTGTTATTATACCAAGCCTAACCTGTAAACGCAACCTAGAACACCTGCGCATAATTATATGCAGGATTACCGGAAGTAGGAACGCTGGCAGCAATATGACAATCAGCCTTTATCGTAGCGACTCGAGATGATTCGTCGCTGCTAGGACTATTCAGCGAGGCAAAAACCGCCACGCCAGTTACTGCGCCGCTTCCATCCTTGCACTGATACCAAAGAAAAATATCTTCTTTATTAGAAGCGTTCTTACTTATAGCATCATCCCTATATCCGCGCTGAAGATACTGCGGCGCCAAAGAATCTACGCTATTTGCCTGGTTAAATTTCCCTTGTCCTGATGGCAAGCTATTATTTTTCGTTTCGTACAGCTGCAGAGCATCACCCGCTGTCTTCACAACAGAACGAATCTTAGAATCCCTGGCACGTTCGGTCATGCCCGTATAAGAAACTACCGAAATCGTCGCCAGAATAGCAATAACTGTAACGACGACTAATATTTCAACTATCGTAAAACCCTTATGCTTGCCCATATCCTGATAATACCACTTCACGACAGAATTCCAAAATCCGCCAGCACCTTAGCATTTTTCACGTCATAATCAGCGATTTTAATTCGCCGTAAATTCTGGCAGTAAGCGCCAGTTTTTAACTCTTTGCCAATATCCGCCGCCAAGCTGCGTATATATGTACCACTGGAAACATGCGCCCGTAACTTCAAAACTGGATAGTCATATTCTATCAATTCTAAAGCATAAATAGTTATTATCCGCTTAGGGATATCAACCTCTTTACCCGCCCGCGCCAATTGATATGCCCGCTGGCCATTAACTTTTACAGCGCTGAACGCCGGCGGCGTCTGCTCTATTTTACCCGTAAACTTTTGGAGAACTTGCTTAATCTCGCCTTTGTCTGGTTTTCTATCAGATATCCTGGATAGTTCTCCCTCCGGATCGCCAGTTGTTGATTCTATACCAAGGACAATTTCCGCTTCATACCACTTATCCAACTTAGTAAACTCCATAGCCCGGCGGCACATCTGACCCGTAACTATAATCATTAATCCAGTTGCAAACGGATCTAATGTTCCAGTATGTCCGACTTTTACTTTTTTACCCTCCTGCTTGGATAAGACACGGCGTAAGCGCGCCACCACGCCAAAGCTAGTCATACCCGACGGCTTATCAATCAGCAATATTTCATCCATCAACTACTTCTGACCTGGAATTTGAAACTGCGAAGGATTAAAACTTGTATTTTGCGGCGCAGCAGGTTCAGATGCTACTGGGGCGGAAGGCATACCACCGCCCAGCGGCGGAACTGGCGGCAAACCAGCCGGCGTTCCTGTTGGTGCTGGCGGAATTGGCGGCAATGTACTAAAGTCTGGCATTGGCGGCAGTGTTGGCGCAGATGAAGCTGGAGCAGCAGCTTCAAGCTCGGCTAGTGTCGGTGTCGCTGATTTATTTGCACTCTGCATTGGCCCCTGAGCAGGCTGCACCGGCGAAGCTACAGCCGCAGCTGGAGGAGCGGCAGAAAGCGCAGCATCAACCGCCGCCAAAGCGGACTCGCGGTCGTTAACCGCCGGTGGAGCCGGCGCTGCTGGTTTGCCAGTTAGCTGCGTTGTATCTTTAGCTATCGCATCCATAATTGATTCATCTGTCGAAGCAGCTGAAGGTGTCTCCGGCGCCCCCATGCCAGGCAAAGCAGCTGTTGAAGAATTATTTGCAAACGGATCAATTTTCGGCGGTTCGTCAGATTTGCCCATCACAGCATTTAACGGCGTATCGCCAAACGAAGGCTCATTAGACCCAATATACTCGCCGTGTGTCAAAATTGTCTTATTCTGATTATTTTGTAATTCTCTTTCTTTATCCTTAGCTGCTTGTTCAGTAGTTGCATTCAATGTGCCGCCCATCAACGGCGTACTACCTATCGGCTCAGGCGTCGAAGTTTTTACGCTACTCTGCACTGGCGGCAACTTAATCTCTGGAGGTTTTACTGGGGCTGGTTCGTCATCTTCGTTATCAGCAGTCGAATCTGTCTGGCTTGGCGCGGCAGAATTATTTACCATCTCAATATGAGCTAGCTTAGTTTGCGCCGATTGTGCCGCTTCATGGCGTTTTTCTTGGACAGTCTGATGCGAAACCTCGTCTAAGCTGCCCTCTTTTTCATGATTAATCGACAACGCGCCGTCAGCTCTAGCCTGTTCGCTTTCCGAGCTCTTCTTATCTGCGTCCGGTTTTTTCCGGTCTTTCGCCTCTTCAATAGCCTGCGGCCGCTCAGCCCTAGCCTCGCTTTCGGCTATCTTCATCGCCACCAGCTGCTGATTGGCGCCAATCGCCATCAGATTTGCGGCAACCGTCATTACCCTAGATGATGTCAAGTTATTACTGAACCTATTCGTCACCGCCACAATACCAGTTAACAATGCCGTCGCTATCTGCTCATCCAGTGCTGCACTTTGCGTTCTCAGATCGTTAATCAGCTCAACCATCATCTCGCTGACACCACTCGCGCTATCTTCATGCCAATCAACCGATCCTAAACCGCTTTTAATGCCGCCCGCTGTCATAGTTACCACAATCGCGTCGTGTAGAATTCTACCGTGCGCCGTCAAGGCAGCGTCGATACGCTCGCCATTCTCAACATTCAGCGCCACCACCAGCTCGACATTATAATCTCCCTGCGAAAATTCCAAATCCTTCTCGGAAATCGTCGTGCGGTACGGCGTAATAAAAATCTTTACCGCGTCATCGACCACTTTATACCGCAAATGATCAGCTTTTTCTTTATCTAGCGCAATAATAAAATCGCGCAAACTATTCGCCGTCTGTTCAAACGTCTTATCTGGATTTAAAAACGAAATCGCCGGCGGTACTTCGCCGCTGAACACCGCCGTGGCATGCTTGCCTAGCTTGTTCAAAAAAATCGTCAACGCCAGCGCCGCCGACAGTTCATCAACCGACGGATTAGCGCTAACCGTCACCAAAATATTGGTAACATCCTTGATGCTATCAATTATTCTCTGCTTTGAAGATCCATCAGCCATATTTTTTCCTATTTTTTGTTTTTTTATCTAATTACGACTTGCCTCCACTATACCATAAGCATTACCATAAAGTCAATAGTTTTACCGCCTCTTTACAATTTTGGCTATTTTCTGTATAATTCCTCCTGATTAGCAATAAAAAATTAGAGATTAAATTAACTTTTAAGGAGTACCATGCCAATCATAAAATCCGCCATAAAGCGCGCTAAACAAACCGTCAAACGCCGCGAACGTAATATCGGCATTAAAAAAGACATTAAAACCGCTGTTAAAGCCTTCCACGCTAGTCCAAGCGCCAAAACATTAGCTGGCGCACAGAGCGAACTTGATACAGCTGTAAAAAAGGGCTTGCTTAAAAAGAACACCGCTGCCCGCCGCAAAAGCGCCTTAAGCAAACTCGCCAAAGACGCTGGTGTAAAGTTGGTAGCTGCTAAATAACTATTCTATCTCCAACAAAAACAGCTGTTTCAGTAGGCTTGTTAGCGGGCTAAACAGTTTAGCTGCTCGGCTTTAAGCAGCGTAAGTTTTTCTAATATAATCAGTTATTTGCTGAGCGTTGACCTTATTTGGATAGTAATTTGATACCTCCTGGTCATTGAATATCAGCTCCATACTATTCTCGCGTGGCGACAGCAACCGAGTTAACCTGGTTTTATCGTGCCGCAATAATAATTTTATTTCTTCCAGGGTAACATTTCCGTCGCCGCTAATGTCAAGAGGAGATTCAAGCATAATTTGATCGCCAGAACGCGGCTGATTAGAATTCTGAATTCTTTGCGGTTTCACTGTCACCAATATGCGCGTAGCAATATTCGGGTCACGCTCGCATCCTGATACGCTTTGCTGCACCTTAAACTCATATCGGTCATCCGACATATGCAGCATAGCGCAAGCCTCAGGAAAAAACTTTTGCAAATGATTCGCGTCGCCTTCAATGTGTTCAAGAATATTGCTAGCAGCCGTACGAGCCAGATTGTCAATCTCGTTCCTCTCCTCGTCGGTCAATTCAATAGACGACGGCTCTTGAGGACCGTAATCCGCACGCCGCGCGGTATCGTTGCTAATCGGATTATCGCAAGCTGCAAGAGTAGCGCCAACAGCACCAACCAAAATGGTTAGTCCAGCGTTCTCCAAAAACTTCCTCCTTGAGCTTCCTTCTGCATGTTCGCCTGATGGTATTTTATCAATATTTGAATTTGGCACTGTCTTACTCCTTTTTTACTCGTAACCTTGTTTTTATTTATTATCACAAGTTTGCCATAAAATCAAATTTTATACATTCGCCGCTTTATTCTGCTTGCCGAAGCAATCTCTACCAGCGCCGCCTCTATCAGCAGCCACGGCGAGGCGCTGGTTGTTTTCATTTGTAAATCCGCGTAAAACAACGCTTTGTTTATCACCGCCAACTGGCTGAAATTGATTTTATTAGCGTAAGAAGATAATTTCTGTAAAACATACGGACTGGTTGAAAAATCCGCTGCAACAGATCCAGTATCATTGCCAGACAATACCAAAGCATTCAAATTGACCGTCTGCGACGCTAATAGTCCCATTGTTTGGTATGCGCTTTCTACGCCGCCCTCAGCTTCCAAATACGCGATAATTTCATGAATACGGCCAGAATTTCCAGCCAGCGCTGCCATAAACAGTTCAAAAGCACTTTCCGTTTTCGCCAAAGGCGCTAGTTTATCAAGCAAATCATCGGTAATTTCCCCGGTAAAAGACAACTGTTCAATAAAATTACTCAGACGCAGCTGATCATAACCCAGCCGGTCAATCAACGTTTCCGCCTGCACCGCACTCAGCGTATAACCCTGTTTCCTTGCCTCGTCGACACACCACTTCGCCAGCTGCGGTTTTTGCCGTTCATTCAGCGGTGTAAATTCGTAAATTTCGGCATTTTTCCGCAGCCATTTGTATGTTTTCGTGCGCTTATCCAACTTATTCTCCAACAAAATCACCTCAGTGCTGCTGCTAACAGTGATTTCTGATAATTCCGCCCACAGTGCGGCGTTATCGCTCAGCCGCGAAATAATTACTGTACGCTCCAGTGTAAACAAAGACTGCCCCTGCATAATATCGCGCAAACTTGCCGCGTCCAGCTGCTCGCCGTCATAACGTTCCGGTACAGCACCGCCAGCAATCAGCGCTGCCAACTTTTGACGCTTATCAAACTCATTCTCACCGCATAATACGTATAACATTTATGTAATTATACCTTATATCAGCAAAACCCGCCTCGTGATAAGAATTAACAGCATTTCTTTCTGAGAGCGGCGCAGCATTTTATTCGGATTTAATAGAGCTCTTACGAAATATCCACAACGAATCAGGGCTTCTATACTCCTCAAAGACAATGCCCGCACCCGCACGAGCTTGTTCTAATTGCTCTTCTGTCGGATCGTAATTAACATAACCATTCGGGCCATTATCTAGATATTGCACCTTGCCCAGCAAGCTTTCCGCTGCCTGTACGGTAACGAAATCTTCACTACCCTGCACTACCGCGCCGATTAACTCAAGCCCTTTCTTACTATGCAAATCATTCGCTGAACCATGCCAGTTATTTGCCAATATAATACCGCCCTCCTGCAGGCGTTCCAGCGCTGAATCAGGCACCAGACCTGCATTGTACGAAAGTATCATGCCAATTTTCTCCCCGTCAGGCATATTAGCAATATAGTCTTCAATTGTCATTTGTTTTGTACGAAAACCCTTCTTTTGTAGCAGCGCCAAGGCTTTGCTATCCGGATCAATATGAACAACTTGATCGCCAAACACCTCAGCCATCGTCCTGTCAGAATTGCTGCCTGGATAAAGAATAAGCTGGTTTGGGTCTTCTTGCCAGCCAAGGCATATTATCTCACGCTTCGCCACTTTAAGATGAGCAAGAAGCTCCTCTTTTATGTATGCCTCACGCTTTTCTAATTGCTGTTGAAAATCAGAAAAAATATCATCGTACAAGTCTCGTTCTCTATCCCCTTCATTAAGCTGGTCTAACAAACCATCCCACGGATTATCACTACACCCACCAGTTGAACCGTCGGCTTCGCCTACAACAATTTCTTGATTATGATCACTCATCTCTCCTGCCTATCTGTATTTTGTGTTACGTTTTAACGCATATTCATAAATTCTATTTGTCAAACTATATATAATAAATATCTATTTGTCAAATTTTGGCGGTTTTTGGCAAACTGGACACACATGCGTGCCGCGACCGCCAACTTTTAGCTTGATAATTTCTTGGTCGGGGTGGCGGTGGCAAGCCTGACCTTCGCGGCGAAATACATGAGCAAATGTCAGATAATTTCCTTTTCGACCCTCGGCATCAACGTAGTTTTTATCGGTCGAACCGCCCTGATCGATACTGAGTTGCAAAATTTTTCTAAGTTCCGTAAATAATGTGTTCAATTGCTGGTCGGCGACATGCTTGACGCGCGTTTGCGGATGAATCTGTGCCGCCCACAGTGCCTCGTCAGCGTAAATATTACCAACCCCAGCGATCACCGCTTGGTCAAGGAAAGCTGGCTTGATCATTGAATTTTGGCGGCGGCGAATCCGCTGGATAAAATCCTCGGCGCACGTCTGAGGATCGAGCGGCTCCGGCCCGACTTTCTGCATGAACGGCAGGTTTTTTACCTCATCAGTCGGCAGCAACTTAACCCAGCCAAACTTGCGCTGATCATTAAAAAACAGCCGCGACCCATCAGCAAAATCAATCTGCACCCGCGTCGACCGATCCGGCAGCTCGCCAATCAAACTATCGTTTGGATGGCCGCCAGCAAAACTCTGCGCTCCACGAAAAATGAACTGCCCCGTCATCTTCAAATGCACCACCAGCGAGTAGCGAGTATCCAGATCAATCATCAGCACCTTTGCTCGCCGCCTCACCGCCGTCACACATGCGCCATATAAAAATTGCTCAACGTCAGCTGGCGCATTGGGGAAGCTTTTTGGCGAGTTAAATACGGTTGCCTGCGTCACTGCTCGGCCCGGCAGTAATTCTGCCAAACCGCGGCGAACTGTCTCAACTTCGGGAAGCTCCGGCATAACTATTAAAGCCTAAACGGCGATTCGTCTTGGCCTAAACCAATGCCGCTTGCCATTTTTTTACCATCAGGGATTTGTTTCAGAAACATGTCCAAAATTTCATTAACATTTGCCTGCGCCGAACCTTTGGATCCACTACAGTCTGACGTCCATAAACTCTTGACAACCGAATTATTTTTTATAGTTTCAAATTTATAAATTTTACCGCTGGCACAGATGCCGCGCAAATCGTTTTGCTCGTCAGTCAAATCCTTGCCGTCCATCATTTTACGTTTATCCAGCGCATAAACCAGTTCCGTATAAGCTTTCGTATTATTATCTAACCTTTTCCGGTCAATTTGATTATCCAAATAACCCTCATACGTTATCATTTCGCGCGAATCCGGCGTGATAGTAATACTATACGAACGAAAATTCTCGTTCGCCACAATTGGACCGCGTACCGTCAAGCGCACCGATCGGTCGACGTCGGTTGATAATAAAGCGGTTTTTGCATTCTCAATGTTTGGATTTGGCTGGGGATTATTAGGCGATCCGCCGTCGCCAAACAGCGCCCGGCCGATAGCGATAACCGCCGCGACCGCCACAATAGTAATGATAATAACTAGCAGAATCGGGATGAAGCGAGAGATTGAGTTTCGTGGTTGAGCATATTTCATGGGGTGATTATACTATAATATTAGGATTTTTGCACTAGTTAATTAGTATCCTAAGAGAGACGTGCTATCGCTTGGTAGAAGGTCTCAGGATATTTGTTTTTCAAATAATCAGCCGCTTCTTCAGGGCTCACCCAATGAAGCGTAGTACCCGGCTCGCATGAATGAGGGATTTGGTCTGCTGGCATCTGCACGCGGTAGACAATCAACATCAGGCTCGTCATCATATTACCATACGATAGCTGCTTGACCGCTCTTGCCACATTCCAAAGCTGCTTTCCGACAATGCGATCAACGTCAATCTCTTCGTTTAGTTCACGCAAAAGTGCAGCTTCTATATCCTCGCCTTGATCCATTCTACCGCCTGGAATATCCCAATAGTCCTTATTTTCGAGCAGCAAAATTTGATTTTCATCATTTCGGATAATGGCTTTTATTCCGATTTGAAATAACTGCTCTGTCATATTATGTCTCCTCCCAGTTTTTGCCTGTTTTCACATCAACCTTCAATCGAATTGGCAGTTCTGGACAAATATTCTCCATTTCCGCGCGCATCGTTTCGCCGACCCGCTCGGCGTCTTCCGCTCGACATTCCACCAAAATTGAGTCGTGGACTTGCAGGACTGGCTCGGCTAGCCCGGCCAATTTGTCCTCCAGCCGAATCATCGCCAGTTTCATCAAATCCGCTTCCGTACCCTGGATTGGCATGTTCATCGCTGCCCGCTCGGCCGCCGAACGCACCATAAAATTGCTCGACTTGACGTCTGGCGTGGGCCGCCGCCGGCCAAAATAAGTCTCAACAAAACCTTGTTCGCGCGCTTGAACTAAAATTGTATCCAAATATTGGCGGATTGGCTGGCGCACCGCAAAATAGTGTTCAATAAACCGCTTCGCCTCAGTAAACGTCATACCGGTAGCCGCCGCCAGCCCATGCGGACTCATACCGTACAGCACGCCAAAGTTGATCACCTTGGCCGCACGCCGCTGTGCTTTCGTCACCTGCTCCATCGGCACACCGTAGGTCTCGGCCGCCGTCTTCGTATGAATATCTACGTCACTATTAAAATCGTTAATCAACTGCTCGTCACCCGCCAGCACCGCTGCCAGTCGCAGTTCAAATTGCGAATAATCGGCACCAACAAAGACTTTGCCCTGGCTCGGCACAAACGCTTGGCGAATTTTCCGGCCTAGTTCCGTGCGCACCGGAATATTCTGCAGGTTCGGATTTGTGCTGCTCAGCCGCCCAGTGCTGGTGACGTCTTGATTAAACGTCGTGTGAATCCGCCCGTCCTCGGCCACCAACTTTGGCAGCGCTTCAATGTAGGTGCTAATCAATTTAGTCAGCTCCCGGTACCGCTCAATCAGCTCAATGATTGGGTGTCGCCCGCGCAGTTTATCCAGCTCTTTCTGTCCCGTCGAATAGCCAGTTTTGCCTTTTTTAACGCCAGTCGTCGGCAGCTGCAACTTGGTAAATAACACCTCAGACAGCTGCGCCGGACTAGCAGCATTGAACTCGCGCCCGGCTATCGCATACATTTGTTGTTCAAGCTGATTAACCTCCACCCTCAGCTCCTCACCCATCTGTTCAAGGAGCACTGTGTCTAGCTTCATGCCGCGCTTTTCCATCTGAAACAGCGGCCAAATCACTGGAAAATCAAACTCGCGGAGCACCCTGTTAATCTGCTGATGCATCGCCATATAATCCTGCTGCTGGCGGTAAATCTGGCGTAGTCGCGCCAGCTGCCGCGACGCGGAATTATCCTCAGAAAAATCACCCGCCAGTGCCGCTAAACTACGGTCGCGCCTCAGCGGATCGATCAAAAACGCCGCCTGCCCAACATCCCAGACCTCATGAAACCGCACCGTCACGTTATGGGCGTCCAGCGCATGATACAACTCCTTGACGTCCGCCGCGATAACCACGCCCTGCGCCAACAATTGCCAAACCGACCAGCCGATTTCACTAACCTTTGCGCGCCATGCCACACCAGGCTTGGAATTAATATACACCGTGTCCGGCTCTAAGGGGTCAATATAGATAATATTTTCCGCCTCAAACAGCGGCTCAGCCGGCAAATCTTCGACGCGCGGCAACTCCAGCTCCGCCGTCTCCGCCACCTCATCCACCGCCTGCATTGTTCGCGGCAATCGCCCGATCAGCGAATGAAACTCCAGTTTCCGCAAAATCTCCGCCACTCTAGCAAAATCGCAGTCATTAACATCCGCCACCTCCCAGTTCAATTCCACCGGCGCGTCCGTCCAGATTTCTGCCACCTGCTTAGTCAAATATGCCGACTCGCGGCCATTTGCTAGCTTTGTCCGTAGGGCGCCTTTTTGCTCGTCCAAATGTGCATACACGCCGTCCAGCGTGTCATATGTTTGCAATAATTTCACCGCCGTCTTTTCACCAACACCCAGCACACCCGGCAAATTGTCACTGGAATCACCCTTCAGTGCCTTCAAATCCAAAAACTGGTCCGTCCGAATACCATATTTTTGTTCAAAATATTCCGCCGTAAATTCCTCGATGTTCCTCAGACCATTTTTCATGGCGTAGACTTTAGTGAGTGGCGACACTAATTGCAGCGCATCCAAATCCGACGTCAGCAGACAGGTCTGCACGCCGCGCGCTTCCGCTTGCCTGGCAAACGCGCCCATGATATCGTCCGCCTCATAATCATCCAGTTCATACAGCGGCCAGCCAAAGGCACCCAGCAATTCCATCAAGATTGGAATTTGCTGATAAAAATCATCAGGCGCTGGCTTGCGACCTGCCTTGTACTCCGGGTACAATTCCCGCCGCTTACGGATGTTAGTGCCGCGCTTATCCCACGCCACCGCCACATAATCCGGCTCCAATTTCTTGATCAGCTCAATCGCCAAACTGACAAACCCATACACCCCGCCAGTCGGCGTACCATCAGCCGTACTCAGCCCCGGCATAGCATAATACCCTCGGTAAAACACTGATTTTCCGTCGATGACCGCCAAACGCTTCATATACTCAGTATAGCAAATTTGCTATACTAACAACATGACACAACCACACGCAAAAATCATCGCCCTAGTTGGCCTGGCTGGTAGCGGTAAAAGTTCGGCCGTCGAATATTTAACAAAAAAGGGCTTCCCTAAAATTTATTTTGGCGGCGTTATCTACAAAGCCATGGAAGAAGCTGGTATTGAACCAACCTGGGACAATCAGCAAAAATTCCGCGAAGAAATCCGCCAACGCGAAGGCAAGGACTTCGTCGTCAAACGCGTCATTAAAAACATTCACGATTTGATAAATGCCGGACAAAATAAAATTGTTCTGGATGGACTATATACGTGGAGCGAGTATAAAATCCTCAAGCATGAGTTTCCTGGGCAAGTCGCCGTCATCGCCATCGTCACGCCAAAACATCTCCGCTACCAGCGGATGATGAAGCGTCCCGAGCGGCCGATGCAACCGCGCGAAGTCGACCAGCGCGATTGGTCGGAAATTGAGAACCTGGAAAAAGGCGGGCCAATTGCTATCGCCGACTATTTCATTATTAACGACAGCGATTTGACGCAACTACACCAAAAAATAGACGCCGTTACCCGCGACGCCCATTTCTGCAAAGCACCCGAACAATGCTAATTAATCTAAATATTCATAAAGTTTTTTAGCATCTTTATGCTTCCTGAGCTTTGCCAAAGCCTTGGCTTCAATTTGTCGGATCCGCTCGCGCGTCACTGCAAATTCCTGACCAACTTCTTCCAGCGTGTGATTCTTGCCATTATCTAGTCCAAACCGCATGCGCACAATTTTTTGCTCGCGATCGCTTAAACTGGATAGCATATCCTGAACCTGCTCTTTTAACAACTGGCTTGTGGCAGAATCTTCCGGAGAAACCGTATCCTCGTCAACGATAAAATCTTGAAGAGCCGACTCGTCATCTTCGCCGTCGCGCCCCACGCTGGCATCCAAGGAAGAAATGTCTTGCTTGATCTTAATGACATATTCAATCTTCTCCGGCTCCATGTCCAATTCTTTGGACAATTCCTCAATCGTTGGCTCGCGGTTCAATTCCTGCGTCATTCGCCGCTGCGTGCGCAGCAATTTATTGATGGTTTCCACCATGTGAACTGGAATACGAATCGTCCGCGCCTGGTCGGCAATCGCCCGGGTAATCGCCTGGCGAATCCACCACGTCGCATAGGTTGAAAATTTAAAACCCTTGTCTGGATCAAACTTCTCAACCGCCCGGAGCAAGCCAGTATTTCCTTCCTGAATCAAATCCAAAAAGTCCAACCCACGGCCCGAATATCGCTTGGCAATTGACACCACCAAACGCATGTTCGCCTCGGCCATCTTGTCCTTAGCCTTCTTATCGCCTTCAATAATCCGGCGCGCCAGCTCCATCTCTTCTTCGGCGCTTAGTAGTGGAATTTTACCAATTTCCCTTAGATACAGCCGCACCGAATCGTCCGACACATCATCCAAATATTGACCAGTTGAAAGCGAAATTAAATCTTCCGATTCTTCCTCGTCTATAGCTGCCGGATCAAAATCTGCATCGTCGTTCAAATTTGCCGGCTTAGTAGTCGTATCGTCGCTCACATTTTCTCCTTAATCAGCTGGTTCAGATTCTGGCGCAAGCGCTGGGATAAAACCTCGTCGCCCGCCGCCTCAGCTTCCCGCAGCTGGGTTAATAATTGATTCTTTTGGTTTTCGCGATGTTTTATTGTTATTTGCCTGACTAGCCGAGCCATTTCTTCATCCAAGCTTTTCTGCTCCCAATTGGCATAACGACTTTCACTTTTTAACTGTACTATTTTCACATACTGCTCAATTTTTTGCAAGCCTTGAGGAATATTACTTAAGTCAATGTCCAAATTTTCCCGTAAATAGCCAATTAGCTGCCGCGCATTATCACTTTCAAGCATCTCGCCAGAAATCGCCGCCAGCCAGCGCCGCATTGTTTTTTCGCTTGCCGCCAGCCCCGCTAGCATGTCTTCGGTTTCATCTTGAACGGGGTGCGGTTTTTCCTTGTCAATTTTAGTTTTTCTCAGCTGCTGATTTACCGTTTTTTCGCCCGCCAGCTTCGCCTTCAAGGCAGTAATCGAGGCGCCAGTTTTTTTAGAAATCACCGCCAAATAATGCTCTTGCTCCACCGGATCTTTCAGGCCGCGCACGATTCTCAGCGCAGTTGTTGAAAATCGCCGCTTGCCCTCAGCCGTCGCCAAATCTTCCATCTCGGCGTGCCGAGCAATTACCCAATCCACCGCCGGCTGCGCCCGCCCAACCGCCGCTTGCCACAAGGCCGGGTCTTTTTGGATCAATTCATCCGGATCTTTCACGCCATCCGGCAAGCTCACCACCTCTAGCTCCACGCCGATTTCCTGCGCCAAATTGATCGCCCGCTCCGTTGCACTGACGCCCGCCCGGTCGCCATCAAATGCCAGGCGAATCCGTCCCGCCAGCCGGCTCAGCGCCTTCAGATGTTGCAGGGTCATCGCCGTCCCCGCCGTCGCCACCACGTTTTTGACGCCGGCTTGGTGGCTGCTAACCACGTCCAAATTCCCCTCGACAATCACCGCCGCGTCACTTTTACGAATCGCCTCTTTCGCCTGATACAGCCCAAAAATATGGCGTGATTTATCAAATAGCAGTGTCTGCGGCGTGTTCAGATACTTTGGCGCGCGCGGATCATCACGAATAATTCGCCCCGTAAAGCCGACCGCTTCGCCGCTGCTATCGCTCAAAGCCACCATCATCCGCCCCCGAAACAAGTCGCCACCGAACCGATTAACCAGCCCCGCGTCAGCCAGCTCCCGGCGCGAAAATCCCCGCCTCTCCAGCGCTTTGGTCAGCGCATCGCCCCGATCTGGCGCATAACCGACGATAAAATGGCCGATCGTCTGCCGATTCAGCCGCCGTTTTTTCACCGCGTATTCCAGCGCTGCCGGATTTTTCACCAAATTTTGCTGATAAAAATTCGCCGCCAGTTTTAGCGCTTCCCTAGCCCGCGCTCGCCGCTTGGCTGTCCGTCCATCACCATGAGAAAACAAGCTCAAATCCACGCCCGCCTTGCGCGCCAAATGCTCCAGCGCCTGGCGAAAATCCATCCCCTCCACCAGCATCACGAACGTAAAAATATCGCCGCCCTTACCCGAAGAAAAATCATGCCAAATCTGTTTTTCCGGACTCACCATAAAACTCGGCGTCCGCTCATCAGTGAATGGACTGAGCCCTTTCAGATTACGGCCCGCCCGCTTCAGCTGAATATATTCACCGATTACATCCTCAATATTCAGCCGCGCCCGCACTTCTTCCTTGGCATCATTCATGGTTTTTATTATATCACTCTTTACCTCTGTTATCGTTTGTGCTTAAATAAATACATGTATCCAGATAATTTGAACAATTCTGTTAGCCCCCAACCATCGGGGATAGATTACCTTAATCAAATAGCTACCCCGCCGCCAGCCCAAGGTTTTGATAAAAAAACCAAGCTTATTCTTGCTATTATCGGCTTATTCGGCATCATCAGCTTGGTAGCCATTTTTATAATGTCGCAAGGCTCATCCAATGCCTCGCCGATTCAAGTTGCTGCCCGCGTAAATAAGCTTCTAACTATCTCTCAGAAATACGATAAAAAATTACAAACCAGCACCATGCAAGCCATCAATATTTCGTTCGTCTCTGTTTTAACTAGCGCTGAAGCTGGCCTGACCGAACCGCTCCAAAATTCCGGTATTGACTATAAAAAGCAGAAAAAAGAAATTTTGAAAATGGAGCCTTCAGAAAAAATGGATAAAAAACTTGAAGACGCCGCTTTAAATGCACAACTCGACTCCATATACGCGCATGAAATGAACGTACAAATTACTGATACGCTTGTGATGATGCAAAAACTGCAAAAAAGCACTAGGTCCAAATCAACCAAAGAGTACCTCGTAAAAACAGTCGCTGATCTAAAAAATATTCAAAAACAACTAGAAGAGTTTTTAAAAACTAATTAGTGTTTTCCGCCACCAGCCGATAGCTTAGCCGCGCCAAATCAAAAATTTCCTCATCGCTCAACTGTCCTGAACAAATAATAGTGTTCCAATGCTTTTTATTCAAATGATAGCCTGACAGTACCGTTTCGTATTTTTCCCGCAAATTCTCAGCCAATAGCGGATCGCACTTCAGACTCACCCTGAGCGGCTTTGAGCCCTCCGCCACCAATGCTACCATCTTCCCCGCGCCGTTATTACTCTTACCAAACTTATACACCGCAACATCCTCGCCAAACGGATAGTCCAGCCACACACCTGGCAAACTCAGGATAAACTCTTCAAATTGTTTATGGGTCATAACCTAATTATACAATTACAATGTCTTAAGAGCAATTTTCTCAGCAATGTCCCGCGTCGCGCCAAATCGACTCGCGGCATTCACCGCCGCGGCCGCCATACCGCGAAGCGCCGCTCGTGTTCGCGCCCTGAGAATATCTCGCCCCGTCAAGCCCTTTTGCTGATCCCGCTCTGATTGCCACGCTAATCGGATTGCCCGGCCCGCCAGCGCCAAGCCTCGTTTCTTTTCACCCGCCAGACTTTCAATCATACTCCAGCGAGATGCCATATTTATCTCATACTGGTCAGCGTTCTCCTTTTTAGAAAGCTGATCTACTTTTGCCATGTCCTGCTCGGCCTGCCGCGTCATGAGCCGCGCCTTGTCCGCCAACGCTTCATCACTACTATCTGCCAATAGATACGCCTTCAACGCAAATATGCCAACATAAGATGCCGTGGCTGACCGCTCTCGCAGCGTTTCAGCCCCGGGATTCTTGTTAGCTGCCGCATCATGAATATCATATGCCCGATCGATATATTTAAGCGCCGTATCATTTTGACCCAAACGATCACTTGCGGCGGCCATGTTGCGATATACCTCTCCTAGCAGCGACTTGTTACCCTCGCCATGTAACTCCTCCATTGCCAGCGCTTTCTCACCAAGTTGCACAGCCCTATCAAAATGACCGCGCGAAATCTCATTCGTTAGCCCGGTTATATATTGCTGTAGCTCAGAACTCATTGCACACATTTTCGTCAACTCCTTTTGCCAAGATAATATCAGAGAAGCATACTTTTGTCAAATAATTCAGCAGCCGTGAATATACCGGCTGGTAAACCTAGCTTTTCACCTTCTTCAAATAATATTGTAATTCCATAATGCTGCCGCGAATATCTTCCAGCGCCCGATGGTCCTCTGGTTTGGCAAATTTTTTACCGTATTTGCCTTCAAACACCACTTTCCAGGCACTGACATCCAGCATCCGGTAGTGTAGTCTTTTTGATAACGCAGGCCACCATTGGTCGATAAACCGACGATCCTGATGAATAGAATTGCCGCCCAGTAAAATCCGTGGCTCATCCGCAAAATGTTCATCGCAAAACACCAGCAAATCATGCTCCACCTCGGCCAGCGGCTTGCCCGAGATATTTTGCTCCTCCAAACCGCGGCGTGATGCTGGATGCTCATTCCAAAATCCAGCGTTACGATCCAGCAGTTTAGCCAGCTTCGCCGGATCATGCCGCACCACGCCCTGATAGGTCGCAATCTCCGTAAAATCCCAATCCGTGACGATCGCTGCCACCTCCAAAATCTCATCGCGCACCGGATCTAGCCCGGTCATCTCCAAATCCATCCATAAAATCTTCTTTGGCTTAAAGCTGGCTCTCATGTTTCTATTTTACCACTTCCTTGCAGCGTGCTACACTAAAACCATGACTAAACGTATCCTCCTCAAATTATCCGGCGAGCAGCTTCAGGGCGAGTTCACCAGCGGCTTCGACCCTAAGCGAGCTCGTTGGATCGCTGAACAAATCAAACCAGCGCTAGAAACTGGCGCCGAAATCGTCATTATGGTTGGCGGCGGCAATTATGTCCGCGGCAACCAGATCATCGGCCACGGCATTCAACCTGTCTCGGCCCATAATATCGGCATGCTCTCTACCCTGATGAACGCCATCGCCCTGGCTGATGTATTCAATGACGCTGGCTTGCCAACCCGCGCCCTATCCACCGTCGAAATCAACCAATTTATCGATCAATATACCTTCCGCCGCGCCCTCAGCCACATCGAAAAGGATCGTGTAGTCATCGTTGCCTGCGGCACTGGCCGACCCTTCCTGACCACCGACACCGCTGCCCTGAATCTAGCTTTAGAAATGCAATGCGATGTTGTGATTAAAACAACGAAAGTAGACGGCGTATACGATAAAGATCCTGCCAAATTCCCTGATGCTATTAAATTTGATAAGCTCAGCTATCACGACGCTCTGACCAACCCTGACATCACCGTCATGGACAAAGCTGCCATCGGCCTGGCTATGGACGAACACATCCCAGTTATTATCTGCGACCTTCTCACCGACGGCAATATCGCCCGAGCCGCCCGCGGCGAAACAGTCGGTACGCTAATCAGCTAGATATAGCCAAGTCGCCTCAGCTACCGAAGCTTAAGCACTAATCTTTCTTCTTGTCTAATTTATCGAGCTTAAACAGGTGCACAATTGCATACACCACAAAAGCTACCGCCAGCAATGTGATCAACGAGCTAATAAACGCCCCATACAGAAATTCACCCTTACGCCCGGCAATTTCAACAGTAAACGATGCCGCCTGAAGTCCTTGTTGCGAACCAACGATCAACTGTACTAGCGGGTCAATAAATGCCGTCACCAGCTTCTTCACCGTATCGCCAGCTGCCGTACCAATTGCCAGACCGACAGCCAAACCAACCACGCCCTGTTCACGAATAAAATTGACAAATCCACCCATATGACTATCTTTGATTGCCTCGCGCACGACCTTTTTATCTTTAGTAGACACTGCTTTCACGACAGCCTTGGCACTGATGGCAACCGACTTTTTAGCTGATTTATTGGCAGTAGTCTTTGCCGTTTTAGTATTCTTGGCAGTCGACTTTTTCAACTCAGTAGATTTTGTTACCATAAAAACTCCTTTGTAACGGTTATTTGCTTAATTTTATCATGAGCTCGCAGAGATCCTTCTTAGCGGCCTTTAGTTTACCCTCAGTTAAACTATTACGAGGTAAAGACTTATATAGCCGTACAGCCTCCTCCATTAGACCAATGTCCTTATTCTCTTTGGCAACCCGCCGCATAACGTCAGGTAGGAATAGCTTAGTTCTTGAAAGATCATCCTCCGGTAAACTTTCATTAACCGTTCTAGCCACTTCAATAGCCAAGATATCATAACCTTGATTAATAAGCTGTTTGCATAATTTGTCCATTTCTTCCAATTTATTTCGCGGATCGACATCAAGGTATAAACCAGGTAAATCCACCAGCGCACTAGCTGCTGCCTCATACTTCCCGTGCAGTTGATCAATTCGGGCATTATACTCATCAAGCAACAACAGTCTTCCAGGAATAGATGGCAACGTAAACATTTGTAATATTGAGCCTCGTCGAGAATCACGATGTTCCGATTGAGGATCCGGAAACCTCAACCACTCACGCACTGCTAAGAAGTCCTCGCGGTTGACTGATGGCGGTAATTGCCGCATTAACAAGTCGTCAGTAAATAAACTATTCTCAGCTCTTAGTTGACCACACTGTAGTTGATTAAGCGGATTCTCACGACCAATTACTCCCGTCATTTCACAGCATAATTCCCTTGTCTTAACGTCTATCATAAATGACCGGTCGCTTTGTCTATCAAATAATGTAATAAATGTATGCTGATTAGCGTAACTGATGAAGTGCTCAATACCTAGCCTCTCCAAACACTCGGATGCCACAATTGTATGTCCAAAGCAATTGGCTACCTCGGTCTCGGCAATAATTTCCGCCCGGAGCGGTTGCGAAAAATGACCTGTCGGCGCAAAATCAAGTGTTTCCCGAACGAGCGAAGCAACAGACGTGGCCGCCCTAGCTACATCATCAAATGTTTTTGGCGACTGCTCATATTCCGCCTCTATAGCGCGAAGTTGCCGTGATTCAAACAATAATTCACTCTGCCCATTACCGTCCTGCTCTACGCGGCTACTTTTCGGCGTTAACAACTGAGCCGCCAAATATCGTTCATCCATAACGGCGTTATTATATACTAATCTACTGTATCTTACAAGCGCTCCGGCGCCGTAATTCCCAAAATCGTCAGCCCCGCTTCCAATATATCAGCATACACCGCCACCAGACCGACGCGATGTGCTTCTTTGTCGCTGCCGACAACTTGATTTTTCTCGTAATAGCGATTGAACTCCTGCGCCAACTCAAACAAATAGGCGCAGATATGATGCGGCTCCAAGCTCTCGGTAGCACGGTTAACCGCCTCCGTGTATTCGCTCATTTTCCTGACTAGCAGCCGATCTTCGTCAAACAATTCCGTTGGGAACGTGACTGCCTGTTCAGACTTTGCCAAAATCCCTCGCGCCCGAGCGTGCGCATATTGCAGGTAGCTACCGGTATTACCGGTGAGACTCACCGCATCATTGATATCAAATACCACGTCGCTACCAATTTTCACTTTCAAAAATTGATAGCGCAGCGCGCCTGCCACCACCTCTTCGGTTGGTTCGCCGCCAGCTTGGGTGATGGCTTTTTTGAACTCGTTAAACAGCCAATCAATAGTAATCACCTCGCCGGTACGCGAACTCATTTTGCCAGTTGTTAATTTGACCAAGCCAGTTGCATAATTAAACAATTTACCTTTCAATTCTGGAATTGCCAGTTCACTAGCCGCGATCACCCCGCGGAAATACGCCGCCTGCTCTTCACCATTGACGGTAATCGATAGGTCTAGGTTTGGATAATCTTGGCGCTTCAGCTGAATTAGCCCCATGTCGTGTGCGCCGTACAACCCATTGCCGTGCGAACCGATAAAGACATTGTCAAACGCGCCGTACTGACTGCCCTTGAAAATATACGCACCATCCGACTTGGTAAAGACCTCTGGAGTTTTTGCTTTAATCAAGGCCTTGCCTGGCACTTCAGTCTCGCTCTCGACATAACGCCGCTCAATTGGCACATTGCCCAGCCGCGCCACATTGGCGTCAATTTCATCAAAACTCCAAGCCTTACAAATCTCGTACACCTGCTTATAGAGCGGATCGTCTAGCACAAATGACTGCTTGGCTAGCTCATCAATTTCCGCTCGTGCCTCTGGCGATTCTTTAGCCGCCCGTGCGCCTTCAACGTACATACGGCTCATAAACTCGTTGCGCTTATCAGCCGGAATAGCCTCTAGTTTGCTGACATCACCATCAATCTCGCGAAGAATCGCCCACATACTCTTGCCGACATGCGTACCAACATCACCGTGATAACTCGCCCGGTGTACCGATGCACCATCCACCGCCAGCAAATTCGCCATCGTGTCCGCCAAAATCGCGTTCAAAGCATGGCCAATATGCATGGCCTTAAACGGATTTGGGCAATTGGTTTCAATAACGACCGTCTTGCCTGCACGATTGGTCGCCGGCCGCACTTTCAGCGATTCCAACACCGCTTGGTCGCTTAACGTCACGTTGATGAAGCCTGGCCCAGCCACGCTAACCTCGCTAAACTCCTGGCGGCCGCGCAACTCTTCGGCAATCGCCTCAGCAATCTCGCGCGGATTTTTGCACAGCGGCTTGGCTAATTGCAGCGCCACATTCGTCGCAAAGTCGCCAAACTTCGGGTCAGGGCGCGTCAATTGCACCGATACATCTTGATCAAAAAGTTTTGTAATAATCTCAGAAATAACTCGTTCCATACTGTTTAGTATAACAGATATAGCCTAAATTATTCCTCGCTCATTTCCTCCAACTGCAACAAACTCATTGAACTTGGGCTAGAACCTTTGACATGCTTTAAGACATAGTCCAAAGCTGACATATCGTCGCGGCTCAGCACGCTATTATCATCCAGCTCGCGGATATTGCTTTCTTCAGCCATTTTTATTCCTTTTTATGTTTAGTTTAATATACTATTTAATGATAGCATATGCTTTTTATTTTGTCAATATTATGATGCTAATTCCCAATCGTAATTCTGATGCATCCAATCCAGCACCACCCCGCCAAGAGCGTTTAATATCTCCCGCTGCTTGCGGCTAGCTGCTTCTGGCGACGAACCATTCAAGCTATCCAGTACATCCTTATAGTTCTCAACGTCCTGATTGCTTGGCGCAATCGGCTCGCCAAACACTAGCAACACACCTTTATTCGTAAGCGACCATGACGGATGAATTTTATTATCATTAAGCTGGGTTGGATTGCGACGCTGTCCTTCAACCTGCATAAGCGCCGGCAAAATAGCCCGCCCCGTTGACAGCGCCAAATGCGGTACTAATTTGCCCGGTTTGTTTGGCAATTCGCCGTTATTTTCTACGCCGTAGCCAGTCACCGGGTTATGCGCTGCCGTCACAACCGTCAAGCCGCTGTCTGTCATTCTTTGTGTCAGCCCGTCGTAGTCGCTGCTATTAAACCGCAGCGGATATTTACTTTCACCGCCAGCACCTGGCATATTCTCATAAGCTACTGGGTAAACATTATTCATACCGACAAGTTTATATGGTAATCTCTGATGCCAGAGCCTCATATTAGTTTCAGCAACTGGCACTACAATTTTATTCATCTTGGCGATAATACTAGTAATAGTCGAGACATCAACATCAGTTAAATGACTGGTTGCCGTTATAAAGCCATTATCTTTTTCAGTATCTTTAGTCTCTTTAGCTGCTGTAAGCAGATGTTTTTCGCCGTCAACTTCAACCGTAACGTTGCCTAGCAACATATCTGCCACCATTGACAGCGGAACTCGTAATCGCCGCTGGCTAGGCTCATATAATCCTTCGGCCACCCCGGCTTTAGCTTGCTGATTAATTTCTTGTATAGCTGGAGAATGTGAAAATAGCGTCATGATAGCCTCATTCTACTACCCGCCCCCCCAGTTGTCAAAAGCAGCAAAAATGACTTTTATGCATTCTGCATGATATATCATCAGTGCAGTACTCCCTAACCAGGCTGGAATAAATAGCGAAGCAGAATATCTGGCTAAGAATCTCCAGCCAAAATAGCTCGAATTAGCCCGTCAAATAGCGGATGCGGACGGAACGGGCGCGACTTAAATTCAGGATGAGCTTGCGTAGCCACGAAATACTGATGATGCGGCGCTTCGATAAATTCCACCAGCTGACCGTTAGGCGACGTGCCAGAAACCACGAGACCGCCCCGCTCAATCGCCTGAACAAACTCTTGATTCACTTCGTAGCGGTGGCGATGCCGCTCAATCACCTCTGTTTTACCATAAATTTTAGCAACAAGCGAACTAGATTTCAGCACCGCCGGATAATCGCCGAGGCGCATCGTGCCGCCGGTCGACTGCTTGCCCTGCTGGCCGTCCATGATGTACACCACATTCGCGCCAGGCTCAGCGCCAAACTCTTCACTGTTAGCATTCGCTACGCCGCCCAAACGCGCTGCCGCAATGACCGCCGCCTGCAAACCCAAGCAAATTCCTAAATACGGTTTGTTGTTTTTTATACAATACTCAGCCGCCTTGATCTTACCCTCAACGCCGCGCGTACCGAAACCACCCGGCACCACGATAGCGTCAACGCTGGCAAAATCAGCTTCGCTGGCTGTCTCAGCATTAATCCACTTGATGGAAATCTCGCTTTTGTTCGCCCAAGCGGCAGACTTTAGCGCCTCGGTCACTGATAAGTAGGTATCAGAATTATCAATGTATTTAGCCACCAAGCCGACGGTTACCCGCTTGGCATACTCAGTAGTATCACGCTGAGCTAGACGTTTCCATCGCTGTAAATTTGGCTCCACTGAATTGTCGGTAAATTCGCCAAGCAGCTTACCTAAATCACGGTACACCGTCAATGGCACTTCATATACCGTATCAACATTTGGCATCATAATAATTCCCTCCTGGCGTACGCCAGACGAAATGGCAATTTTTTCGCCGATACTGCGCGGCGGCTTGTCATGACCCTCAGTCCGCACCGCCACCACATCCGGCATAATTCCAAAACCGCGAAGATCCGCCAGCGCATTCTGAGCCGGCTTAGTCTTGTACTCGTGCGATGCCTCCAAAAACGGCACATACACCACGTGCACGAATAGGCAATTTCCCCGCCCCACATCCAGCGCAAAACCGCGGATCGCCTCGATAAAGCTCAGGCCCTCGTAGTCGCCGACTGTACCGCCAATTTCCACGATGTGGACGTCGCCTTCGGCCGCCTCGCGGATAGCCGCCTTGATAGAGTTAGTCAAATGCGGCACCATCTGTACCGTCTGGCCGCCAAACTTACCAGCCCGCTCATCGGCGATCAAATCGCGCAGCAATCGGCCTGACAGCGTGGTGTTTTTCCGCGTCAGTTCCAAATCTAAAAATCGCTCGTAATGGCCCAAGTCCAAATCAGTCTCGGCACCATCTTTAGTCACGAAACATTCGCCATGCTCTTTCGGATTTAGCAGCCCAGCATCAACATTCAGATACGGATCGCACTTTTGTACCGACACGGCGATGCCTTTGTCCTGCAGCACTGCACCGATACTGGCGGCTGTGATCCCTTTACCTACACCCGACAGCACGCCGCCAGTTACGAAAATATACTTCTTTATCATCACTTCTCCAACATATCAAAAGAGGCGTCAAATCGACACCTCTGTTGTTTTATTCACAACCATCGCAAATCGTCAGACTCGCCGGATCAATGGGCGCAGCGACACTGCCATTCGCCCTGGCCTGTTCGTCAGCCACCGCCTGCGCTGCCTGCATCGCCGCATCGATGGCATTCAATTTTTCTTCCAATGTCATGTCGTCAGAAATAATTTGACTTGCGTTCATTTATCTGTCCTTATCTATATTTAGTAGTGCTAATGCTTATATTACGCTATATATAGCGCTTATGCAATATAGTGCCGCCAATTTCCTGTTGTAGTTTTTTCATCAAGATTACCGATTGGCATGATGTAAATTTGTCTATTTTCCACGCGCGGCATAAAGTCGCCCAGCTTGTTGGCATACACTTCCAAAGCCGCCGCCTCTTCTTCCTCTGGTAGCTCTCGTACCTTTGTTGTTAAAAATACAGCACTCTTTTGATCGTTCCACACTACAAATTCCACAACACCGCTGCGGTAGGCATTAATGGCGTGACGGGACTGTCGGTCAGAGATCCAAATAATGTTGTCGTTTTTATAACGTACAAAGTGGAGCGGCGTGATTAATGGCGTTCTGTCACGATTGACGGTTGCCAAAGCGCCAACTTCAACTGTGTCTAAAATATCTGTTGTAATTTTGTCCATGGCAGTTACTTCGTGGTATTTACTTCATAGCTAGTGTTAGTGCTTTCAAAGAAATTGACCAATTCCAAAGTGTCATTTGCGGTAGCCATCCATTTGGCTGGATTAGCCACATTGTACTCCGGCTCAAAACCAAGCTCGACCAAGCGACGGTCAGTCATGTGCATGACATACTGATTGACATAATCAGCGTTTAAGCCGAGAATTCCCTTTGGCAGCATATCCTTATTGTATTCTTTCTCCAGCTCCACCGCCTGTAGGATAAGCCCGCGAATTTCCTCAGCAAATTCCTGGGTTTGCAGTTCTGGGTTTTCGTCCAAGATGGTCAGCAGCAAATTGATACCGAAAGTTAAGTGCAAGTTCTCGTCCTTGGTAATCCAGTCCAGCAGCGTACCGACATTGCGCAGCAAGTTACGCTGACGGAAACTCATGCCGACCATAAAGCCCGAATAGAACCAAATGCCCTCCAGCACAATATTATACGCCACCAGCGAGCGGACAAAATCTTTCTTACCCTCCAAAGAGTAAATATCCAAGTTTGGATCCAGCATCACATCCAGGTGCTTGTTCTGAAAATCTGCCTTGTCGGCCAATGATTTTTTGCCAAAGCCTGCCGCGTAAATCTCTTCGCGGTCAAACGGAAAGGTCTCAATGATGTATTCAAAAGTCATGAAGTGATTGGCTTCTTCCCACATCTGTTTTGACAGATAGAGCTGCGCTTCAGCGGCGTTAACATATGGGTAAATGCCAAATGCCAGCGACTTGTTGATTAGTAGTTCGTTTGGGTTGAGGTAGCTGATGACGGTTTTTAGCGCATGCTTTTCTTCGTCACTGAGTTTTTCAAAATCCGCCAAATCCTGCACCAACTGCACCTCGTTAGGAAACCAGGTGTTAGCCACTGCTTGGTTGTATAAATCGTATGCCCATGGGTAACGTATTGGGTGCAAGCTCAGCCCATCGCGCAGTCCTGAGCCTAAAATTCCCTGTTTAGGATGTTGATAATCTGCCATATTATTCTCCTTTTTTAACCTTGGCAAATCCAAACCCGCGCGTTTTAGCGCCAGTTCGAATCTTCTGTTCTGCTAATTTCTCCACCGACACGGTGGTCTGCTCTGACTGATGACGCGGCTTGACGTGCAGATAGTAGGTGGTTTTTAGACCGCGCCGCCAGGCTTCCGAATAAATCTCCACATATTCATCAATATCACGAGTCTCAAGATACATATTACGGCTAATCGCCTGATCCACCCACTTCTGCGCCCGCGCTGCCACCTCAATAAAGGCATAGGGACTGAGTTGGAAGCTGGTTTTATAAACATCTTTCAGTTTTTGCGGAATAGCATCGATATGCTGAATGTCACCCTGATTGGCAAAAACCTCTTCCTTGATGTCATCCCACAAATTCAATTGCTTAAGGTCGCGCACCAAATTATTATTCACTTCTAGAAACTTACCGTTCAACGTTGAGCGGCTAAAAATCTGCGCAAACTGCGGATCAATCCCCGGCGTCGTTCCCGCCACATGACCGATGTTAGCGGTCGGGGCAATAGCCATCAGCGTGGCATTACGCATGCCCTTTTTAACTTTCTTACGTAATTTATCCCAATCTAGACGGGTTTTGTTATCAATTTTCACCTTAACCTTGCGATTGTTCGACAATTCCGCCACCGTATCAATCGGCAAAACACCCTTACTCCAACCGCTGCCGTTATATGTCGGATAGCTGCCTAGCTTGGCCGCCAAGTCCGCTGACTGGTCGATGGCGTGATAACTAATAAACTCGGTCAATTGGTCAATCAGCTCATAGGCTTCGCTCGATTCATAGCAATAACCGAGTTTTTCCAATACGTCCGAAAAACCCATCATCCCTAATCCGACAGCTCTCGTCTGCTGGTTGGCGTGCATCGCCTCTTTAACTGGCGTCTCAGTAATATCGATCAGATTATCCAATTGTCGAATCGCCGCCCGTGTCGCCTCTTGCAAACGATCCCAGTCCCAAGTCTTATCCTCACGCAAAAACGCTGACAAATTGATACTAACCAAGTTACAGGTGGCGATATTATCCTTGTCTTGAGGTAAGGTAATTTCCGTACAGAGGTTGGACAAATGAATTGTACCGGTGTTATTATTCAGTGCCCGCACATTAATGGTATCTTTCCAAGTTAACCACGGATGGCTAGTGGCCTGCAGGCTAGTTAAAATCTGCTTAAATTGCTGACGGGCAGAAATCTTTTCAAAGACCCGCAATTTACCAGCTTCGGCCAGCTTAATATATTCCTTATAACGCGCCGAAAACTCCTCACCGTATAACTCTGGCAAATCTGGCGTTTCCGCCGGATCGAACAGATACCAATCCTGATCTTTCTGCACCCGCTTCATAAACTCATCAGAGATAAACACTGCGGTGTTGGCAAAGCGCGTCCGCATGTACGGGTCGCCAGAATTAGAACGCAGATCAATAAATTGCCCAAAATTAAGGTGCCAGTTCTCCATATAAATGGCGGCTGCGCCAGCTTTCTTGCCCTTACGGCTAACCGCAAACAACGCCGTATCGATCATCTTCATGAAAGGAATTGGACCAGTTGATTCAGTATTAGTGGTCTTAACTGGGCTACCGGCTGCCCGCAACTTAGTAAAACCGATGCCGATGCCGCCAGTACCCTTGGCGATAAACATCGTATCCCGCACACTCTTGGCAATTGACTCCATATCGTCATCAACATTTAGCAAAAAACAGTTACTGAGCTGTGGGAAGGAGCCGCCAGCATTAACCCGTGTCGAACCGCCCGGCAGATATTCTAACTTGCTCATATGTTCATAAAACTCAATCGCTGCCACAGTTGGATCTGGCTCGTTATAGCTAAGTCCCATAGCGATGCGCATATGAGTAAATTGCGGTGTTTCCAGCGGGTCGCCGCTTTGTTTGCGCAAGGCGTAGCGGTTTTTATTGGTCATCACACCGAGATATTTACTGAGATCGTCGCGTTCTGGCTGTAATGCTTCGCCCAATTTTTTCAAATCAAATCGCCCGTCGCTCATCCGCTTATCAAGTAAGCCATCTTTGACCGCCGCTTTAACAAACTTCGGAAACTCCCGCGCATGCAATTTCTTTAATTCGTCGGCCGTCTCGTAATCGCCCAAGATACTCTTATAAATAGTCTTTAGTAGCAAACGGGCTGCGATTTTATCATAATCTGGATCATCCTTGACATTCTGTAGTGTCGTCTGGATGACAGCCTGGTCGAGCTGCTCGGTGGTAATCCCGTCAAATAGCGTCAGCTGCAGCTCGGTCGCCACCTGTACCACTTTAGAAACCTGATCTGGTAGACCATCGCAGGCCTTCAAAATCGCTGCGTTAATTTTATTGGCATCAAACGGCTCTTTTGTACCGTCGCGCTTGATGAC
The DNA here is from genome assembly GCA_905372305.1 of Candidatus Saccharimonadota bacterium. Taxonomy (GTDB): domain Bacteria; phylum Patescibacteriota; class Saccharimonadia; order Saccharimonadales; family Saccharimonadaceae; genus Nanosynbacter. The sequence goes on from CAJPOP010000002.1 coordinate 113,537, forward strand.
GTTGATTTGTTGCATGTACCCTCCTTAATTTGCCCTGCTAAAAATCAGCCGCCAGTACCCCATCTGGTGGCTCATTCGGATAATTTGCCTTTTTGTTTATTTATGGGTTCGCTACATATATAGCGTACAACACTAACTATAGCCGCTACATATAGTGTTTTTCAAGACATTTGGTAAATTTTACAACCTATTTTTGCTATAATCAGATACGGTATGAAATTTGCCTCAATGCACAACGTCACTTATTTTTTGAACGAGTTAATCGCCCATCCGCCCGAAAAGCATAATCGGCTGGCATATGTGACGCATATTTTGGAGATTCTTGGTAACCCGCAAAATCAAATTCCCGCCATCCACATCGCCGGCACCTCCGGCAAGGGTTCGACTGCTTATTATGCTACCAGTTTACTGAACCGGGCTGGCTATACTACCGGTACATTAGTGTCGCCGCATATCGCCAGCGTCGCCGAGCGCTCGCTAATCAACGGGCAGACGTTACCTGAACAAGAATATTTACATTATTTTCAAGCGTTTGCCAACCTTTGCGTAGTGCACAGCCTGCATCTATCGTATTTTGAATTTTTGACGATTTTTAGTTTTTGGCTATTTAAGAAAATAGACGTTAATTATATCATAATTGAGGTTGGAATTGGCGGACGGCTGGATACAACCAACGTGATTTTCCGTTCGCCAACTGTACGCGTCATCACTGATATCGGACTAGACCATACGGAATTACTAGGCAATACTCTGACAGAAATCACCCAAGAAAAAGCTGGCATTATCCATCAAAACGACCTGGTTGTTATGAATCGACAAACCCCTGACGTTGAAGTAGCTGTTCAGCAGCAAACAGACGCACAGCACGCACAATTATTAATTGCTTCGCCAATTATTGACGATTTTCTGAAAATACTGCCGGATTTTCAGCAGCGGAATTGGACATTGGCGTACCGCGCCGTTGAAAAGCGGCTGGCACTAGATAAAAAGCCGCCTCTGTCAAAAGAGGTTCTGGAAAAATCCGTGCATATCGCTATTCCCGGACGGTTAGAGAAGCGCAATGTTGATGGAGTTAACATCATATTTGATGTTGCCCATAATCCCCAGAAAATCCGTGCCTTGATTGATTCATTACGAAAATTGTATCCGGATAAAAAGCCTATATTCGTAGTAGCATTCGGGCAAAATAAGCATTCGTCGCTAGCAGAATCGCTTGCCATAATTGATAACCTGGCGCAGCTGGCTTACGCCACTACATTCAGCGCCAATTACGGCAAAAACCACCGCAACGTACCGCCAGAAACCATCCAGCACCTCATGAAATCTGCCGTCGAGATTGAACATAATACAGACAAGGCCCTCGCGAAAGCCATCAAAAAGGCCCGGCAGCTTGATACGTACGTCGTTGTTGCCGGGTCGTTTTATTTAGTGAGTGAATTTGCAGCAAGCTAAACCGCTACTATAACTAAATTATCTTGTGTTCGATTACGTACTGAATTGCTTGATTGAAAAAAGGACGCATATTAATGTTCTGCAACTCAGCGACAGACACCCATTTATAATCGCTATGCTCCCAGCTCAACTTCACCGCCGGCGTATTATCCAAATGCGTGACGTATAATAGCTTCGTAACCGACTTATTCTCTTTCTCATCGTATGTAGTCTCGGCGTACGCTAATTGTATTTTTGCCGGATCTAAGTCTATTCCGCATTCTTCTTGCACCTCGCGAATCACCCCCAAATTCTCCGACTCGCCGGCATCCACGATTCCGCCCGGCAAGTCTGGCTGATACGACTTCTCTGGATATTTTAAGTGTTCGCTCAAAGTCAAAGTTAGAACATTACCGTCACCATTGATGATCAGGATTTTTGCAATTGATTCTAATATCGTGTTCTGCTTTGGCATGCTGCAGATCATTATAGCATAGGAAATCACCACTTTATTTTAGTCAAAACCACCCATTTTTGCATAAAATTCAATAAAATTACCTAAATCTATTGACTTTTTATTCAATTATTGATATATATATTAGCTTTTTGCTCAAAGTTTGTCTTTAGGGCAAGAAGTGCCCTTTACTTTGAGCTGAGCTCTCGCGGAAGGAGAGAACCGTGTTCATTGGTATCCAGTCCCTGGCTGCGGTTAGCCTGTTTATTGCAGGGGCGGCAAATCTTATTTTCCCCATCTTCGGGGAGGGTTCTGCTATGACGACCCTCGTGATATATTCTCTTGCATTCGGCATGGCGAATTCTGCGCAAATCGACATGATCAAGAAAACGAGAGATAGCTCAGACAACAAGGGCTAACCGCCCACCGAAAGAAAGTAGCTTGCCGAATTGGCTCAACCTGGTTGAGACGCGTGATGCGTTTCCTGGGTTGAAATACACCCAATTCCGGTTTGATCCAGTTCGGTGGGCTATTTTCTTTGATGATAAACACTCTAAAGACTAATCGTCCAGTTTTTTCTGCTTTTGTCTCTATGGCGGAAGGACGGGGATTCGAACCCCGGAGACCCCGTGAAGAGTCTACACACTTTCCAGGCGTGCCAGTTCAACCACTCCTGCATCCTTCCGCAATAACTTCATTATACAAGACGTCCGGCATACTTTCCAGGCGTGCCAGCACATCTCCGTTACTTCGTTTCCTGCCCAGCTCACCTAAAATCATCATTAATTAGTTTTTATGTCAAAAATAATGTATTATTTATTCCTATGCTAACTCACACAATCGGCGGATGGAATATTGAAAAAGGCGGCTTTGCCAGCTACGCGACCAAACTACCGCCGCAAAATCCCAAGCAAGACCACATTGCTCGCGTCATACAATCTCTGGGCGCGGATTCAATCGTTATTAGCGATGCACAGGACTGGAACGACCCAGCGGTGCGAGCAGTCTGCTTGCCCAAATATAATTTTACGTCGTTTACACCACTTGAAGACGATTGGCTAACTAGCCATAATCCGGAACAGTGCAATCTGGGTGTTGTGTTAGCTACCAACTCGCCCGTGACCAATCAAGAGATTATTGACTTCGGTACTTGCCAGGGTACTTCAACTACCCTCGACATCGGTGCGCACGGTTTACGTATCGCTGGCGTATATCTCAACCATTACTCAGAGGATATGCGAATTGAGCAGGCGCACGCATTGCTATCTTATCTGGATAAAGACGACACGCCAACAGTTATCATCGGCGACCTAAACACCCAGCAAGCACTCCATGAAACAGACATCACCGAGCATTGTCGGTCGCTCATCGTCAAATTAGCGGCAGCAGCTTTTTCAGCTATTCGCCACCCCTACGGCGAACATTTGTCAGGTCTGGAACAGCGCAAAGTCTTACCAATTTTATCCGCAGCTGGATTTTCCAACGCAGCCACTAACAACCGCCCCACCGCGCTTTTTCCTATAGCACCGCTTTTCGCGTTGACCACGCTTTAGTTCGCGGTACATCAAGCTGTAATTACCAAGTTCATCCAACAGGCGGCGCATCCGATCATCGGCCGATTACTGTCGATATTGAGCTTTGATAAATCATCCTAGTTGCAACATCGCCTGCTTTTTGTCTATAATAAAAGGTAATTATGAACGATCCTTCAGTACGTATTAAGCTTAAGAATGTTACCAAACGCTTTGGTATCGGCGACGCCGAGATTAGCGCCTTGGATAACGTTGATTTAACCGTCAAAAAGGGCGAATTTATCGCCATTATGGGTCCAAGCGGCTGCGGTAAAACGACGCTGCTTAACATGATTGGACTATTAGACCAGCCGTCTGACGGCGAATATTACCTGGATAATCGGCCGGTTGATTTTTTGACGCCGCGCCAGCGCGCCCAGATTCGCTCCAAGCAAATTGGTTTTATTTTTCAGAATTTTAATTTAGTACCGCGGCTGACTGTTATCGACAATGTTGCCCTGCCGCTGACATACACAGGCCTAGGCAAAATTAAACGATTACAGGAAGCTAGCCGAATATTAAAAACATTTCATTTGAACGAGCGCGAATATTACATGCCGCATCAATTGTCCGGCGGCCAAGTGCAGCGCGTCGCTATCGCCCGGGCGCTAGTCAATAGCCCGTCGATTATTCTGGCAGACGAGCCGACTGGCAACCTAGACAGCAAGGCTAGCCACTTGATCATGGAAGAATTAGCGGACATTCATCGCCGCGGCAACACTATTATTATGGTGACGCATAATCCGGAATTGACCAGTTACGCCAGCCGCGTTATCACCATGCTGGACGGTAAAATCGACACCGACGAACACCTGGGCAGGAAAAAATTTACCAAAAAATTGATTGAAGACGATGATAAAGAAAAGAAAGATAAAGACACTAAACATAAAGGCGAAAGTCATAAAGAAAAGCAGGAAACCAGCAAAGACGCCGTAAATAAGACCACCAAAGACGATAAAGACGACAAAGAAAATAAAGAAAGTAAACACCCTAAAGCAGAGACTAAAAAGACCGAGAAGCCAGAGAAAACCGAAAAACCAGAGAAAGCTGAGAAACTTGAAAAACCCGAAAAAGCTGATAAGAAAAAGGAAAAAGAATCGTGAGTATGTTATTAAAGAACCATTTTGAAAACGCCACTCAGGCCTTGAAAGCTAATCGCGGCCGGACATTTTTGACAATTATCGGCATCACTGTCGGTATCGCCAGTATAACCATGGTATTATCGTTAGCCAGCAGCGTTACCAAACTGTTTGGCGGGCAGCAGAATATCAACACTAATGAGCCAGTCGCCATCATCCGATCCGGCGGACAAAAATCAGGCGCGAACATTTTTACTGAAGCAGACGGATCAACTACAGTCAATACGCTAACCGAGCAAGATGTAAGCGATTTGGGGAAGATTTCCAACCTTAAGACAGCGCCCATCGCTTTTTTACACAGCGAACTAAAAGCGCGCGACGGTAAAGTTGACACCCAGAAAGCCGCGATAATCGGCAGTACCGGCTCATTAAAGTCAATCGCCAACCTGGAAGTTAGCGAAGGTCAGTTCATCGACGAGGCTGACGGCATCGTCGTCGGACAGCAATTATCCGTCGACCTATTTGGTACCGACAAATCTATCGGCAATGTCATCAATATCCACGGCCAGCCAGTTACAGTCGCTGGCGTCTTAAAAAACGTCAGCCATCCCGCAAAACACCTTAATGTCGACTTTAATAATGCCGCCATCATGCCGTTGTCTGTCATAAAAAGATTCACTCAGAATACTGCTCAAATCCAGCAAATCGCTGTCGCTGCAGATTCTCGCGAACAGTTACAGTCTGGCCTTTCTGAAGCCGAGAAAATCCTGCATAAAAACCACGACGGCAATAATGATTACCGCATCCTTACTGGTAATGAAATAAACGAGAGTAAAAGCAACTTGGTCAATTTACTGTCATTCGTGATGGCTGTTATCGGCAGCGTATCACTGATAGTTGGCGGTGTCGGTATTATGAATATTATGCTAGTTAATGTCGCTGAACGCCGGCGCGAAGTAGGAATTCGCCGCGCTGTGGGCGCTACCGGCCAGCACATCATCAATCAGTTCGTCATTGAATCGGCAATCGTCGGTCTACTGGGCGGCATTATCGGTTACGTCTTAGGCCTTTGCGGCGCTTATATAGTTGGCGCTTATTTATCGTTTACACCATATATTTATTGGCAAACTATTGTAATAACGATCTTCCTATCGCTGCTTATCGGCATCATCGCTGGCCTATATCCAGCCTTCCGCGCCACCAAACGCGACCCGATTGAATCGCTTCGGTATTAAATCCTCTGTCCAGAGCAGCAAATTCTCCAAATAACGAAGTGGAAGCAGATTAAACTGCCGCATTCGTATAGCAACTGGTTTAAGAATTGAGCTAATCGCTAGCCCAATTCTTGCTTCAACCGCTCAACCAGCGCTACCGGGCCAGGATTAACACCGTTTAATATAGCAGTATAAATACTAGCAGCATCTGCCAGCACCAAACCCCAAAGTAACTGCCTCATCAGCGTCTCGCCGGCGAGTTCCACCACATATGCCTTCGGACGCTTGCCGCTCAGCAGGCGGTCGCTTAATTCCATACGCTCGCGAATCCTCGGCCGTTCTAAGCTGCTTCGAAGGTCAAAAATCGCGAACGGCTTTTCTACCGGATGCGACGACCAGCCGATGAACTCATTGTGATTAAACTCTGGATACTGATTGGAAAAAGCCAGATTCTTCGCCGATTCGTTCCAGCTGATTTTCCATTTATATGCCAGCGGCCAGGTTAATTCCCCAGCAAAAAACTCTGGTGTTTTACCAATTACCATTTTAGCAATCTGTTTCGCGTAATTATGCGCCTCGGGGACGTCTGCCGCCCAGCCAGCCGCTTCGCTGCGCAGCCAGCCTGCGCTATCCGCGACTTGCTGATACAGATCGCCGTCAATAATCCAAAAATGTTGTAATAATTTCAACAGTCCTCGCAAATGATACACCGTTGACATTCTAGGCTGCGCGCCTGACGGGACTTCCACGTACGCCGCGCGGTCAGATTTGGCGCGCTCAATCAGTGATCCTCCCGTCGATAACGCCGCCAAACAAGCCTGTTTTTCCAATGCCTGCTGATAGCAGCTCAGCGTTTCCTCAGTATTGCCCGAGTGGCTAATGGTAATCACCAGCGTCTCCTCACCGACAAATCCCGGTAGATCATAGCCTTTTACCACCACAAGCGGTACATGCAGCCAGCCGTCCGTTAAGACTTTAATCATATCCGCCGCCAAAGCCGATCCGCCCATACCAGCTAAAACCACATTCTTAAATTCGCGCCGCTGGTTATCGCCAGGAATCACCTCTATTTCGTACACTGCCTGCTTGGAAATATCTAAAATACCGCCGAGCGTATCAGACGGATCGCGTTGTTTTATTACATTCAAATCATCTAACATCTTGCATTTCTCCCTTTGTCCATGTTAAAGTATAACATAAGCGTAAACAGAATTAATATAAAGGTGGGTATATGAGTTCTCATACTAATCAATCAATCAGCGACGATCAAGAACTAGCCAAGGTATTGGCCGGCGTTTCTCAAGAGGCGGATAATAATATGCAGTTCGAAGAAACTGGCAGTGTCGCAGCGCCATCAACTGTAAATCCAGCTACTATCTCGCCAGATCCAGCGCCTGCTGCTGACCCTGTGCAAACTGCCGATACAGATCCAGTACAGAACGCTACATCTGCCGCGAAGGATGCAGCGAAAACATCTTTGTCTTCGGGTTCAGGGCGAACTGTCCAGCCAGGAGCGCCGCAGCAGTCAACTACATCTGATTCAACGCTTGACGAGATCAAACAAACCGCCCTATACGAACTGCGTCCGCTTATTAACAAGCTTAACGTATCGCCAGAAGAAAAGTTCGACACCTATCTATTGCTGCTGCGCTCAACTGATGACAGGGATTTGATCGCGCCAGCGCATGAAGCTGCTGTTGCTATCGTTGACGAATCTCGCCGTGCCCAAGCACTGTTGGATATCGTTAAAGAAATCGATTACTTTTCTGAATCCAGCAAATAAAAGTTTAGTTTATTAAATAAAAATACCCGCTGCTCGGCGGGTATTTTTATCGGCTGCGGGTGGCTTTGGTAAAAATTTGTAAACCGCCCGCTCAACCAGCCGCTAGAGATTACATCATCCCCATACCCGGCATGCCGCCAGGCGCAGCTGGAGCTTCTGGTTCTGGGATATCGACAACCAGTGCGCCCATGGTTGCTGCAGTTGAGGCGATGGATACCGCGTTCTGCACTGCTTCCTTGGTGACGCGCGCTGGGTCGATGACGCCAGCTTTTTTGACATCCACCAATTCATTCTCAGGATTCATGACGTTAACGCCAAATCCGGCCTTGCCCGCTTCGACCTGCGCCAGGAGTGCGTCGGCGTTCAAGCCAGCGTTACGCATAATCTGCAGGAACGGCTGCTTCAAGGCGTCTTTCAGAATCTGCCGACCAGCCGCGATGCTATCTGCACCAGTCACCTTCAGGCCGCCAGCCAAATTCACCAAGGTGACACCACCACCAGCGACAATTCCCTCAGCCAGGGCTGCCTTGGTAGCTGCCACGGCGTCGTCCACACGGAACTTCTTTTCGTCAATTTCTGTCTCGGTCGCACCGCCGACTTTGATGACGGCCACCTTGCCGCTCAGAGCAGCTGCTCGCTTGTCGAATTGTTCTTTTTCGTATTCGCTGGAGGCGTTGTCAGACAGCGATTTAATCTCAGCAATTCGCTCCTTAACGCCAGATGGCTTGCCTGCACCCTCAATGATAGTGGTTTCGTCTTTACCAACAATCACCTTGCGTGCCGAACCTAAGACCTCCAGGCCAGCATCCTCAAACGTCAACCCATGATCTTCAGAAATCACCGTTGCGCCGGTCAGCACCGCGATGTCGCGCAAAATCTCCTTGCGGCGGTCGCCAAAGCTTGGCGCCTTGACCGCCACGGTATTAAATACACCCTTAAGCTTGTTCAGTACCAAAATGCTCAGCGCCTCGCCTTCAACCTCATCAGCGATCAGCACCACGTCCTTCTTGCCGCTTTGTGCCAATTTCTCCAACATTGGCAGGAATTCCTGCACGCTAGAAATTTTTTTATCGGTGATCAAAATCGCCGGCTTTTCATAAACCGCCTCTTGCCGACCAGTGTCGGTAACGAAGAACGGACTGACCCAGCCCTTATCTAAGCTAAAGCCTTCAACGACCTCGGCCTCCAACTCCAAACCTTGGCCAGCCTCAACTGTCACCACGCCATCTTTGCCAACTTTCTCGATGACACCAGCGATCAGTTTGCCAATTTCCGCGTCGCCTGCCGAGATGGTCGCTACCTCCGCCACGCGCTCAGACTTGCCCTCAATTGGCTCAGCTAATTTATTCAGCTCTTTGACGATTTCTGCACCAGCCTGCTCAATGCCTTTGCGTAGCTCCATTGGGTTGTGACCCGCTGCGATCAACCGGTTGGCCTCCTTCAAAATTGAATAGGTCAGCACCGTCACCGTCGTGGTACCATCACCAGCTTGCTTGTTCAGATTCTTAGCCGCCTGCTTGATCAGATCAGCACCAACCTTGTAGCCCAGCGTCTCATCGTCATTCTCTGGCAGCTCAATACCTTCCGCCACTGTCACGCCGTCGTGCGTCACTGTTGGCCCGCCAAACCCCTTGGCGATCACCACATTGCGACCCTTTGGCCCGTAGGTTACCTTAACTGCGTTATACAGTGCCTCAGCACCGCCCAACACGCGAGCGCGCGCATCATCATCGTAAAATACTTTTTTTGCCATAACGTAAACTCCCCTTTTCTCAAACAACCGTTGCTAAAATATCTTCCTCGCGGACGATCAAATATTCCGTACCGTCAATTTTTAAATCCGTAGTCGAATATTCCTTATAAACAATTTTGTCGCCTAATTTTACATTTTTGACGTCGCCGCCAACTGCTTTGACCTCAGCCACCACTGGCTTTTCCTTCGAGCTATCCGGCAAATATAATCCGCTAGCCGTCTGCGTCTTCGCCTCCTCGCGCACCGCTACCACGCGGTCACCGAGAGGCTTGATAGGTGTATCCATATCATCCTCCATTTCGTTAACAACACACCCATTGTACCGCACCAAATTAGCACTCGTCAAGGGCGAGTGCTAATTTTCCGTATTTGTCCGCTTGCTTTAATCAATTACTAGTTCAAGCTGATCCAGATCCAACGTGTCGTCACCATCAAATTGCGGCATATCGTCACTATCGCTATCACCGTAATCAAACAGAGCTGCCATTGGATCTTGGGTATACGGCAGCGATCCCTCCTCGAAAAGTAACTCTTTAATCGACGATGAAGATAGGCGTCTTTGAATCCTGCCCGTTCTTGGCGTAGACATAACTTCTTTAATAGCAACCTGGCCTAAAACCTGCAGCGGATCATCGGTTATAATCACTTCAGCAGAAAAATCAGCCTCAAGCTCTTCAGGTTCATCGCCTCTTCTGGCTGCTAATTCATCACCTTCAAGGTCTTCCCTTAATGTTAACCGTAATTTTGCCCCAATCAAAGGCTGTTCGCGCAGCATCGCGTCTAATTCCGCCGCATTAGGCGGACTAACAATTATATAAGAATCCATTTCCTTTACTACATCCTATCTATAAAATTTAATTACATTATTCTCTGCAGACGCGTCTTCAATAGCTCTATCCATCACCGCCCGAAAATACTTCTGCCTTGATTTAATCTGATCTCTACTAGGAATCAAGCCATCGCCAAAATCGCTGTTTTTAAATCCCGACCAAATTGCAACGTAATCTCCCCGATCACTGCACCAGCGAGCCCGCCTATTCGCTTCTTCAGCGTTTTGCTGGCTTGATTTTATATCAATTCCTAACGTCACGCCGCGATATGTCACGATAATATCCTTACCATCAAACTCCTCCTCAGCGCTAGCCCCGTCAATTCCATAGACTTCAGGCAGAGAACTTAACACGCTCTCGGCAGCAATTTCATGGCGCATACCATTAATAGCAATTCCCGCAGTATTCTCGGCATAAGCAATCTCCTCTTTACTGTATCCAGCATATAGTAAAGTTCCGCCGACAAAGCGCTTTATTTGAGACATGGTAGTATATTGCTCAGTGTCAATCATTTCACGTACCGTCTTATTAAACGCTACCACTGGCTCAAGGGTTTTTATTCTTTCCCTTCGCGTCATCTTGCCCCTATGCTTATCTAGTTTCTGCTGAGCTTTTAGCCAATCAGGAATAATTGCCATCAGCTCTAGTTGGCGCATTTCATCACTTTTCGTTGCCTCATATCGAGCACCTTTCTGTTCTTTAACTCTATCGACAATCTTCGGCGCAGCACTCAATGCAGCTCCCACCAATGCCGCCCTTCCAGCTTTCCGCCTGTCTAGGGTTGACGCTTCTTTCAAAAATTCCTTTGTCCGAGTGATCGCTTTAATGATTTCACCCGGTGATCTCTGTATTCTCTGTGTTATCAGCCTACTACGGCTACATGACTCATGACTCATGACTCATATACTAGCATAAATCCAACAAAATAGCAAATTTAAACTCTTCTTCACTCTGCTATAATATCCCCATGCAACTATTCAAATCTCTCTTAGAAAAAATCCTCGGTTCTTACGTTAAGAAATATCTTAAATCTCACCCCAACGTTAAGCTCATTGCTGTAGTTGGCAGCGTCGGTAAAACTAGCGTTAAGTCAGCGACCGCCACTGTTTTGGCAGAAAAGTTCAATGTCCGCCACAGCCGCGGCAATTTGAACACTACCTTAAGCGCGCCTCTAGAAATCCTTGGCATCGACGGACCAAAAAATGCCAAATCCCCCCTAGCCTGGCTGAAGGTCTTTGCAGATGCCCGCGCCAGCATTCATACCCCAGACGCTCCCGATATTATCATCCAAGAATGCGGCATCGACCGCCCGGGCGAAATGTCAATATTCACCAAGTATATGCAGCCTGATATTGCCATTATTACCTCTGTTGCGCCGGAGCATATGAAGTTTTTTAAAACAATGGACGCGGTAGCGCGTGAAGAGTTGTCTATCAGCCAGGCGGCTGAAAAAACCATATTCAACCTTCACGACATTGATAAAAAATATCATTCTCTCATCGCCGGAAATCGCATTAGTTATGGCGATCAAATTGCCGATGTTTTCCTAAAAATCAAAAAGTTTACCGGCAGCGGCTATGCAGCGAATTTGCAATTTTCTGGAAAAACGTCCCGCACGACTACTATCTCCATGCTGGGCGAGCATAATATTCGCTCCATCACCGGCGCGGCGGCAGCGGGACTGGCCTGCGGCATGGATATTGAAGAGGTGGCAGCATCCCTGGAGAAAATCCAACCTGTCTCTGGCAGAATGAATATTTTACACGGTATACGGGACTGTATACTACTAGATGACACATATAACGCCAGCCCTATCGCCATGGAACATTCCCTGAAAACCCTCTATTCCCTGGAAGCTAAGCATAAAATAGCGGTTTTAGGCGATATGAACGAACTCGGCGATATATCCGAAGCAGAGCATAAAAAAATCGGCAAACTTTGTACCCCTAAACAGTTAGACCTGCTCATCACCGTCGGCAATCTGTCAAGAACCTACCTGGCACCAACCGCCGAAAAAAACGGCTGTAAAGCTATATCTTTCCAATCAGCCCCAGAAGCTGGCGAATTCTTAAAAAACAGCGATATTAAAGACGCAACCATCCTTTTCAAAGGCTCGCAGGGCGGTATCTACCTTGAGGAAGCCATCAAGCCACTCCTCAAAAACCCCGCCGACAGCCAAAGACTCGTCCGCCAATCATCAAATTGGCAGCGAATTAAAGCGAAATTTTACGATTCTCTTAACCAATCTAGGCAATAATCTCGCTCACCACCGCCTTATCATTCCACGGAATCCGCTTGCCATTAACAATTCGGTACTGCTCATGGCCCATACCGGTGATCAAAACCGTGTCGCCGCGCGCTGCCGTCTGCAAAGCCTGGCTAATCGCCTGCTTCCGGTCGGCCACTTCCGTCATTTTATGAAATTTTTTCGTCTTCTCAATCCCTTGGCGCACCATCGCCCGAATCTTATCCGGATCTTCATTATAACTTTCCTCATCTGTCAGGAAAATCCTGTCCGCCAAGTTAGCCGCTAATTCTCCCATGATCGGCCGCTTCGATTGATCGCGATCGCCGCACGCCCCAAACACCAGGATTAGCCGTCCCTTAGTAATCTTTTGCGTGGTCTTTAACAATTTTTCCAGCGCATCCGGCGTGTGTGCATAATCCACGATAATATCAATTCCGAGTTTATTATCCACCCGTTCAAACCGTCCCGGAATCACCTCCAAGTTCGCTACGCCCTCCTGAATATCCTCCAGCTTAATCCCCAACAGATACGCTAGCGACACCGCCGCCGACATATTCATCACGTTAAATTCGCCCGGCAGATTTGTCGCCAGCTCCAGATGAGTTTGATGGTCAATCAGCAAACTCGCCTCCGTCCCCTTCTTATACAATTTGACGTGCGTGATGTGCGCCTCGGCCTCTGGACTCATACCGTAGGTCATTTTTTGCTCGCGCGCCGTAAACTGATTAAAATAATCAAACCACGCATCATCGCGGTTCAGCACGATATATTTTGGCTTTTTCTCAAATAATTTCGCCTTGGCTGCCGCGTATTGCTTCATCGTCTTATGGTAATCCAAATGATCTTGCGTCAAATTTGTCATCACCGCCGCCTCAATCGGCACACCGTCAAACTTATGCTGGCATAAAGCGTGGCTGGTCGCCTCTAAAATCACATATTCCGCGCCTTTACGCCGCGCTGCCCGGAAAAAACGAAACAGCTTCGCTACCGTCGGCACCGTTGCATTCAAATCGTTCAGTTTTTCCTGGCCAGCAATTTCAATCACCGCTGTTGTAAACAACGCTGTCTTAAAGCCAGCCTCTTTCAAAATCTCATTAATATAACAAGCAGTCGTCGTTTTACCGTTCGTCCCGGTCACCGCAATGATCCTCAAGCCGCGAGCCGGATTGCCATACCGCAGACTAACCATCTTCGTGCGAGTAATCCTGTAGGCATTCTCCGTATTTTTCAAAGCCCCCTTCGGTAATGTTTTCCTCGCAATTTTTACCAACTTGTTCTTCATATCCCTATTTTACCACTTATATTTGCTATAATAAAAGCAAATGAGGATTTTGGGAATCGAGTCCAGCTGCGATGAAACAGCGGCGGCGGTCGTTGAAGACGGCGAACGCTTGCTTTCTAATGTGGTCAATTCCCAGATCGACATCCACGCCGAATACGGCGGCGTCATCCCGGAAATCGCTGCCCGCAGCCACCTGGAAGTTATCAACCCGGTCATTAAAAAAGCTTTGTCTGATGCTGATTGCACCTGGGACGATATCGACGCCATCGCCGTCACCTACGCGCCCGGCCTGATCGGCTCGCTACTCATCGGCACCCTCGCCGCCCGCACCCTCGCCATCATTCACGATAAGCCACTTTACAAGATACACCACGTCGAGGCTCATGTGTACGCTAATTTCATCACCGAACAGAGAAAGAGAGGCTCAAAACATGACAAATTGCTGGAATTAACAACATCTGCACAAACCCGAGAGGCGAGCTTGTCAGATTCCTTGCGAGACGAGGACTGTTTGAGCAAAGCGAGTCCCGCAGTCGCCAAAGAATCTGACGAGAAAGCATCTCGGCGTGCGGAAGCCGTTGTTAATTCCAGCAATTTGGCGCTGTCTTTACCACACCATCAACCCGCCTTCCCTCTCCTGGCGTTAATCGTCTCTGGCGGGCATTCGCAGCTCGTCCTGTTCCAGAACCACGGCGACTATCAGCTCATCGGCCAAACCCAAGACGATGCCGTCGGCGAGGCGTTCGACAAGGTTGCCAAAATCATTGGCCTGCCCTACCCTGGCGGCCCGGCCATCGCCAAAGCAGCCGAACTCGGTGATCCTCGCGCCTTTCACTTGCCCATCGCCAAGCTCACTGGCAAGTACGATTTTTCCTTCTCCGGCCTCAAGACAGCCGTTCTGAGGACCGTTCAGCGCGAGGTGGGTAAAGACTTCACTTTTCCGTCGCACGAGCTTCCTGCTCTAGTAACCGACGAACTACGGCATAATATGGCAGCCAGTTTCCAGTACACCGCCGTTAAAACCCTGGTCGATAAGACTAAGAAAGCTTACGACAATTTCCAGCCTGCCTCCGTCGTCATCGCCGGCGGGGTCGCCGCCAACCAAGAATTACGCCGCCAATTGCGCCGAGCCTTGCCAATCGACATCGAATATGCACCGATCCAGCTCTGCACCGACAATGCCGCCATGATCGCTGCGCTCGGCTATTTCCGCGCCCAAATCGACCAGCCCACCGACCCGTACGACCTGGAAGTCCAGCCAAGTTTATCAATGACAGCAATCTAACGTTGTGAGGATTACAACATGAACCAACATTTTTTACAATCAACCGCCTGGCAAGCCTTTCAAGAATCGCTCGGGCGCACCACCTTTCGCGATAGCGGCCCGGGTTGGGAATACTTGGCCATTTTAGAGCGCAGCACCGGCAATTCCCGCCTGTACTGCCCGTATGGCCCGACTGCCGATGACGAACATTCACTGGCAGCAGCCCTTAATTCCTTAACTCAACTTGGTAAAGAACACCGCGTTACCTTCCTGCGCGCTGAGCCAACCAACCGCGCGTTTACCGCCTATCTGCAAACTCACGGCTGGAAAAAGGTTACCTACCAAAAGCTCCAGCCCGAGCATTCGCACGTCATCGACCTGACCCAACCGCAAGACCAGCTGATCGCCCATATGGCACAGCCAGTTCGTAATGTGTACCGCAATTATCATAAAAAAGGCGTTTCTGTCCACCGCTCGACCAACCCGCATGACATTGATATCTTACTGAAATTTGTCCACCAGGTCGCCCGGCAGCGCGGCATTACGCCGCATCCTGATAACTATTTCCGCCAGCAAGCCGCCACCCTCTTCCCGCTCGGCGCAGCCACACTGTACTACGCCACGCTTGATGATCAGCCCATCGCCGCCGCCTTGTTTTATCACAGCAGCGACACGCTATATTACGCCCACGCTGGCGCCTCATCAGACCCAGCTCACCGCAAGCTCAACGCTGGCACTGCCCTGCTGGCCGAGGCGATCATTGACGCTCAGCAGCGCGGATTAACCAAAGCTGACCTCTACGGCATCGCCCCCGACGGTGCCGACAAGAATCACCCGTGGGCTGGCTTCACCAAGTTCAAACGCTCATTTGGCGGGCACGACGTTACTTTTGCCGGTGCTTGGGATTTGCCATTACAGCGCAGCCGCTACTGGCTGTACCGCGCCTACCAAACGCTGCGTTAAAGCACCCCAGCCAGACATCATCCGCGGTTTTGCCGCCCCTTTTTCTGTGGTATAATTGGCTTGGTAATATAACCGCGTGGAGAGATCGTTTACGCCTATTGTCTGAGTTTTCACGTGAAAAATCTTGACGGTAGCGATGCTCGCTTTTCACGTGAAAAGTAGGAATTATTCATGCAACTAGCCAAACAATACATCCCAAACGATTACGAACCAAACATTTACGCCATGTGGGAAACCAGCGGCGCATTAGAGCCGACCAGTGTCGGTAAACCGTATTCCATTGTCATGCCGCCGCCCAACGCTAATGGCAACTTGCACATTGGCCATGCCCTGGACATGAATTTGAAGGATATTATGATCCGCTATCACCGCATGAAAGGCGATGATGCGGTATTTATTCCTGGGGCAGATCATGCCGGCTTTGAGACCTGGGTAGTCTACGAAAAAGAACTAGCAAAACGGGGAAAAAGCCGTTTTGACTTTTCACGTGAACAACTGTACGACCAGGTTTGGCAATTTGTGGAAGAAAAACGCGGCAACATGGAGTTGCAGCTGCGAGCTCTAGGCGTCAGCGCCTCTTGGCAGCATTTGACCTTTACACTGGACGATAAAGTCATCGCTACGGTGTATGAGACCTTCAAAAAGATGTGGGATGACGGGCTAGTTTACCGCGGCGAGCGGATTGTTAATTATTGCACCAAACACCAAACCAGCTTCGCCGACATTGAAGTTGAGCATAAAAATGAAAAGGGAAAGTTGTGGCAAATTGCTTACCCGACGCTGGATAAAATCGGCGAGATCGTAGTCGCCACCACGCGGCCAGAAACCATGCTGGGCGACGTGGCGGTAGCCGTCCACCCGGACGATGAGCGCTATAAACACCTCATCGGTACGCGAATTTTATTGCCAATCACCGACGAGGAAATTCCGATTATCGCCGACGAGTACGTCGATATGGACTATGGCACTGGCGCAGTGAAAATTACACCGGCGCACGACCCGAACGACTTCGAGATGGCCCAGCGCCACCATTTGCCGCTCAAACAGATCATCAGCCAAGAGGGTACGATGGTCAACGTACCGCCACAATTCCTAGGCCTGACGCCGGCAGAAGCCCGCACTCGCGTGTTGGCGGCCTTGGAATCGTTGGAGCTGCGCCGCGGCGAAACAGACATTGAACATGCCGTCGGACATTGTTACAAATGCGGCAGCGTCATCGAGCCGATGGTTAAAGAGCAGTGGTTTATTAAAATGCAGCCGTTGGCTCAGCCAGCCATCGAAGCCTTAGAGAGGGAAGAGATTACCTTTTATCCAGCCGCCAAGCGCAAAGAGCTCGTCGCTTATCTCAAGCAACTCAAAGATTGGAATATCTCCCGGCAAATCCCGTGGGGCATCCCGATTCCAGCATTCGTCAATGAAAGCGACCCGCGCGATTGGATATTCAACATCCGCACTGACGAACGAAAGATAGTTGTAAATGGTACAACATATATCAGAGAAGAGGACACCTTTGATACTTGGTTCTCATCTGGACAGTGGCCATACATCGTTACCGATTACCTAAACGGCGGGGAATTAGCCAAGTACTTCCCAACCAGCCTGATGGAAACTGGCATGGACATTATGCGGGCATGGGTAGCGCGCATGATTATGCTCAGCCTGTACCGCACCGGTAAACTACCATTCAAAGATGTTTACCTACACGGCATGGTCAATGATGAGCACAATCAAAAAATGTCCAAATCCAAGGGTAATGTCATCAACCCAATGGAGCTAGTCTCAGAATTTGGCTCAGATGCCACCCGCATGGGTATCATCGCCGGTCGCGCACCAGCCCAGCATCAAGCCTTCAACAAGGGCGCCGTCATCGCTGCTCGTAATTTCTGTAATAAGCTATGGAATATCGCTCGTTTCGTCGAGGCGCAAATCGGCGATGAACACCAAATCGTTGACCTGGAGCCGCAAACCCCAGCCGACCACTGGATCATCCGCCAGCTGAATGACGCCGCCAACAATGTCGCCGTCCGTCTGGAGCAGTACCGCTTTTCTGAAGCTGCAGACACGGTTTATCACGCTATTTGGGACGACCTAGCTGATTGGTACATCGAATCGTCGAAAACCGCTATCAATCGCCCATTACTGTCATGGGCGCTGGCGACCAGCTTGAAAATCGCTCATCCATTCGCGCCATTCGTCACCGAGACGATTTGGCAGACGCTTAATTACACCGACGGCATTTTAATGCGCGACCACTGGCCAACCCCAGAAAAGTTCGACCCTATCGCTGCCGAGCAGTTTGAGCAGCTGAAAACGCTGGTCACCGAAGGCCGCTGGGTAATCGCTGAACTGCCGGGCAACAAAAAATACCGCTTGTTATACGGTAATGACAGTTTAATTGATGAAAATCAGGACACCGTTAAGCATTTAATGCGCCTCAGCTCGATCAAACATACTGACCAGCCAAAAGGATTGCGGCTGGCTGTCGCCAATCGAGAAGCTTGGTTAGATATTGATAGCGAAACGCTATACCAGCATCAGGAGAATCTGGAAGTACGCCTAGCAGAAGCCCGCCAAAAGAAAACCGGCTTACAAAAACGGCTCGACAACCCGACATACCTTGAAAAAGCGCCGGCTTACTTGGTTGAAGAAACCCGCCAACAATTGGCCGAACAAGAGCAAATTATCGCGCGGCTGGTCGCTGAACTGAAAGTGATTACCGTAAAATAGGCGGGGTAGATATAAGCCAGGCCTCAATCAGCAAGCTAGACAAAAAATCGCCAGCCTAAAATCATACATAATCCGCACCCCTAAGCCGCATCGCCAACAATCAGCCGATAACCATCAAACGTGTGCTGGCCGCGCGCAGCGTATTTTTGGCGTAATCGCTTACGGTCATTATCCCGCGGCGTCGTCCGAGGCTGCGATGAACCGTTCTTTAAAATATGAGACACCTGCGCATGCTCTGGATGGGTATGCGGATTAGTTTCCGGCATTTTCGCCTCATCCGCATCCGATTTATCATAATAAACATATTCCCAAGACGCCGTAAACGCCTTATCCATGCTCGTGTCATGCAACAATACGCCAATTGCCGTATGGACGCTAACCAGCATGGTCGCTATGGTAATTAACTGTTGTGCTATATTCATTTTATTTTCCTGTTTTGTATCTGTTTTATGAAATACTGGTCTTAATATTAGCACAAGCTTTGTTTTTTGTCAAGTATATTTTCCTAAATATCATACACTCGCCAAACTAAAATAACCCCGGCTCTTTAGCCGCGGCTATCTTCTCTGGCGGAAGGGGAGGGATTCGAACCCTCGGTACGTTTTACCGCACGCCGGTTTTCAAGACCGGTACCTTCAACCACTCGGTCACCCTTCCAACATCAACATCAGTTCAAAATCTGGCGGAGGAGGGGAGATTCGAACTCCCGCTACAGATCTCTCCGTACTAACGATTTAGCAAACCGTCCCCTTCAGCCACTTGGGTACTCCTCCAGATCTACAGATAGAGTGTATCATATATCTGCCGTAATTCATAGCTTTACCGGCAAATTTTCGATTGACGCTGCCATATAAAGACGATATAATAGTCTTATCATGATGAAGCAAGGTTTTTTGGGAGTAGTTGCGGGTGTTTTGGCGCTTGGTTTGGGTGTGACGGTCGCCACAGCGCCAGTTTCGGCTATCGGCGAGGGTGGCGCGCCAGCTGGCGTCAATGCAGCGCGCGGCGATAACATGCCAGCAAATTTGGCTAATGGCGATACCTCAATCATCCGCCGCGGCATTAACCTGATGCTATACGGCGCCGGCGTCCTCAGCGTGGTCATGCTGATTTGGGGCGGTGTCCGCTACGTCGTTTCCAGTGGTAAAAAAGACTCGGTAACCGCCGCCAAAAACACCATTGTTTACGCTATTATCGGGTTATTAATTTCCATTTTCGCCTATGCTATCATCAACTTTGTTCTGATGACCGCAATCGGCGGTAGTGGCGGACCGACCACTAACGTATAAAATTGCCCGATAAAATCGCTCGTGGTATACTGTAACCATGGATACAAGCCAAGACAATCAGCCTCCAGAAACTAAAGAATCTGCCGTATTTTACGAGAAATCGAAGGCTGATAGCTCTGGGTCGAAAAAATCTGACACCGACGCAAACGCAGATATAGCAGATATAAATAAGACAGAGGATGATCTGAGTCTAAAAGAGCCGATTGCTTGGACAGCCCCAGAGGGTATCAAAGTCCACCGCGAGCTGTGGTGGTACGTCGCTTTCGGCGTTGTTCTTATCGGGCTCATGGCGCTGGCTATTTTAGTATTCAAAAGCCCGACCTTTGCCATTTTACTGCCAATTATGACGGTGGCGCTGTTTTTACTATCAGAAAAAACACCGCAAAACATCAATTACGCCATCAGTCCCAAGGGCGTTTACGTCGGCGATAAGCTGTACGACTTCAGCGAATTTAGGGCTTTTGGGATAACCCGTGAAAATAACCAGCATTCAGCAATTTTACTGCCAGTCAAGCGCTTTTCACCCGGACTAACGCTCTATTTTTCTGAAAAAGAGGGCGAGAAAATTGTCGATATGCTAGGAGCGCGGCTGCCAATGCAGGAGATTAAGCCCGACGCCTTGGAAAAACTCATCCGTATGATAAAACTATAACTTGCCCCGCTAGTTTATATGTGGTAGAATACGAAAGTTCACCGTTTTTGGGCGGAGAAAGTACTTTATATTTTTGTTATAGCCAATCGGGTTTCCGAAAGGCTGTATGCACCCGTAGCTCAGCTGGATAGAGCGCTGGCTTGCGGAGCCAGAGGTCGTAAGTTCGAATCTTGCCGGGTGTACCACATTAGCTTTATGGAGAGATGCAGGAGTGGTTGAACTGGCCGCTCTCGAAAAGCGGTATGGGGCAACTCATCGAGGGTTCGAATCCCTCTCTCTCCGCCACAACTACTTAAGATGAAAATAACCATTCTAACAATTGGTAAAAAGAACGAACCCTGGATTCAACCAGGCGTTTTTCGTTTTTTAGAGCGTCTGAGACCGCCGTTTGCCGCAGAGATGGTATTTCTTACCACATTCAAGTTTTGAAAGCGACAGGGCGCGTCAGGAGGAGTCAGAGCGATTATTATCACGAATAAAAGACAGTGACTTTACAATTTTACTAGACGAACGCGGTAAAAACCTTAGTTCGCCAGAATTATCTAACCTAATCTTACAGAACAGCACTAAGCATATCGTTTTCATTATCGGCGGCGCTTATGGCGTTAATGATGCAATGCGCCAGCGAGCCAATGTAACTTGGTCGCTATCAAACCTGGTATTCCCGCATCAACTAGTCCGCCTCATCCTGGCAGAACAGCTGTACCGCGCGCAGGAAATAGCCAAAGGCAGCCACTATCACCATCAGTGATTTATATATTGCCGTGCCTGGCAATAACCGCCGCCTGGACATTTTCAGCGCCCGCCTGTCTCAAGCAGTCAGCTGCCGCCGCTAAGGTTGAGCCTGTCGTAAAGATATCGTCGATTATTACATACAACTTCTTTTGATCAACCGGCTTAGACACCTCGAAGAACTCTTTAGCTTGCCGCTTTCTTTGGCGCGACGACCTGGCGGCGTGCTGAACAACGTTATTACGGCGGCGAAGCAGGGAAGAATAGCCAACATTCCGTTTCCTGGCCAAATCTTTGGCGATAAGCCGCATATGGTCGTAACCGCGGCGGCGCATATTCCTGGACGTCGTGGGAATCGGCACGATAACCACATCTGCCGGCAACTCCGGTAAAACAGAATCAAATAAATCTCCTAAAATACCCGCTGCCGCCTGAACGCGGCGAAATTTATAATCGTCAATAATCTTAGCAATTGACCCGCGGCGATACCCAAAACACCACAGCATATCGTACGGCTGCTGGTGATTATCGCAAAGATTGCCCGTTTTTAGCAAATTACCGCATAAAATACATAGTTGAAACCGTTGCTTGATGATGTATTTTTTACAACTCTGACATAGGATAGATCCAGTCTTACCGCACTCGTAACAGCGGTGGGGAGCAATAATTGATAAGATCTGATCAAACATCGTAATCTATACTTTTATAACCTCTAGTGTTGATTATACCGCATATAACAGCTATAATTGTAGTAGACTACTGTCATGAGCCTATTATATAAACAGTGGAGGAGATTATGGCCCGCAAACAAGATGATAATCTATTACTGGACGATGAGCTGACGGCGGCGTTCTTAGGGAGCGACGACAGTTCAATACCAGAACCAGAGCCGGTGGATGGCGACAACACCGTTGCTACTGCAACAGCTACTGCAGCAACCGACGAGACTTGGGAAGATTCTGAAAATTTAATGGGACAACTGGCCGTCGATGTGTTTGAAACAGAAAACGAGTTGGTTATTAAAGCCCGTACCGCCGGAGTTGACCGCAACGATTTGGATGTTAGTATTTCCGACGGGATTTTAACCATCAGCGGCACATTATCAAGCGGCGACGAAGGCGATGTGCGCAATTGGCACATTCAGGAATGCTACTGGGGCGAGTTTAGCCGCACCTTACCGCTGCCAACCGCCGTCAATGAAGAAGGCGTTAAGGCAGAATTAAAAGACGGCGTACTGACAATCACCTTTGAAAAAATCAAGCAGGAAAGAGCTAAGAAGATTAAGGTTTTGTAAGACTCTATGTTGAGTTTTTAAATCTGTTTTGCACGGCAAAGTAGAAGTCAAAAACTAAACACACAATGCTTCATGAAAACCCCGGCATGCCGGGGTTTAAAACGCTGACAAAAGCTTAAAGCTACGCTGTACCAATCTGCCCGATAACGAAGTTGACGATAGCATACGCCATAATAGAGATGATTAAACCAATCACCGCATATATAATGGTGTTCTTCGCTGACGTCACTTTATTGCTATCGCCAGCCGAGGTCGTATATTTAATACCGCCCCAAACCATCATGATCACCGACAAAATACCGACAACCCACAGGATGATGTTAACGACGTTTTTTACTAACGAGTTAGCATCCCCCACGCCGTCTTTCATACCTTCACCCTTTGCAGCCTCAGTTCCGCCTGACAGATTATACTGAGCGCTAACCGCTGGCGAAGCAGCCAAAGCAACCATCGGCACCATCAGTAGTCCCGCCAGCAACACTTTTACTTTCTTCATTCGCTTATTCTCCTTGTTTATTACTTGATGATTATTATTGTACTGTTTTATCCGATACATTGCAACATTTATCCTCTATTGTCCCGCCTTTACTATCTACTCTCTTATACATAAATTATTTGCTTAGTCCAGGCTTTAAATGGCCGCCGCCGGAACCAAAACCGCTGCCGGCAGACTTACTGCTTGGAGTGCTGGCACCAGAAGAAGAGCCGGCAACGGCACCGCTGCTAACACCAGAGCCACCTGGCGAGGAAGTGCCAGACAGAGAACCGCCAACCGCTTTACCGCCTGTCGATGTCACCTCTGTTCGGACAAAGTTAACGATTGCGTACGCCATAATAGCAATAATTAAACCAACTACCGCATAAATCAGCGTACTTTTTGCAGAAGCCAACTTACTGGTATCGCCAGCCGAAGTAATATACTTAAAACCGCTCCACACGATCATAGTTACCGACAGAATACCAACAACCCATAATAAAACATTTACAATTGAACCAACTGTACTGTTGACGCTTTTACCTTGCATCTCGCTGGTTGTCGCAGCATTTATGCCCGAAGATACTTGAGCAGAAGCATCAGACATTAATAGCGAGGCAGCAGCTAGGCTAGAAACGCCCAACAAGCCCGCAAACACTATCACAAACCCTATTTTTTTCATAATCTTATCCTTTCTTTTCTATTTTACCAAACACGCCCAAATGCCAAATTAACAATCGCTGACGCCAATAAAGAAACTATCAATCCAATCGCGGCATATAAAACTGTATTTCTGGCTTTAGTAACCCTTGAACTATCGCCATTCGACAGAGCAAATAGTATACCGCCAACAACTATCATAATAATCGATATGGCGCCAACCGCCATCAACAGAAGGTTTGTAACGTTGCCAATTGTTGACTTGACCTTAGTTTCGCCCTCGCTCTTGTTTTGGCAGTACAACGAAGAGCCGTTACCGCCAGAACAGACATCAACCGCCGAGACTATCACTGGCGCTGCAAACGATGCACTAAGCATAAGCGCTGGGGCAACCAATATTTTTAACAACTGTTTCATGCGCGATACTCCTTTCTACGCAAACCTTCCAATGATAAACTTTACGATAACAAACGACGCAGCAACCATGACTAATCCAGCTACCGAATAAATTATTGCATCCTTTGCTTTGGCAGTCTTCGATGGCTCGCCGACCGACAGAGAATAGTTAATTCCAGCGACAACCACAATAATCACCGCCACCGCGCCAGCAATCATAAACACCAAATTAACAACTTTATTCAAAGCATTATTATCAGCAGGATTACTCGGAACACCCAAGCTTGAAGCGTCGCCTAGTAGTCCGGCCAAAAAATGTAAAAAATTCATATTACAGACCTATCGTTGATGATATTAAGTTAACAATAGCAATCGACAATAGTGTAACTATCAAGCCGATAACTGCGCTTAAAATTGTTTTACGGGCATGTGCGGCTTTATCTGGCGAACCAATACTAGTCATCATCAAGAAGCCGCCATACATAATATAACCGACCGTAATATAGCCGACAACCTGCAGCAAATCATCAATCACATTCAGCACGATTCTCCATAAAAACGCCGCCTGTTTATCTGTATCGCTGCCAGGACTTTTAATACTACACGACCCATCGGTTAGCCCATCGTACCACGGCTTAAATGTCAAAATCCTACCTTTGTCAGAACAGGAATCAGCAAAAGCTTGATTGCCGGAAAAAATTACAGTGGAACTGAAAGCTCCAAATACAATTAATGAAACAGCTAAGATGATTTTTTTCATCAGAATATCCCTCCCGGAACGAAAAAGTTTGTAATCGCCACCATAAACGCGAAAAGCAGTAGTCCAATGATAGTATTAATCCAAACCGTTCGAGCCTTGGAAAGCTTATCAGGACTACCCTCGGAAGTAGTATATAAAATAGCGCCAAATATCACCGCGCCAACCGCCAAAACTCCAACGCCAGCAGTCATAATCTTTACAACCATTTTCACAATCTCGATAATAGCAGCCTGTCCAGTAGCACCGCCGCAGGCAATAACCGACGTCTTAGCCCCGGCGCACTCAGTCTCAGCGAATACTTGGCCGGTACTTAGTATAGGACCGCAGACAACCGCAGCGAGGAAAGCGATAGCAATGATGGTATTTCTTTTTATCATAAACAGTTCTCTGGTTAAAATTGTAAAATAGCCGGGGAAAAAATGCAAATAGTTTCTTGAAAAGAGCAGGGATGTTTGCTATTATGACTACTGTCAGATGCGCTCGTAGTGAAGTTGGCCTATCACGCCTCCCTGTCACGGAGGAGATCGCCGGTTCGAATCCGGTCGAGCGCGCCACAATAAATCGCTCCTAGTTGGAGCGTTTTTTTATTATATATAGCTAACAGATGTAATCGGTAAAAATAGGTATTTTTTGGCAGTTTGAATCGGTAAAAATAGGTATTTTTTATAATATAAGGTTGCTAAAAACAGACTATTTTACTATAATATGATTATGATTGTCCGAAAAATACAACAACAAGTAATGAGCACCCTTAACCAGGGTTTAGTATCAATAGTTTATGGAGCCAGGCAAGTTGGCAAAACAACACTAGCCAAACAAATTGCTAAGAATTATAAAAAACCGCTTTATCTAAATTGCGACGACCCAACTGTAGTAAGTTCCTTAACTGAAAAATCAGCTATTGAATTAAGGTCGTACATTGGCGATTCTGACTTAGTAATTATTGACGAGGCTCAACGGGTAGAGAATATAGGGATTAGTATAAAACTTATACATGATACTTACCCGGAAATAAAACTATTAGTCACCGGATCGTCAAGTCTGGATTTATCTAACAAAATCACTGAACCGCTAACTGGCAGAAGTATAGAAACAATTCTATATCCACTTAGCGTAGAGGAAGTGTCTGTAAATCCGACCGAATTAACTGCTAACGCTAACATCATTATGGTTCGCGGCGGTTATCCAGGAATGTGGAAATTAAGCGCAGAAGCAGCCTTCGACAGGTTAAGCAATATAGCCACAAACTACTTATATAAAGACGCTTTTTCTCCAAAAGTTATATATGATCAGACAATCATCAACAATCTACTGCGGCTATTAGCCTATCAAGTAGGCAACGAGGTCAATTATAGCGAACTAGGACGAAAATTAAGCATTAACGATGAAACTGTTAAACGTTATATAGATCTCCTTGAAAAAGCCTTCATCATTTTTCGGCGCAATCAATATAGACGTAATCAACGGGCAGAAATCGGTAAACTGCGCAAGATATATTTTACCGATCTGGGAATACGCAATGCTTTGCTTAACGATTTTAAGCCGTTAGAACTTAGAAATGACGTCGGAGCATTATGGGAAAACTTTTGCGTAATTGAACGATTGAAATTTATTCAAAGCCAAAA
Organism: Candidatus Saccharimonadota bacterium; assembly: GCA_905372305.1. GTDB lineage: Bacteria > Patescibacteriota > Saccharimonadia > Saccharimonadales > Saccharimonadaceae > Nanosynbacter. The sequence goes on from CAJPOP010000002.1 coordinate 140,019, forward strand.
CATGAGAGTACAATCTTTTTACTGGCGCAATTCCGATAAAAGGGAAGTTGATATTATAGAAGAGGAGGGTGGCGTATTGCGCGCATTTGAATGTAAATACAGCCCTAAGAAACAGCCAAAACCTCCTATAGATTTTACCAGAAACTACCCCAACGCTTCTTTCTCAGTTATTTCTCCAAACAACTTTACAGAGTCCTTACTCTCAGGATCCCAGTACAAATTATTTTGAAAAACACCTAAATTGCGTAATTTTCTTTATAGCGTCCGCTTAGTTAGCCACATCCCTCAGCCCATTCCAAGCCGACGGTAAAGGTTCGCTGCTATCGTTTGGCAAAGGA
>CAJPOP010000003.1 GCA_905372305.1 Candidatus Saccharimonadota bacterium
ATCGACTCCGTACAGCGATTGCAATCAACCGGCGAGGAGCTTTCCTCAGAACTCCTCTTTACGCGCCGGGCGTCCAAGGACGCTCGGGCTGCAATCGCTGTACGGAGTTCTAAGGAAAGCTCCTCGCCTACCTCTCTCGCCACTCACTATTTCTCGCCCGAAGCCCTCGCTCAAAACCCCGACACCTACCTGACCACGCTCGAGAGCCTGCGCACGCTGCGCCAAAAATTACGCGACCGCACTACCGACGCGACCCCAACGCTGGCGGACTTTTTAGAATTCATCGACCTGCACCGCTCGACCAAAACCCGCCTGACGCACATCCGCCCTCAGTCCAGCACCCTCGGCGGCGCCATCAACCTGATGACCGCCCACAAATCCAAGGGCCTGGAATTCCCGCACGTTTTCGTCATCGGGGCAATCGACAGCGCCTGGGGCGAGAAAGTCCGCTCGCGCTCGCGGCTGATTCGCTATCCCGCCAACCTCCAGCTCCAGCCCGCCGGCGCCAGTTACGACGAGCGGCTGCGGCTATTCTTCGTGGCGATGACTCGCGCCAAAACCACCTTGACCATGACCTATTCCCAGACCAACGACGCCGGCAGCGACACCATGATCGCCAGCTTCCTGACCGCCCACACACCGACGATTATCCCCGCCGCCGACACGCCCGCGGCACAAATTACCGTGGCGCAAACCGACTGGAGTACGCGGCTGAGTGCGCCGATTACCGCGGAGCTCAAGGATGTACTAGCGCCGACCTTAGAGACTTACAAACTTTCCGTCACTCATCTCAATAATTTCCTCGACGTCTCGCGCGGCGGTCCGCAGAACTTTTTGTTGAATAATCTGCTGCGCTTTCCGTCCGCCAAAAGTCCCGCCGCCAACTATGGCACCGCCATTCACGCCAGTCTCCAGCAGCTGCACAATCGGCTAGGCGCTGACCACCGCCTGCCGCCTACCGAGCGCATTCTCCACTATTTCCGCACATCGCTCGAGGCCCAGCACCTGACGCCCGACGATTTCGAGCTATATCTAGACAAAGGCACGGCGGCGCTGACGGCGTTTCTGGATGCCAAATCGTCTGATTTTCGTGACACGGAGCTGGCAGAACTCGATTTCGCTCATCAAGGCGTCGTCGTTGGCGGCGCGCGCCTGACCGGCAAGCTGGACGTCGCTGATATTGATAAAAATGATAAGACCATCTTCGTGACGGATTACAAGACCGGCAAGCCGTCGCACTCCTGGAGAGGTACATCCGATTATGAAAAAATCAAGCTCCACAAATACCGCCAGCAGCTGATGTTTTATCAACTGCTGGTCGAATCGTCGCCAGGTTATGGCAATTTCAGCTTCACCGGCGCCCGCCTACAGTTCGTCGAGCCGGACATCAAAACCGGCGACATCCTCAGTTTGGAGGACAGTTTTTCCAGGGAAGAATTGGATGAATTCGCCCGGCTGATCGGTGTCGTCTGGCGGAAAATCACCACACTGGATCTGCCGGATATTTCTGGCTATTCGGCGGATTATAAGAGTATGGTGCAGTTTGAGGAAGATTTATTAGCAGAGGTAGCGTAGGCAATCTTGACAAAAACTATTGACATAGCTTGCTATTATTGATATATATATACTTGCTTTTGTCCAACGGAGCTACTCTTCGACAAGACGTCGCAAATGACGTCGAGTCTTAATCATGCTTCGCACAAAAGCATGGTTCGACAGGGGAGTTAGCTCTTTTCTATCGCCGCAACTCGCGGCAGGGAGGGGGTGAAAAACCCTTATGTCTTGCGTGAGATGTACTCGCATGGGGTACACTGGCACGAAGACGTGCCCATCTTGTCGGGGGACTGGCAAGAAGTCTCTCGGCTACCGCTGCGACAACTGCGGCGGCAGTGGTCAGGTCTGCCTCCAGTGTGGAAGCAAGAACGCCTGACTATCTTTTTTTGTGGCGGTCGGGACTTGTGCGACCCCGAAACCGCTGAACCTCGAGTTCAGCAAAGGGCGTCCGTCCGCCCCGGCTTGATTCGCCGACCGGTAATCCGGAAAAGAATCACAGAACGCGCAGGATCGCCCCTCGATTTTCCACAACGGAGTGGTTAATCGAGGATGGACGGGTTCAATTCCCGTCGCGTCCACTGAGATGACACAACGATGTGTCATCTCTCACTCCTGGGCTCGCGAGTTCACTCGTGGCAGTTTTTCTCAAAGGCGAGATTAACTCCGAGCAGAACCGCTCGAGTCCGCCACCCCTCACTCTCAATGGCGAGAGTGAGGGGATTTTCCTTTTTGTGGTAAAATAACAGAGATGACATCATTTTGGGATAACCTGCCGCAGCCATTTTTCATCTTGGCGCCGATGGAAGCCGTCACTGACGTGGTGTTTCGCCATGTCGTCAAGCAGGCGGGCGCGCCCGACGTGTTTTTCACCGAGTTTGCCAACGCCACCGGCTGGGTGCATGCTGGCGACAAGGCCATCGCTGGGCGGCTCGTCAAGACCGACGATGAGCATCCGCTGGTCGCCCAAATCTGGGGCGGCGAGCCAGGCGACATGGAGCAATTTGCCGCTCACTGCATGGAGCTCGGCTTCGACGGCATTGACATCAACATGGGATGTCCCGCCAAATCCGCCATCAAATCTGGCGGTGCCGCGCTTATCCGCCGACCCGACGTAGCCATTGCTGCCATCGCCGCTGCTAAAACCGCCGGGCTACCAGTTAGTGTGAAAACTAGGTTGGGCTATTCACGCGTTGACGAGTGGAAAGAATGGTTGGGTACGCTGCTGGCGCAGGAACTCGCCAACCTAACCATCCACCTCCGCACCAAAAAGGAGATGAGCAAAGTCCCGGCACACTACGAGCTCATCGACGACATCATAGCTCTGCGTGATGAAATCGCCCCGCAGACGCTACTAACCATCAACGGCGACATCCGCAACCGAGCCCACGGCGAGGAGCTCGCCCGCCAGCACCCAGGCCTCAACGGCGTCATGATCGGGCGGGGAATTTTCAGCGATCCGTTTTGTTTTGCCTATACCGGCGCTCGGGCATCTTATAAAACAATCCGGGACCCGCTAAAGCCAGCCCAGATTTTTTCTGAGACGCCACTCGCACCCAACGCGCCGGCTGCGGCACCTCCTGCACTGGAGGCTGTGAAACGTTCGCGTAGTATCTCCAGTGGAGATGCGAGTGAAAAGAGTACTCCAGTGCGGGAGCGTGGCGCTGGTGATGCTAACTTTGCTGACGATGTACGGGAGGCGAGCGAAGCCATCCGTAAAGAACACTCCGAGGGAGCAGAACTATCCATTACCACCCGTAAAACTGAACTAATCGCCTTATTACACTACCACCTCGATCTCTTTGACCGCTATCAACCAACTCTCGGCCGCCCCTTCGAAACCCTCAAACGCTTCTTCAAAATCTACATCCGCGACTTCGACGGCGCCAAAGAACTGCGCGAGAAGCTAATGCATACTAAAAACACCAGCGAAGCCCGCCAGATACTTGAAAAAATACAATATTTGTGATATAATGTTAAGTATGGGCGAATATATCAAAAGTAATTTATCTTATCTCTGCACGCGAGATGCCACGGCAAGTAACGTGGAAAATTCGCCAGAAGGCATAATATTATTGTCAAGAATACCTAGAGACAATCAGCCGACCTCAGAGGTTGAGCTACATGCAAGACCAGGCTACTCATTAGGCAGAGAAGATAGCATACATGGCGTTCACTTCGCCGACCTAGTAGTACCAAGGCGGTCTGGCATATCAACCGTCCAACCTATAGCACTCAAACCAGTCATGTCTGCAAAGGGTGCTGTTCGCGAACACAAGATAGCACGTTATCTTAATAAACAAGGCGAGCAGTTGACTTTTCGACCTCTAGGCTTTACTAGATGGGGGGTAATTTCAGTACTATTACCGAATTTGACCAAGGTGTAGTGAGCTATGATAATACTCTCTTAGAAAAAACACACAAACCAACGGAGTCATAAATAGCAGAAGCTCTTACGGTTGCCGCACAAACACTAATCATTTTAAATGACATAGGACTGGCACACGGAGACTTTCAGGTGAAAAATACTGCCAGCGACGTCAACGGCAGGATACGGGTTATTGATTTGACGATGATAAAGAGGCTTCGCGACACAGAAGACGTTTTGAGCGATATCACCTTATATACAGAATCTCTTACCAAGTTTGGCACCCAACTATCGCCAGTTAGCCCTGAACAATTTGATGATCACTTCCTACATACTTATGAAAAGAGTGTTTCTGATATTTTTCCAAAACAGAGGCAACTGGAAGTAAAAATGAGCATTTCCGCTATGCGAGGTAGTCTAGATTTTCTGATTGGGCCAAGTATAACTTAAGCCTAAGCTACTCCATGTTCCAGCTTCTTTAAACGACCTTCGTAATCATCAAGACGCGCGCTATGGCGATTCAGATCAGTGCCAATAGCGTTAAGAATTTCGTTCTGGACTTCTTCATTTTCATCAAGACGCTTATCTATACTATCAAGACGCTCGTTGATATCGTCAAAGCGCTCATCCATGCCATCAAGGCGCTTGTTGACATCATCAAAGCGCTTATTTATCTCAGCAGTATGACCGCTCAATACTGATTCCATCAGCTGTTTTACATCTGCCAAATCGTCGCTAGTCAAGCTCATGCAAAAATTATAGCACGGCACAGTAGCGGTACGCAAACCAATCCTGCCGCCGTCAAAACACAACTATAACAATGGCAATTCAACGCTATCGTCGTCGCTTGCGCCTATGCAAGTCCGCCACCTTTAACCGCACCATGTGCCGGTCGATGAGCTGTTTGGCTTTCTCGCGTTCGACTTGGTCGCCGGCTTCGTCGCGGGCTTTGATAGCACGCTCCAGTGCTGCCTGAGTTTCCGCCTCGATGATGTCGTCGCCATGATCCGCCTCGTCCACCAAGATTTGCACCGATGAATAATCAATCTTCACCACGCCGCCGGAGATTGCGAAATACTCTAATTGGCTATCCAAATCTTCTTTATGGCGGCGCACAGTGATGACACCGTCCCGCGCAATCGTCACTAGCGGCTCATGACTCGGGAAAACGGATATTTCGCCGTCAATGGTCGGAATTGACAGCGAATAAACCTCTTCGTCAACCTTCGTTCCAATAAGTGTAACTAATGACAATTTCATGGCTATTTGGCTTTCTTCTTAGCCGATTTGGCGGCGGATTTTTTGTCGGCAGCTGGCTTTTTGGCGTTCTTATCCTTGGCTTCATTTTTACTGCCAGCTTGCTTGGATTGCTCGGCGGCGTCGCGAGCTACTTGGTCGCTCAAAGTGCCTTGTACCATGTAGAACCAGCTTTCTGGCTTGTCGTCGTATTTACCAGCCAAGATGTCGGCAGCGTCGCGAATGGTGTCTTCCAGCTTGACGTACACGCCAGGGTTGCCGGTAAATTTCTCAGCCACGTGAAATGGCTGCGCCAGGAAGCGCTGGATGCGGCGAGCTCGGGCGACAATTTGCTTCTGGTCGTCCGACAATTCTTCCATACCAAGGATAGCGATGATATCCTGCAGTTCTTTGTACTGCTGCAGCACTCGCTGGACTTCGCGCGCCACGCGGTAGTGTTCCTCTCCGACGATTTCTGGGTCGAGCGAGTTAGAACTGGAGTCCAACACATCGACGGCAGGGTAAATACCAATTTCCGTCAAAGCACGGTTCATCACGATGGTCGCGTCCAGGTGAGCGAAGGTCGTCGCTGGCGCTGGGTCGGTCAAGTCGTCAGCCGGCACATACACTGCCTGAACAGAGGTAATCGAACCCTTTTTCGTCGAAGTAATGCGCTCCTGGAGAGCACCCATTTCTTGCTGCAAGTTCGGCTGATAGCCCACAGCGCTTGGCAAACGACCAAGCAATGCCGATACCTCGGCACCAGCCTGCGTGTAGCGGTAAATATTGTCGATAAACAGCAGCACGTCTTTACCTTCGTCACGGAAGGCTTCAGCCATCGCTAGACCCGACAGCGCCACGCGCAGACGTGCTCCAGGCGGCTCGTTCATCTGACCAAACACCAGCGAAGTCTTGTCCAACACACCAGCTTCTTCCATTTCGTAGTACAAGTCATTTCCTTCGCGAGTACGCTCACCAACGCCGGCAAAGACCGAGTTACCAGAGTGGAACTTGGCAATGTTATTGATCAGCTCGGTGATTAGGACAGTTTTACCGACACCAGCACCGGCGAACAGACCAGCTTTACCACCTTTGGCCAGCGGTGCGATCAGGTCAACAACCTTGATGCCAGTTTCCAAAATCTCCGTCTTATTTGACTGCTCGGAAAGCTCTGGAGCAGGGCGGTGAATCGGCGCGGTTTTGCCCTTTGGCTGGGGTTTCTCGTCAATCGCTTCACCAACCACATTAAACATGCGTCCCTGAGTCTCGGCGCCCACTGGCACGGAAATCGGCGCACCAGTCGCCACCACGTCCGCACCGCGAGCCAAGCCGTCGGTCGACGACAAGGCAATCGTTCGCACCGTGTGCTCGTCGAGGTGCTGTGCTACTTCCAGCACCAACGTCTCTTTGCCATTCTTGACATAGAGCGCGTCATAAATCGCCGGCAATTTAACATCGCGCGGAAACTCCACATCGACCACCACGCCAACGATTTGAATAATTTTTCCTAGTGTTTTACTCATCAATTTTTCCTCCACACTTCCTTTGTATTAATCTCACTTTCCATACCACGCCTACGCCTCCTGATAATCCATAATTATATCCAAAGAATAGCTCTTATCCGACAGCGCTCGACGAGCTGGTTCTATCATATCATCAGGAAAACGCAAATTCAGTTTTTCTAAAGCCTCTAACGTCACGAAGTCAACCTGCTGGATTCCTTCTTCGCGCGGGGCAGGATAATCATCGGCAATGTGTCCCAGAAAAAACATAACCAGCGACATGCCAGAATCAGTATTTTTCAGCAGCACCGACAGAACACCGTCAATTGCAACTGTGTAGCCAGATTCTTCCTTCGCTTCGCGCACCGCCGCCTCTACCAAACCTTCGCCCGGCTCGACATGTCCCGCCGGAAAGTTCCACGTACCTAATTGCCCGTAGTTGTCTTTACCCTCTTGAATAACCAATAGTTTACCGTCTTTTACGACAACAGTACTGACGAATAGGGTTGTGTTATTCATCATTGTTCCATCGCCTCCACACCGCCGGAAATTTCCGCCAACTCTTGAGTAATCGCACCTTGGCGGGCTTTGTTCATCGCTAGCGTCAAGTCATCCACCAGATCAGACGCATTGTCCGTCGCATTCTTCATAGCCATCATCCGCATAGAATGTTCTGAGGCGCGAGCGTCCAGCAACGCTTGCAGCAATCGCGCACCCGTCAAACGGTTCGCCACGGCGTCCAATACTTCTGGAATGCTTGGCTCGTACTTGGCATCAGAAACTGTGTTCGAGACCTCGCTCGGATCAATCAAGGCTTTGGTACCCGCCGGCAGCAAGCGCGACAGCTCCGCCGTCTGCACCATGCTATTGACAAACCGCGTGTATACCAGCGTCACCGCGTCAACCTCGCCATTTTCAAACATACTAATGGCAGTGTTCAAGATCGTGTGAAAGGTGAGCCCCGACGGCTGATCTGGCAAATCTTCATACGTACCGATAATCTTTGTGTCCTTCAGCCGCGAGGCGAATTGCGAAGCCCGGCGACCGACGGTCAAGGTCAAATTCTCAATGCCGCGTTCGTCATCACGCTTCAGCAGCTCCAGATATTTCTTCAGGACATTGGTGTTATACGCACCAGCCAGCCCCTTGTCACTGGCGATGACGATGATCAAGCGCTTGGTGATTTTGCGGCGCTTGAACAGTGGGTGATTATCGGTCGCACCCTGGCTCGCCAAGTAACTCAGCAACTCTTCAGCCGCCATAGTGTAGGGAGCCGAGGCCTTGTCCGCCTCTTGCGAACGGCGCATTTTGCTGGCCGCCACGAGCTGCATCGCCTTGGTGATTTGCTTGGTCGAATCCACCGAGCGAATGCGATTTTTCAGCGCACGAGTACTCGGCATGGATTACTCCTCAAAGCCTTTCGCCGCCACTTGGGTTGCCTCGTTAATGACCTGGAGTTGCTCGTCAGTCGGCTTGGCGCCCTTGTTCAGTTCGCGCATGGTGTCTTTGGCGTTGTTCCAGAGTTGTGTCAGCAGACCAGCTTGCGCTTCCTTGATCTTAGCAACCGGCACATTGTCAAAGGCACCGCTAGTCACCGCATGGATGCTGACAAATTGCTCCCAGACGCTCATCGGCTGATACTGCGGCTGCTTGAGCAGCTCAGTCAAGCGCTGACCACGGTCAATTTGCGCTTTAGTTGCATCATCCAGGTCTGAACCAAACTGCGCAAATGACGCCAACTCACGGAACTGTGAAAGACCGAGCTTCAAGTTACCACCAACTGATTTAACCGCCTTGGTCTGAGCAGCACCACCGACACGGGAAACCGACAAGCCAGCTGAAATCGCTGGGCGAATACCTTGGTAGAACAGATCGGTTTCCAGGAAAATCTGACCGTCGGTGATGGAAATCACGTTGGTCGGGATGTAAGCCGAGATGTCACCAGCCTGCGTCTCGATGATCGGCAGGGCAGTCAGTGAACCAGCGCCCAATTCGTCTGACAACTTGGCTGAACGCTCCAGCAGGCGAGAGTGTAGATAGAAGACATCACCAGGATAGGCCTCGCGTCCCGGTGGACGACGGAGCAGCAATGACATCTGGCGGTAGGCCACGGCGTGCTTGGTCAAATCGTCATAAATCATCAGCGCGTGGCCGCCATTGTCGCGGAAATATTCGCCCATGGCGGTGCCGGCATATGGCGCAAGGTACAGCAGGGAAGCCGCGTCCGACGGGCTGGTCGCCACCACGATGGTCTGTTCCATCACGCCTTCTTCTTTCAAGCGGTCAACCAGCCGGGCAATCTTTGATAATTTCTGTCCAATCGCCACGTAGACGTTCACCACGCCGGTCTTTTGCCGCGCCTGGTTGATCATGGTGTCGATGGCAATCGCCGTCTTACCAGTCTGGCGGTCACCGATGATCAGCTCGCGCTGCCCGCGGCCGATTGGGAACATGGCGTCAATTGACATGATACCGGTCATCAGCGGCTCATGCACCGACTTACGGCCCATCACGCCGACGGCTGGTCGCTCAATCAGCCCACGTTTCTTGGTCTTGATAACTGGTCCGCCATCGAGCGGCCGACCCAGCGGGTCAACCACCCGGCCGAGCAACTCCTCGCCAACTGGCACATCCAGCACCGCACCCTTGCGGCGAACGTTGGCGCCAGCCTTGACTTTTTCTTCACCGCCAAGGATCACCGCACCGATTTCATCTTCCATCAAGTTCAGGGCAAAGGCTTCCACTGTGCCGCCATCAGTTTCAATTTCTAGCACTTCGCTGTAGCCAGCTTTACTGAGGCCGTGCACCCATGCCACGCCGTCACCGACGCGAATGACCACACCAGCGTCCTCTAATCCTTCCGTCGCCTCCAGCTGCGCGATTTTTTCCCGCAGGCTTTTGGCTAGTTCTGTCACATCAATCTTGCTCATTTTTCCTCCTAGATTTTCTTCGCCCGCAAGTCGTTTAGTTTCTTGGCAATTGTCGCGTCCATTACTTGGGTCGGCGTGGTAATCTTCACCCCGCCGATCAACTCGGAACGGATGATTTCGCGCAGGCGCACCTGAGCGATGCGGTTGCTCGGGACTTCCGTATCAGGAAGTTCGACATGCTGAGCAGCGCGGTCGCTGGCATCTGTTTCGGGTACGCGGGCTTCGCTCCGGGCGTCCTTTCTGGACGCTCGGGCTGCAGAGCGACCCTCCACAGATGTCAGCGACTCCATGCCCGAGTCAGACGATAGTAGCTTTCTAATTGCACCCTTTGTCGCCTCGTCCAGCGCCCGCGCACTTTCCACCGTCGCCACAATCATCCCGCGCTCAGCCAATTCCACCTCAATATCCCGCGCCAACAATTCGACTTCTCTCTCATGCTTTTCATAAATCAAAAACCCGGCAATCTCTTCCAGCACCGCATCATTTCCCGCCAGAATCTGCTCGGCGGCATACTTGGCCAACTTTCGCCTGGACACCAGCCGCATTTATTCAGCCTCCTTCAGTGCCATTGAAATCAGCTTCGCATCCTTTTTAGAATCAATCTTCTCGCCCAAAACCTTGCCAGTCGCCTCGGCAACCAATTCCAGCGTCGAGTTATGCAATTCCTTCTTCGCATTTGCAACTTCCTGAGCGATTTTATCGTGCGCTTCTTTAATCAAAGCCTCGGACTTAACGGTCGCTTTTTTAGTAGCATCCTCGATAGCTTCGGCCGCTTCTTCACGAGCTGACGTCACAATCTTATTAGCCTCCGCTCGGGCTTTTCGCATCATCTCAGCAGTCATTTCTTCGGCTTTATCGGCATTTTCTTTAGCAGATTTCGCCGCCAAATCAGCCGCTCGCAAATCCTTCTCGCGCTTGATGAGCATCTCCATCATCGGCGGATAAACAAATTTACGCAGCACAAACAGCAAGATCAGAAATGCTACCGTCTGAAGAGCCAGCAATGTCCAATCAATTCCTAGCGAACCAAGCAAATCGGCTTTCTCCGAAGCGCCAGAATTGGCAAATTGTGTTAATATTTTCTCCACAATTTACTCCCGAAAACTACATAACTTTGCCGACGATCGCCGCCACGAAACCGATAATCGCGATCGCGTCGATGAAGGAAATACCGAGGACCATCATGGTGCGCAAATCGTTGATTTTTTCTGGGTTGCGGCCAGCAGCGTTCATAGCAGCTGCACCGACGATTGCCGCACCAGTTGCTGCAAATGCCGCTGGGATTGCGTAGGTAAGTGTGAATGCTAATGCTTCCATTGTTAATATTCTCCTTTAATTAATTGTTACCTAATTTAATCACTTTCTGCCGCCGCTAATTTCTTAGTTTCGGTAGAGGAGTGAACATCATCAATTGGCTCGTGCGAATCATGGTGAGCCAGCCCCAGGGAAATAAACACTGTCGATAACATAAAGAAAATGTACGCCTGAATGCCGCCGATAAACAATTCAAAGAAATAAAACGGCTGCAGCGCCACTGGCGACATAAATTTCGTCATGTAAGCAATAACCGCCAGAAGAATTTCGCCGGCCAGCACATTGCCAAACAAGCGAAAACTCAGACCTAGCATTCGCGAGAATTCCGCAACTAGCTCCAGAATACCGACAAACGCCATAATCGGATCGCGCAGCGGATTAACAAAATATCGGCCCATATTTCCCTTAAAGCCCAGGTATTTAAAGGCGTAAACTTGCGCTGCCACAATTGTCACAATCGCCAGCCCAAACGTCATATTAAGATCCGCCACGCCGCCGCGGAACAGGGGAGTGTGATGCTCGCCAATGGTAATCGGACCAACAATCGGCAAAAGCCCCAGCCAATACTGTGCGATGATAAAGAAGAACAGCGTAATACACAGCGGCGCTACTTTTCGCGCCCATTTTTCATCGGGAATAACTTGACCAACCGTGTCGTACAACCCGTCAAACGTCCACTGAACCAGCCTCGTCGCGAGGTTATGTTTCTTTTTACCTAAAACCGCTGCTCGCGTCCTAAACATCAGCCATACCAGCACGATCAAGCCCAGAATCCCCACCAAATGCGAATTGGTAATTGATACGCCAGCCACATTAAAAACTTCATCAACCTTCACCGAAATATGCGGTCCAGCATTTGCCATGTAATTAATCATTCTTTGACTCCTGTCGTTTAATCTTGGCAACTTGCAGCCACACCAAGCTAAAAGACACAGCGAACCCCAGCGCAATCCCGGCGACCATCAGCCACGGTTTCGTCCCGTAGCAGCAGTCCGCCGCCAAACCCGCCAGCGTAAAGCCGATCGTCGGTACAAACATTCGCCACATCGTCCCGCCAATAGTTTTCATCATCAATACAGATGTATCTGCCTCGCTTTTTTTGCCAGTCTTAACATGAGTCTTTTTTGCCATTACTTATTAATATATCAATCTGCTATACTGTTTGGCAAGATGCCGCGCCGAAATTATCCAAAAAACCGCCAAAAAACGCCGCCTGGGCCGATAAAATCTCCAAGCGTCGCCATCAATTCCGCATGCCGGCAAAAATGCCGCTTTACCTCTGAAAAACAAGCCAAATCTGCCGCCGAAACCCAAGAACTGCTCAGCCCAAGAACACACCTGCAAACATACCAATGCGAGTGGTGCAGGGGATGGCATTTAACTTCTAGAATGTCACATAGTCGCGAGTTGGAACATTAGTAAATTGTCCAAGAACAGGGTTAGAATGACTTATTGTATCTCCAGTGCCTAGTTGTCCGAAATTATTTGCGCCGACAGTCCATACTTTATTGTTTTTCGTGAAGATAACTGTCGTCTCACCTCCGCCTTGTATGCTTTTTGCCCTAGGACTTGTAGGCGTTTTACCAAATATGTTCATCTCTGTAGCATGATTTCTTTGTATATTAGTACCGTCACCAAGCTGCCCACGAGTATTGGTTCCTGCACCATATACCTTACCATTATCACCAACAACAAATAAATTATTTACTTCTAGTGATTGCGCCGTCGCCCATATGTCGATAGCCTTAACTCCAGCTGGTAAGGCAAATCGCACAGGAGATGAGTTGTGAGCTTTATTTCCATTGGAGGAATTACCAAAAACACCATTAGTATTATCGCCTATACTATATACCTCTCCATTAGAGTTTCTGAAACTTGCAAACAACTGATCTGATGAAGCTTGCACAACAAACCCCGGAATATCCATCTCAACAACCCTATGGCTCATAATTCTTATACGCTGGCGACCAGCCCCAGCACCGCAAGTCTCAAGTCTTAGTAAATTACCATTATAATTACTAATACACTTACCTGTACCGCTAAGCTCGATCATAAGTCCGCCGTGAGAATGACTGTCTGTATACACTGCCTTAAATCTTTGCGCTGGAGTCCCATTACAATTAATCAATCTAAGAGAAGTCTTGTCGTATCCGGTATTGTCAACGCATTTTCCATTAATTTTTATAGCACCGCCATCAACAAATTCAAGAGACTGATCGGCAGACGCATCGCAAATAGTCATACGCAATGACGTAGAAGAAAAACCACCCATGCATCTTCTACCTATATGATAGAATCTAAACTCTACATTTTTCTTACCTGTCTCTCCGCGATTAGCAAATCCAACTGCATATACTTTACCATTATCTGCTACGACATACAGAGTATCCCCATTAAATACTATCTGTACAGCCTTCGGCTTGCCAGGTTTTCCAAAGTCTCCAATTCTTACAGGAGTAGATATCGCATCAAAGTTTATACTTCCAAGCTGAAAATAAGTACTACCCCCCCAGCCATAAACCGCCCCTCCTTTCATTAAAACATAAGCGCTATAGCTATCGTGAACAATTTGAGAAGTAGGAATTGTATTAGGGTCAGCCGTGTTGGGTGTAGGCAGAGCAACTCTCTTAGGCACATTCCTATGCGTACAACTAGTCGCAACGCTATAATCTCCAGTACCCAATAACCCCTTATCACACATACCAGCAGCATATATGTTATTATCATCTCCAAGTACAAAAGCAGCGCGACCTACGTTAGCAGAGACAGCTTTAACAGATGGGGGCAGTTTAAATTTTCCTGGCGTAGAAACATTGACAGGAGTTGGTCCTTGTCCTAAAGTACCATAGCCGTTCCACCCAGCGCCCCACATACCCCCTTCTTCATCCTTCACCATAATATTCCATCCAATTGACAAGAAGTTGGCATAAGCCGCAACAGCTTTCTTAGGCATATTATATTGAACAGGGCTAGTCTGAGCCATTGATGTTGTTCCAGCCCCAAGCTGTCCATATTCATTGTGCCCGACAGTTCTAACTTTACCAACAGAGTCGATAGTCGCAAAAAATACTTTATCAGGTGCACTAGTAACACCCTCATAACCGAACGCTATCATATTTGTAATAGATTGAGCGCCAGTCCTTGTCGAAGAAGCGTTCGAATACGTTTTCCATACACCGCCAGAAGGCCGCAATACTTCAGTATACCCAACTGAATCTATTTGCTGATTTTCAGCGCCGCCAGAATTCAAAGACTGAACAACAAATCTCATCTGAATATTACCTCGTTTCATATAGTGCGTACTCTGTCCCGAAATAGTATTACCCGAGCAATTCGTCTCCGGTCTTAGAGTTTTTCCCGTCCAAGCTGCACTCATGCCGTTACTACGCAAACATTCAATAGCATATCTTGCGCCGCTTTCCGCCGCCTCGCGCGCCAGTTGATAATAATATTGTTCTTTTAAGGCGTTATTGGCAGCGGTAGATAACTGCAGCGCCATACCCAAAAGACCAAGCATAATAACCGATGACAGCAAAACCGTAGGAAGAGTAAAGGCTTTTTGCTGCATGCGTTTCACTCTCGTCATAATCATGATAATTTCATTGTACATTAACCGCCAACCATAAACAATATGCTATACTTAGATAAAATATCTAAGGAGGGAATTTATGAGCGACGATAAAACAACAGCGACAAACAACCAGACAGACAATCAAACAAACAGCCAGGACAATGCGGCAGCAAGCGACCAAAGCGCTAAGGTCATCGTCTATAGCACCAGCTGGTGCGCATTCTGCCATACGGAGATGGAATGGCTGAAAAAACTCGGCATTGATTTTGTCGCCAAGGACATCGAGGCTGATCCAAGCGCCAAGGAAGAATTGCTCAGTAAAAACGGCGGCAATTTCCAGGGCGTGCCAGTAACCGATGTTTGCGGCGAGATCATCCTGGGATTTGACCGGCCGAAGCTTCAGGATGCGCTCCGGAAAAACGGTTTGATCGCCGAATAATTTTTGAGGCTTAAGATGCCGCGAGGTTTTTATTCTCGCGGTATTTTAACTGACTTATTCAATCACTCAAGCCGCACCGATTTGCACCACCTCGCCGCCGATTTCTTGGCGGAAATAATTATCGTGACTGACGTACAGGATGGCGCCAGAATATTTCGCCAGTGCCGTCTCTAATTCCTCAATGCTCGGTAGGTCAAGGTGGTTGGTTGGCTCGTCCAAGATCAATAGTTGCGGGTCATTTGCCAGCATAGCGATGATCTGAAAGCGCGCCTTCTGACCGCCCGACAGGCGCGCCAGCGGCGTCATCCGATCGGCTTCAGTGAACAAATAGTCAGCCAGTAGTTGGCGAATTTTTGTCTCAGAGATCGGCAGGCCGCGGCTGAGGTATAATTTCTCGATCGCCGCCTCCAACGGATCCGCCAAATATCGCTCATCGATCTCTTGCTCATACACACCCACCCGCACCTGCGGATCGAGGAAGAGATTGCCGGAGTAGAGGATAGGGGTGACGGCTGCGCCACGCTCCTGCGCAGAAGGTGCCGCAGTCAGCGCGTTGGGTGCGAGTGGCGTCTCAGATTTCTTCTGAGTGTATTCAAGCTGGCTCGTCAAACTCTTTTTCTGAAGGCTTTGCCTTTCCGGCAAAGGCGCGCCAAGAGCGCCAGCTGAATCAGTTAGCGGCGCGCCGGCCTGAAGAGAAAGATGTTTGCGAGACGGGCGAGCCATACCACCGCTTGCCAACAACATCCGAATCAGCGTCGTCTTACCAGCGCCATTGCGCCCGCGCAGCTCCACCGCCTCGCTCTCACGCAGATCAATATTCACACCCTCAAACAATATCCGCTCACCAACGCCAACTGCCACATCCTCAACCCGCACCAACACATGCTGGCTGCGACTGGCCGCATCCTTCATCGATAGCCGAATATTGCGCGCCTTGAACTTGCCGTAGCGCTCAGCCGACTTATAGTCAAGCTGCCCAGCCGACTCCTTGTCGATCCAAAACGTCGGCTTGTCCATCTCTGATAATTCCGCCAGCTCGGCCCGCGCTTCATTCTCCAGCCGCTTGAACTTTTGGATGGTACCGGGGTTGCGCGACCTTTCCTTCAGCCGCTGATAATCCAGCACCTTTTGTTTGATGTTGGTCATCCGCTTTTCAATGTGCTCAAAATTATTCATGCCCGCCGCCGTCGCCTGAGCATTCTGTTTGAGGTAAGCGTCATAATTACCGCGGTAGCTGACCGCTCGGCCGTCTTTAAGCTCCATAATTCGATCCACCCGGCCCAGTACATCGCGGTCATGGGTGATGATCAGCATGGCCTGGCGCGGCTGCGAGCTCATCCAGTCGATGAACTGCTGCTTGGCCGCATAATCCATATGGTTGGTCGGCTCATCAATCAGCGCCAAATGCGCCTCCGAATGCATAATTTTAACAATCTCCACCAGCCGTTTCTGACCGCCCGACAGGGAACCAAGCGGCCGCTCGCCGCACCCGCTCAGCTGAAAATTATCAAGCTCTCGGGCAATCTTCTCCTCAATCTGATAAAACCCTTTCTGGTCAAATCGCTCCAGCGCCTGGGTATACTCCTCGATTTTGCGCATATTATCGCCCATAGTCTCGGGGTACTCATCAATGATTTTCTTTAAGGCCGCATATTCCGGTAGCCCCGCCAAAATGTAGCTCAGCACCGTCTGATCGCCCAAACCATGATGCTCCTGCGCCGTACTAGCCACGGTGATGCCGCGGCGAAAAATCACCTCACCGGTATAGTCGGTGTCCGTGCCCGCCAAGATGCCAAACAGCGTCGACTTACCAACGCCATTGCGGCCGACCACGCCGACCTTTTCGCCATCATCCACGCTAAACTTGACGTCGCGCATCAACGTCTTGTCGCCAAAACTCTTCTCGGTGATGTGAATGTCGGCTATCATACTGGGCTATTATAGCGTCATCTATTTATAATTGACAATTCTGGCCGCTACCGCTATCATCTCAGCATGGCATATTATCATGAACCGTCTGACAAACCAGTCTATCGGCCGACGTTTTATCGTCCTGTCGAAAATTCTGAGAAAATATACGAAGTCTTAGCGAACGGCATTAGCGATGAACTGCCAGATATCATATCAATAATCGACCCTGGAAATATGCAAGCAGTAGTCAAATCGAAATACGACTGTCCAGCTTTCAAAAAACCAACAATTGGCACAATAATTCCAGGACCAAAATCGCTTAAATCCGTTAAACAAGAATTACGACTTCCTGTAACTGGCTTGCACACCCTAGGAATAACCGCCACGAAACAGCTTGTCTGCCTAACTTTCACCGACCCAAAAGAAGTTTTGCCTCGCGAACAGCAGACAATAACCAGACGAATGCAAGATTACATTCGAAGAACAAGTTATAAATATTGGAGTCATGTTGTATCGTCCAATACCGAGCCTCATATTCCCATAGCTATCGCTGGCGGCGGGCTGCCAGAAAGCAGCCTAGATGGGTACGCGGCGGAGAGATTAGCTGGCAAAGATTTGTTTGTAGTACTCGGAAGACTAGCTGTATCGCCAGACGTGCGCGCTAAAAGCAGCAAGAAAAGTCATAGGTCTCCCAAAGCGATAATAACGCCAGAAAACACCGATTCTATATCAGCCAAACAGACACCATCAGGAATTACCGTAGTCCACAGATTACCACCAAACCGCGAAAGTATACCAGCAGGCCTCTTGCAAACAATTAGACATAAATAAGAGTTCACTGTAAAGTGTAAGAATATAATCGTCGCATCATGATGCATGTCTAAGCGCTGCAAAGTTTGAATTAATAGCATTTTCGTGATATAATATAAAGATGGATAAAGACCCAGACTCTGGCAACAGTACGACAGCTGAGATTGTCAATCTATCAAACTACCAGCCAAAGATAGATCCCGAACATCTTGGCGCAGAAGTCGTAAAAATTGCGGATTCTCAACAACGCCCAGCACATCCTACGCCTGAACAAACAGTCGCTAATCCAGAAAAATTAGCTGCCGTGTACGATCTACGCGCTAGACGCTTGAAAGAGAATAGAATACAAGAACAGCTTAATGACATAATTAGCGAAATAAAATCGCTGCCAGAACAACAAGACAACGCTAACGCGCTTTTAGAGCAGATCAACAAGTCAATCGACGACATTATTGAAGATCTTGACGACCGGCAGAAACTAAGACTCTCAGCTCAGCTGGCGTTCGGTTTAAGCGGATGTGATGAGGAGGTTTTCCGTACAATGGTTAACTATCCGAACTTATTACATATAATTGCCATTGCTACAAAAATTCCAAAAGACGACCATCACCCAGTACATCGAATTCCTAGAATTAAAGCCACAGGCGTACTGAGCAGAGTGCCAGGCGAATACGACTTGGAAAATGGCGAATACACGCCCCCAAAGCAATAACCTGCTATAATAAAAACCATGCCAAAGTCAAAAAACAAAAAGCTGGTCGCGCAGTCCGTCGTTAATCGTCGGGCCAGGTTTGATTATGAGCTGGGCGAGGAAATAATTGCCGGGCTGGTTTTGACAGGAATGGAAGTACGCGCCGCCAGGGAAGGGCACGTTCAATTGAAGGGTGCTTTCGTAAGTTTGAAAAATGGCGAATTATGGCTGAACAATGCCAGTTTTTCGCTGCGGCTGAACGAGCGCGGACAAGCAAACACCCGCAGTGTAGACACTTCGGCGCGGAAATTATTAGTCAGCAAACGGCAATTAGCACACTTTACCGAGGCAAAAAAGCAAGGTATGACCATCGTACCGACGAAATTATTGACTGGCGGCAAATTTATCAAAATCATCATCGCCCTTGGCAAGGGCAAAAAGAAATACGACAAGCGCGAGACCATCAAACGCCGCGACCAAGACAGAGAAACCAGGCGGCTCATCGCCAACCGATAAATTTATCAGAGAATTCCGGCAATTTCTGAGATAGACAATTATCTTCAGCTTATTCCAAATTTTTCCGCGTCTCAATCAGGCTTTGATAGAGTTTTTCAAGCTTCTTCACCTGGCTGCGTTCGGTAAATTTACGGGCAAGTTTTTTGCTTTCAGCGCTAAATTCCGCCTGTTTTTTCGGGTTCTTTAGAATTGAGATTACTTTTTCAGCCACGCTTTCTGGAGTATTTTCTGCAAAATAGCCATTAATTCCGTCCTTCACGACCTCGGAAACTTCCGTATCGATAATAACTATCGGTTTGCCGGCGTGCGCAGCTTCATGAAGAACCCAGCCCTGAGTATCTTTTAACGATGGAAAAGTAAACACTTTCATCACTTCATATGCCACGCCTAAATCTTCGCGTGGCATAGCTCCGGTGAATATAATCCTATCCGTGAAATTCGTTTCCGCAGCCATTTTTTCCAAAGTCTGACGATACTCAAACTCGCCGACAAACAACAACTTCGACTTCGGCCGGGCTGACGCGATAAACTTGTCAAACGCCTCAATGAGAATCGGCAAATTCTTCTCCTCGCCTAAGCGCCCTACAAAACCAAATACTTCATCCGTTTTACGCAAACCCCATTGTTCTCTAAACTCTTTTATCCGCTCTGTCTTCGGCTTCGGCAAAGCGTTAACACCATTTGGCATTAGAGTGATCTTATAGCTGTAATCTTCCGTTTGCCAAGATTGCAATTGGTCGCGGCTTTTACGCGACAGCGCGATAACCGCATCCGCCTTGCTGTATAAAATAGTAACGACGCGTTCAATAATATCCTTGTTCCACTTCGTCACACCGTTGCGCGGACGGTACAGCTTGGCAACCTCTAATAAATCCTGGCCATTCAATTTGACAGATAGCGGAAAAATAATTCCCGCCAAAGCCAAAGCTCCCGGTAAAACCGCTGGATAATGGTCAACAAATTCATACAGATCGGTACAATGCTGAACAACAAGCGGAATATTATTTTTATTCGCCGCCCTTACGCCCAATAGTCCAATTTGCGACGGCGTAAAAATATGCACAACATCCAGATTCATATTAGCAATTTGACGCTGCACCACCGGAGGGAAGAACACCGACGTATCATAATCATCAAAAAACGCGCCCTTAATCGAGCGAAAGCGAATAATCCGGCTATTGTCGTCTTCGTGAAGCAGTTCAGCTTGCTTAGCAGGACTAATAGATTTCGCCGGACAAAAGACATAGACCTCATGACCTAAAGCCTCCAGCTCGCGCTTTAACGACTCGACTACATAAACGATACCATTGATAGACGGCCTATAGCTATCCGTAAAAAGTCCTATCCTCATAGCCTCATTATACCATCCTCGACAAAGTAGATTAGAGAATTTAGCATCCTTGGCATTTTGTGCGAAAATCGCAAATTAATTTCATTAACCAACAACCTTACGGCCGTCCTCCAACCACCAAATTTTAGGACAATAATGCTTCTTATTTCAAATTCCTTTGCGTCTCAATCAGGCTTTGGTAGAGCTTTTCGAGTTTCTTTGCCATTGCTACCGAATCGAGCGACTTCGCTACCTTCAGCGACCCACGCGACAACTCCTCAATTTTCTCTGGGTGTGCGAACAAATCATTAAATACTTTTGCGAAATCTTCACCCTCAATGCCGCCAGTCAAGACAGCATTGCGCTCAGTCAAAGCCTCGGTCATCCGTTCGTCGCAGTAAACAATTGGCAAACCGCTAGCCGCCGCCTCCAGGAAAGTCATCGGCTGGTTGTCAAAATGATACGACGCCAGCGAGAATACGTCAGCTTGCTTGAGCATCGCTGCCACCTCATCGCCCGAACGCATACCAGCGAAAATTACTCGATTACTAACGTCCAGTTCTTCAACGCGCTGCCTAAGTTCTTTTTCATACGGACCGCCGCCGACCAAGACCAGCTTAACTTTTTTGCTGCGGATATGCGGCATCGCCTCAATAAGGGCAATCTGGCGCTTCTCTGGACTCAGCCGCGCTACTGAAATGATAAACTTGTCACCCGGACATTTCTCAATCGGCGAATCGGCTGCCGACGCTTTTTTATAACGTTTGATATCAATGCCATTCGGAAAAACATAGCATGGCACCGTCAAGCCGCCTTCGTCAATCAAAATTCTTTCCAAATGCTTCGACGGCGAAATGCAAGCATCGCATTTATTAGCAAACGCCGCCATCAGCCGCCAGCCTTGCCGCGACATAACGTCTCGTATCGTGCTTTTACTCATTGAACGCAATTGTTCGCGAGAAGCTTTCGGTAAAATCGGTTTAGTGCGTAAAACAACCGGAAACGCTACCGTCGCCGCAATTAAACCAGCAATCACTGTAAAAGGATAATCGTCAATCAGCTCAGAGTACATCGTATGAACGGTCGTCACGTGCGGTATATTCTGCCGCCTAGCTACGCTGTGCGCCAACACGCCCATATAAAGCTGCATCTGGCTATGCACTATATCAAATTTATATTTGTCTAGCTTCTTCGCTAGACCAGGATAAATAACCGCCATCTCGCGCTTATCAAAAACATAAGCCTTGGCTGATGGCAAGCGAATGACATGATCGTCATGGTCATCATAGCCTTCACATCTTGGCGCTACTACGAAAACTTCATGCCCAAGCGACTCCAAAGCCTGCTTACAATTCAAAGTCGATGTTGTCACGCCATGCACTGACGGCAAATAGTCGTCAATAAAGAATGCTATCCTCATATAGCCATTTTACCATAAATACCCCAGCTAAAGTTCAGGGTAACTATCAACGGCCTCAAAATGCAATATATGTCCAGCTCCTGGAGCAAGTACAAATGTTGCCGCTGGCAGCAAATCTTTCATTATTGCTCGCGTCCTTGGCGTAATAATATTATCTTTGCTGCCAATTATCACAGTGACGTCATAATCGTCAGACACACCCTTAACATAAGGGTTTTTTTCGTATAGCATAGTCGTCAGAGTGTTGGAGTCTTTAAGCGCCAAGGTAGATTTTTTACCGCTCTCAGACTCAACAAGCCATGCCCAAGCATCTTCCCGCCGAGGCCGAATTTTTAGCGCAGACGCCATTCGAATCCTTCGAACAGGTTTAGTATTATAGACTTCCCAAGCAAATTTACTAGGCAAATGGCTGGACAATCCTTGTAAAAAATCAGCCAAACGAGATTGATCTGGCGTTGGACAAGCCATAATGATTTTCGTACTTTTGGAAATTTTCCCGGTACGCAGCGCATGATACACTATTGACGAAGAGAACGAATTGCCAATTATCGCGTCCGGCTTCCGGTCAATTACCCGCAAAACTTTCGTTAGCCACCTTGTCAAATCGTCATAGTCATTAGCTTCTGGCATTACCGAACCGCCATGACCAGGCAAATCCACTGCGTATACCGCAAATCCCAATTCGACATACTTCTTACAAAGCGGAACCATATCAATCTTACCGCCAGTTACGCCGTGAGAAATAATTATCACCTTATCTGCATTTGTGTTGCACTCAAACCAGCAAACCCCGTCGACTATCTTTTCCTGGCAACCTAAGTCAGTATATATCTGTTTCAAAGATGGAATTTTACTCATTCACCTATTATACTAAATTTATGGCAGTTATTAAATCATACTCAAAACAGACGAGTAAGGATAAAAATAAGGATAAAAATCTGAATATAGCGCTAGTTTTAGACGATATTTATCCCTCATCCAGCGGAGTTAGCCGCTCAATCCAATCGCAAATTCACGAACTGGCAAAGATAGGGCAAACTGTTACGCTAATCGCTCCTGAAAAAGGCTTTTCCGTTTCTGGCAACGCCAAATATATTACCTTAAAGTCAATCCAACCGCCGGGATCATTGAAGCATACGACGATATTGTCGCACAGCCAAAAAACCGCTAAAAACATCTGCAAGCATCATCGGTTTGACATTATTCACAGCCAGACTGATACTGGCGCATTGATTTTGGCAGCGCGTATCGCCAAGCTGCAAAACATCCCGCACGTCCATACTTTTCACACGAATATGGCAGGATCTATTGATTATTATTCTTTGCCTACACTGATATTCGCCACTTCATCTTACCGCTACGTCGCTTTACTCCTCCACAGAATTCGAAAAAGAAAAACAATACCAATTAAGGCTCAGCACGCCCTATTAAAAAGGTTACCCAAACTATCTAAATCTTACTGGCAATCGCAAGCGTTGATGGGGAATGCAGTTGACGCAATCGCTGCTCCTTCAAAATACATGCTGGAATATATCCAAGCTGCCGCGCCAAATAAGGAATTCTATAAGCGCAATATTCCCAACGGTTATAACGAAAATTTGTACAACTTAATACGCCAAACTAAAGTTGACAAAAATCCTGAAATTACGCGCTTTATTAGCATCGGCAGAATCTCTGACGAAAAACGCATTGACGTTATGGTTGATGCATTTATTAAAGCAAATATTCCAAATAGCGAACTGGTAATAATCGGCGATGGCAAACAAATGCCAGTAATAAAAGGAAAGGCTGCTGGCGCGCCAAATATTAAATTACTCGGACAAATTCACAGCCTAGAAGAGATCGCCAAACAATTGAAACTCTCCGATATCTTCGTGCTTAGCTCTTATCATTTTGATAATCAACCTATGGTTATTCTGGAAGCGCTAGCAGCAGGCTTGCCAATTTTATATTGCGACGATCAATTGGACGTTGGCGTAGACGAAACGAACAGTCTCATGACACCGCCTTCGGCAGACGCCATCAGCGAAGGAATGAAAAAACTAGCGAACGATAAAGAATTGCAAGAAAAATTATCACGCGGTTCAACCAAAAAATGCCCGGAATTATCATCGCGAATTATGGCTGAAAAATATTTGCAATTGTATAAAGATGTTATTGGCAGACAGAAACCTTAAGGCGCAAAACTGTTCGCCTAAAATATCATTAGTATTTCACCGCAAACAGTCCGTCCCAGATCCTACCCGCGGCTATCGCCTGTCCGAGTTTTACTTGCCAGTCTCATTATATTATAATTTGACACATGAAATCCAAAGACAAACTGATTAAGCCAAGCAGTTCGCTGCGTATCGCCTTGATTTCGGACGACATCTACCCAGCATCGGGCGGTATTGCACGCTCAATTCAGACACAAATTAACGAACTGGTCCGGCTAGGCCACAAGGTGACGCTATTAGCGCCGCGGCATTACTTAGAAAAGCCAGATAACTGCGAGACAATCGTTATGTCATCGACATACATATCAGGCATGCCAGTGCAGACATGCACTATCAAACAAAGTTGGCGCATAGCTCGACGCATCTGCAGCCATCATCAGTTTGATATCATTCATAGCCATACAGATCGAGGCGGACTGGCGCTAGCAGCGCGCATTGCTAAGCTGCAAAACATCCCGCACGTCCATACTTTTCATGCCAATTTAGCTGGAGCGCACGATTCGCAGCCATTCATGACAGTCTGGGGCTCTCTGGCTTACATACTCCTCATCAGCCCGGTGATTTCTCTGATTGCCAAAAAACGGCACAATCAGCCGATCCGCCTGGCACCGAAAAGCCCCGATGCTACTAGGCTGCTAGCGCGATTTGATTGGCGCTCCATGGCAATTATCGCCTCGCGAGTTGACGGCTTTACTGCGCCAGCTGATTTCATGATACAGCGAATTACCGAATGTATTGGGCAGTCCAACACTCCAACCCGCGTTATACCAACTGGCATTAATCCGGAGTTAAGCCGTGCCATTAGCCAAGCTAAGCGCCATCGTTCTGACCGCGCCATCCGCTTTTTAAGCATTTGCCGCCTGTCGCCAGAAAAACGCGTCGACGCGATTATCCGCGCTTTTATAAAAGCTGATATTCCTAATTCAGAGCTGCACATTGCTGGCGATGGAAATCAGTTGAATAGGCTTCGCCAGCTAGCAAAAGGGCATGACAATATTATCTTCCGCGGACACATGTCTGGCATTGATCAAGTAGCTGAGGCATTAGTTAACGCGGATGTTTTCGTTTTAGCGTCTTACGGTTTTGACACGCAAGCTATGACCATCGGCGAGGCGGCAACGGCTGGGTTGCCGATTATTTATTGCGACCCGCGGTTGACAGTTGGAGTGAATAAAGATAATAGTATTTTGACTGACGGGCCAGAAGTTGAGTACTTTGCCGCCGCGATGCAGCAGCTGGCAGCCGACCCGAAAAAACGGCAGAAAATGTCGCAGGCATCAATCAAGCTTGCGCCGGAACTCAAACCCGACCGAATGGCTGAAAAATATTTAGCGCTTTATAGGGAAGCGATAGAACATAAAAATTCCAGATAGGCTACTTTTTACTGAGTTCCATAAGTTCGCCAAAATAGCTTGGATTGACGGTCATAACGTTATGGCTGCTCCTCTCGATGTTTACATACCGCGCACATCAAGTAACGGCATAGCCCCAGTTTCAATTGTATTCTCGCTGACTGGCTACTCTACTATAATATGAAAAGCCACACCTAGAATTGAAGGAAGAGAAACCTAGGAGATGATGGACGTATCCAAAAATTTGACAATTATATAAATATTTGTTACAATTACGACAGGTAAAAAATATAACAGTACGACAAAGGAGAACTTTTAATGTCAACCGAGGAACTATCTGGAGAATCGTCATTTGAGGTAGGAGGTATAGACTATATCCCAGATTCAGACGAGATCACTCCAGAGCAACATGAAAACAACTTAAGAATTTTAAGGGGAATTGATGCTGGTTTAGGAGGTGTGGCTGTACGCGATGAAGTGGCGGAAGAAATTCGAGAAGCTTTTGAGGAAGATAGTAGTAGGTATGGAGGTGGGCGTTCGGCTGCAGATGAGTATGGTATAAACTATGATGGGTTTGTCGATGGAGACGGCTATAATAATCCCGTAAGCTATGGCGACGATAGGAGATGAGCATAAATTCTCGGTGTATCCATAGAAAAATCCTATGGATAGAGTCTTTATATATAACTATCCAAGCCAAGTAATAGTAAAACCACTCATTTTGTAGAAAGAGTGGTTTTTAGTTATGTTGGAGAAGTAAGTTTTTTACTAGTACACATTCGCCCTAGGGCTATTTTTATCGCCAAAAACCCGCTACAATAAGCTTATGAAGCTATTTTCCTGGAACGTCAATGGCATCCGCGCCGTCATTAACAAGGGCAAGTTTGCCCGCTTCCTGCAAACGTACGATCCAGACATTCTATGCCTGCAAGAGACCAAGGCCGCTCGCGACCAGGTAGAAATTGATCTGCCAGAGTATCACGAGCATTTCTATTCAGCCGCCAAAAAAGGCTATTCCGGCACGGCGATTTTGTCGAAAATCCGGCCGCTGCACTGGCGCGACGGGCTGCCGCCACACATCATTGAGCGGTTCAATTTGACTGGCGATAAGTATGGCAATCCGGCCGACGAGGGGCGCATCATCACTGCCGAGTTCGACGATTTTTGGGTGGTGACCTGCTACACACCAAATTCAAAGGGGGATTTGAGCCGGCTGAAATTACGTCATGATCAGTGGGATCCGGCAGTGCTGGCCTATCTGGAGGAATTGGAGCTAGTCAAGCCAGTGCTGTATTGTGGCGATATGAACGTGGCGCATCAAGAAATTGACCTGACAAATCCAAAGCCTAATGTCGGCAAGCACGGTTTCACCGACGAGGAGCGGGAAGGCTTTCAGAACTACTTAGACGCTGGATTTATTGATACGTTCCGAGCGGCGTTTCCTGAGAAGACCGGGGTGTACACCTGGTGGACGCACTGGGCCAACGCCCGGGCGCGTAATGTCGGCTGGCGGATCGACTATTGGCTGGCGTCGCGCGAAATCGCTGAGCGTGTCAAAAATCCTAAGATCCACGCCGAACAAATGGGCAGCGACCACTGCCCGGTGAGTATTGAAATAACCACCTCAACTCGCTGATATTAAGTAGCTTGCTAAGTCTAATCCTTATCATTTTGGCGATGATTACTACCGTACAGCGAGCGATATTCAACCGGACGCCCCTCGTCCTCAGCCCGTTTAATACCCTGTTTCATGCCTGGCGAGATGCCTCTATCTGTATAAACAACCGTTCTATCAGCCAATTGACCTATCCTCAATCCAGCTTCAATTCCCATACGGCGTTCGTGTTTATTAGCATCGTCAAGCATTTACGGGTAGAGCAGGTGGCTGGCAAACGGCGCCTCCCCGCGATATAGCGAATCGCGCATTGCTTTTCTAGCATATTCTATATTTTCGGCTTCTTCCGCGGGCGTGTTTCCCTTGAAAGGAGATTCAATGATGACAAATTCACCTTGCACTATATTTTGCCTTCCTGGTGTTTATCATCAATCATCACTGTCAATTCATACAGCCGCTGCACGCCATTTTCTAACTGGTAATAATGCCGAATATAAGCTAACTCTAGCACAAACAAAATTAGCGCCAATAGTCCCAGCAAACAGTTCATCGCCAGCCCCATCGCTGCGGTTGCCAAAAATGCCGCCAACGCCGCCAAAAACAGCCCCGCAAAGAAAAATGTCACCAGCAGATGCACCAGCCGCTCGTGCTGAAATTCTTGCACGCGCGTGCGGTGATAGCGCGCCAATTCCGTCAGATCAGTTTTCGACTTGGCCGCCACTAGGCGCTGCGATATAGTTTGATAATGCTCGGCGATATGTTTTTCCATAGCCTAAATTGTACGCTAGCCCGGCGGCTGCGGCAAGCGCTTGAGCTGGCACGGCCGCGCTTTTCGCGCTACAATACATTCATGAAATCACCATATTGGCAGCGCGCCAGCGGGGCGGCACAATGAAACAAAATAGTAAAAAGTGCGCGGCGCTGCTAGCCGCAGCTGTCATGATAGGATTAGCGAGCGGCGGCATTATTGCTTACCGAAAATTAAATTCGCCGCAGCCGCCAAACACCCAAAAAACGCAGAACGATACCGCCAATTCCAGTAAATCTCCGGCGAAAAAACTCATCAAACTGACCGATTCCGTCTCTGTCAAGCCAGCTGCCGGAGATTATACCGCCGACAATCACATTTGGCGGCTAGTCAATAAAACCCACCCGCTGAAAAACAGCAAATATCGTCCGGAAAACTTACAATTGGCAACGGTGGATTCGCGGCCGGATAAACCGGAAGAAGAGCGGTCAGTCCGCGCTGATATTATGCCAGACGTCGAACAGCTGTTTGCCAGCGCCAAAGCAGCCGGACATGACTTGCAAATCGGCAGCGGTTTTCGCGGCTATGAACTGCAAAACACTTATTACAGCAGTTATGTCAACACCTACGGACAAGCAGCCGCTGATAAATTTAGCTCCAAACCTGGCTACAGCGAGCATCAAACCGGATTAGTTATGGATATCGCCGCCGCCGACCACAATTGCTATCTTGAGACATGTTTCGGCGAGACAGCTGCCGGCAAGTGGCTCGCCAAACACGCCCATGAATACGGCTTCATCTTACGCTATCCGAAAGGCAAGGAACGTATTACTGGCTATCAATACGAACCGTGGCATTTCCGCTATGTCGGCCGTGAACTAGCAGCGGCACTCAAACAAGCAGATATGACACTCGATCAGGCATCGCCAATTTTACTAGGAAAATCATCGGCAGAAAAATCCCGCTAGTAAGCAGCGCATCACTCAACAGTTACTTTAGCTGTGCCATCCAGCCACTGCCGGACTTTTACCAAGCGTTCTTCAACCGTCGTGCCGTGCAGCTTAGTCTCGTTCGCCGCTTGTTTCAACGGCTGCAGCTTCAGATTGCGGCGCGCCAGTAAATTCTGCGCCTGCCGGTCAGCTGGCGACCATTCGTAGCTCATGAACGTCGGACGGAATTTGACGTCGGAAATTGAAATACCTTTATTCGTTTTAGCAAGCTTAAACTGTGCCACGCCGCCGGTCAATTCGTCAACTTGCAGCTGGCTGGATAAAAAATTACCAATCGAATACCACACTAGCGTTTTCCCGCCGCCGGCTCTATCCAGCATGTCGGCTTTTTGAATCATGTGCGGGCCGGTACCGATCACCACATCTGCGCCCAAATCAACAAACAATTTGGCAAATTTCTGCTGGTCGGCAGTTACTGTATGCGAATCCTCCGTACCCCAATGCGCCGACACAATCACCGCATCCGCATGCTGGCGCGCCTCGGACATTAACTGCCGCACTAGCGCCTCGTCATGATATGTATTAATACTGTAGGCATTCGGCAGACGAACGTTGCTGAAATCGGCAAACGCCAAGAACGCCACCTTTATGCCATTTTTCTCAAAATATTTAACCTTTTTCTGCTCGCTAGCATTACGATTAGCGCCTGTCACCGCCAGGACAGGCAGTTTCTGCCACTCGTCAAGCGTGGCATTAATCGCCGCTTGGCCCTTATCTGCCATGTGGTTGGTCGCCAAATTGATAAGATTGCAGCCGGTTTTACTCATATCGCGGGCCAATTCAACTGGCGCGTTAAACGCCGGATAGCCGGAAATCCCGTACGCCGCACCAGCACTGGGCGTTTCCGGATTGCAAAAGAACACGTCGCTAGCGCCATATAACGATTTGATAGAGGTAAAATACGGCGAGAAATCATAGCCATTATTCGTTTTAGCTTGCTTAACGACCGAATCATGCGCTAAAAAATCGCCCGCCGCCGAAAAAGTTAGCGTCCGTTCGCCTGAGTCGTGCGGTTTAGTTTTCACGGTACTCGTAGCAGCCGGCTGATTTTTTACAGGCGTGCCAAGCCGCCAAACCAGCACTTTATACGTTAAAAATCCTGCACCCGCCATTAAAAGCACCGCAGCGATTAAACGCGAAATTGCTTTCTTAGGCGAACTATTTTTAGCGCGTACCATAATGCAAGTATAGCAAAAACTGCCCGATAGCGTATAATACATATCATGAAGAAGGGCGGGAAAAACATATTTACTTATTTGCTGGCAATGGTTCTATCAGCATGGGCAACGTTTACTTTTTTACTGGTCGGCGGCATGTACGAAGCCAGCGACACTTACGACCAGAATCAAGCGCAAATGGCGGCTCAGCCAATCGTTCCGCCAGTAAGAACCGTAACCTTTACCGGCGCCAATAACGCGCAGTTAAAACTAAAAATCCCATCGCAAAAGTTATTACAAGCTGGCGGCATCTGGGCTTACGTATCAAAAACCCAGGGAATTAGCGAAGATTACCAGCCGAAATTAGCGAACCTGGCAGTCGAGCACGGCGACTGGCTGGAAGACAAGCGGGCCAGCGCAGAAATTCAGCCGGAGCTAAAAGATATGTTTGCTGCCGCTAAAGCCGCTAAAAACGACTTGATCGTGACCAGCGCCTACCGCTCGGCTGCCGACCAGAAAAAACTCGTTGCCGAATCGAAAGCCAAAAGCGGCGCCGCCTACACCGAAAAATATGTTAATCAAGCAGGACACAGCGAGCATCAGCTTGGCCTAGCAGTGGACTTATCCAGCCTTGATAAAGATTGCAAAGCCAATTTTGCCCGCTGCAACCTGAAAAAGGAAACTGCCGCCTGGCTGGCAAACAATTCTTACAAATACGGCTTCATCCTGCGCTACCCGGAAGGCAAAGAAGATTTGACCGGCATAGAAGCCGAAAGCTGGCACTTCCGCTACGTCGGTAAAGACATGGCGAAATTAGTCCGCGACTCAGGATTGACCTTTGATGAAATATATAAAAAGATTTCCGGAAACGATAAACTATCCGCCCAAAAATCCGTCAAGCCCGAGGAGCTCCGGCCCGTCCAGCCGCGCGCTACTTGGCGGTAATTTTCTCTTCAATCAGCACCGTCAAATCGTATAATTTCCAAACACCATTCTCCAGTTGGCAATAAGCAGCTCTGATGCGCTACAATTGATATATGGACATGAAGTTTTGGCGCAAGCAGGAACAATCAAAACCGTTGTTCCCGGACATTGAATGGAACAAGCCAGAGCGCCGCAACCAAGCGGGGAAATTGGCGATAATTGGCGGCAATAAATTAGGTTTTCTGGCGGTAGCCGACAGCTACCAAGAAGCCCTAAAAACTGGCGTCGGCGAAGTTCGCGTACTGCTGCCAGACGCGCTGAAAAAAAGCGTCCCCGCCGCCATGACCGACGTGCTGTTTGCGCCAACCAACCCTTCGGGCAGTCTGGCTCGCGAGGCGCTGCAGCCAGCATTAGCTTTGGAAGATTGGGCGGACGCGCTGCTGCTGGTCGGCGATGCCGGTAAAAACAGCCAGACAGCAATCGTTTACGAGGAACTGATTAAAAAAGCCCAGCATCCGGTCGTTGTGACGCGCGACGCCGTAGACCTGCTGCAAAACAGCTTCGCCGAAATTCTGGACAATCCGCGCCTTGTTTTCGTCGTTTCATTCGCCCAAGTCCAAAAATTATTGCGCGCGGTCTATTATCCAAAAATCCTGACCTTCAATATCCAATTAGCGCAGTTCGTCGACATTTTACATAAATTCACCATCACTTATCCCGTTACGATCTGCGCGTTTCACGCCGAACACCTGGTTATCGCTCACGGCGGCGACGTCGTCACTCAGAACTGGAACGAGCCAATGTCAATCTGGCGCGGCATAGTCGGCGCCCGTATCGCCAGCTACCTAGTCTGGTCGCCAGAATCACCGCTGGCCGCTGCCAGTACCGCTATTTGCGCGGGGTAGTTATGCGATAAACTCTCTACTTTTACTTGCTTATATAGACATAAAGTTGTATAATTATCACACTAACAAACGCAGGGAGATTACATGACAAATCCTTTCAAATATTACGGATATAGCCTGTGGAGACCAGTGCCACAAGAAACAGAGCGACAAAAGCATGACGCTATTTACGGTTCTCTAAAACTAGGAGAGGAGCCTGATTGGTCGACGTGTCAGAGAATTAGCAAAAAGTTTTTATATACTAGAGCATGGAAAGAATGCTTGGCAAAATTGCCGCGCGAAAACACTCCCGAGTACGAGGAAAGCGAGGGCGAGGTAATTGAAGCGTTAGATCCGATGGGTTTTGATCGCTTATTTAGCTCCCGCAGAGTCGCAGAAAACCGCTTAGCTATCATAAGCCTGATCAATTGGTTACCAGAACAATTTCATCAAGGCGGCGCGCCTTTTGAAGAAGCGTTATCTGATGACGAGTTTCCTGATTGGGAACCCGATCCCGAATTTCTTAACCTCAAACGTGCCGGTGATTTTTGGAGTCAACTAGTAGACAGCTCCCTTGAAAAATCCAAACGTCGCCCCGACGTTTATCCCGCAGCGCATTTTGTTCAGCTGGGTGTGTCCGCTGGGATGCTTGAATATCTAAAATCACCAGAAAGACCAGGATATCCCTCAGGTGATGTTCTCGTAAAAGTAGTTCCTGGATTTCATAATGCAGAAATCCCAACAAGAACCGCCTAGCCGCTGTATAGTTTTATCTTTCCGTAGCCCAGAATGAAAGTAGCCTAAAATGGAAATTACAGGCTTTTTTCGTCATTTCACGTCATTTTTTGCATAAAATTCAATAAAATTGCCTAAATATATTGACTTTTTGTTCGATTATTGATATATATATTAGCTTTTTGCTCAAAGTTTAGTCTAAGGGCAAGAAGTGCCCTTTAGCTTTGAGCTGAGCTTCTCTGAAAGGAGAGAACCGTGTTTTTCTTCAGATTGAAGATGTCGGCCATGGTCGACGCCATTTCCATGGTGTGCATGTTTGTCGCAAGCAGTATCGCTCTGGAGTACGGCGACAGCATCTTTGGGGCTGTGTTCATCGTCTTTGCAGCGCTCTTCATTGAGTTGAGCTTATCGATGGCTCGAGCGATCGAGCTACAGGACACTTTCCGCCTCTGGAAGATGAGGAAAGAGGAGTCCGAGACTCTCAGAAAAGAGGTTAACCGCCTCAACAAGATCGTCAGAAGACAAAGTCTCGCACGGTGCCACCCCAGTAGCTCCAGAAAGAGCAAGGGCTAAGCCCGCCAAGAGAAAATAGCTCGCCTCGTAGGCTTTAATGCCTCGGCTTGAGCCTCTTGGCGGGCTATTTTCTTTGTAGAAAATTCTAATAATTTGACCAAGAAGAGCAGATATCATATAATATATTCTACCTATTTATCATAAAGGAGTTATACGAATGGAATATAAATCATTATCAGAAGCACACAGAAGAGACCTTACTTATGAAACGCTAAAAAATGGGGGGGGTAATTGACTGGTCAGAAATTTCCGACATAGACAGGCTTAGCTTTTGCTACCAAGTAATGCGCGATTGTAAAGCATACTTGCCAAATCAAGAAAATCCTGAATATAAACCAGACGAATTGGTTGAAGCGGTCGACCCGAGCGGAGTTTGCGAGACATATTCCAAGAAAAAAATTATAGATAACCTATCTGTCATCACAGGTTTGGCTAGCAGAATACCTGAAGCATTCTACAAAGAAGACGGTTGTCATTATAAATACATAGGGATTGATAGGGATGGCAGACAGTGGGCTAACCACAGCGATATTTTTACCATAGCAGAATTCACCGGGCTTTGCGTCGCCTCGGGAGTGCTTGAATATACAGACGATCCTTCGAATTATCAAGGAAAGCGCCTTCCGGATCCAGTTTGCGTGAGAGCAACACCTGGATTTCGACAGTATATGCAACCATATAGCCAATCTGCAGAGCGCCCAAGTGAAGAAGAGTATCTGAAATACATGCAAATGATGAATAAGGGAATTTTAGCCCCTCCAACCGTCTAAATATTAGCAAATCGACGTTAAAACCCGCCCCAGCCAAAAAGCGAAAGGGGCGGGTTTTTGTCTGAAGCAGTCTCTGGTACCGCGGGCCGGACTTGAACCGGCACGAGCAAATGCTCACCAGATTTTGAGTCTAGCGCGTCTACCAATTCCGCCACCGCGGCACGAGAGAACGCTTCAAACTACGGTAGAGATTGTACCACACCAGCCGCCGCCTAATCAAGCGCCGGCTTTTATTTTTTACCGTTTTCGCTTATAATTAAACCAGTTATGAACCCGACGGATGATCAGTCAAACGGTCGAGTGGGCGCACCGCTATCCGATCATAATCGACCTATCGTGCTGCCAACTCGCGATCAAGTATCGCCGCAGAATACTGCCGCGGCTAATGTTATTCGCGGGCAGCTGGACGCTATTTATTCCGGAAAATCGGGCGAGAACACGCCGCACACCACGCCAGTTCAGCGTCCAGTCCAGCAGCCAAGCCAGCAAACCCTGGAAAAACCTCAGACTCAATCAGCACAAACCAGCTCATCTCAGCCGGATAACAATCCGCAGAATACAGTCCACGCCATGCGCACATCACCGCCAGATAACCAGCCGGCGCCTCAACCGAATAAGGATAAGCCGACTGCGCGTCCAGTCCAGCAGCCAATCGACCCGGCACGCACGCAAATCACCAGCGACCAGTGGAAGCAATATCACAGTGCTTGGCAAAAATATTACCAAATGTATTACGAGCGGTATTATGCCAATCATTTGACAGCCAAAGAACAAGAATTATCCCGCCTGCAAAAAACTCCCGGTCAAACTTCAGAAACGGACGCCGATAATAAACCAGTGGACTTGCAAGCAAACGCCATGAAAGAGCTGCGCCAGCAAATCCAGCAAAAAGTCCGCGACTCCGCTAAAAAGGTTAAAAAATCCCGCCACTTCATGCCAGCCATGGCAGGCATTACCGTTTTACTAGTATTTATGTTTTTACAATATAACCGGATTATTTTTGGCGCAGTTGCCGCTTACACCACGCCGGGGGCGATTGACCCGCAAAACATCATCGTTGACGCCTCGACGGACGTAGCGGTTAGTCCCGAACCGCGCATGATTATCCCGAAAATCAACATCGACGCGCCAGTAGTTTACGGCGCTGCCAGCGACACGCAGTCGCAGAACGCCGCCATGCGAAACGGTATCGCGCACTTTTCAATTCCCGGCGCAAACGCCGTGCCAGGGCAGGTTGGCAACGCCGTTTTCGCTGCACACTCCAGCAACGACGCTTTCGCTGCCGGCGATTATAAATTCATCTTCGCCCAGAATGAAAAACTCGTTAAAGGCGATATTATTTACATGAACTACCAAAGCAAACGCTACACCTATAAAGTCACCTCCACAGAAGTTGTCATGCCGACCGAAGTTTCCAAAGTCCAGATAAAGACCAGCAAGCCGATGCTAACGCTCATCAGCTGCGTACCGTTAGGCACTGCTGAAAAAAGATTGCTAGTCTTCGCCGAGCAAATCAGCCCGGATCCAAACGGCGCTCAATTATCTGACAACGCTAGTTCCGGCAATTCTAAAAGCTCAGCTTCCGCCGCTATTCCCGGCAAGCCTTCGCCAACGCTTTTAGAGCGATTATTCGGCGCAAGTTAAACTTTTTCCCAGGCTGCTCCAGCCTAAAACCCAAACCAGCCGGCCGAGCCATTGGTCATATTCATCTTGCTTAGAACCAGCTTGCCGGACGCATCAGCAGCCAGCGCATAAACATACCGCTGATTAGACGACAAAACCATGCCCATTTTTTTGTCCGCTGGCAGCAACTCGTGAAAGTTCGTACCGTCATATTCTTGGATCGCCATTTTACCGGAATTTGCCGCCGCCAAGAGGTGAAAATCATCCAGCCATTTTATTTTCTGGCCGCTGCCCAGCTGGAATTTACTAGACAACGTCGACCTTTCCAAGTCGTAACTCTGCGCCGACGAACCAATTTGCGCCACGATAAACCGTCCGCTGTTATTCAAAGAAATATCCTCTATGCTGCCGTCAAGCTGCAGAGTTTTGGCGGTTTTCAGAAACTTGGCTTGGGCTTCTTTGGAATCGGAAATATCGCCCCGATATATCGTCAATCTTTTACCAGCACCCAGAACGACCGTGTCTTTATTAAAATAGCCCGAAACCCGAATAATAGGCGATTCGTCAGCCGTAAAAGTTCTAATCACAAACGGTTTTTTCCAATCCTTTTTCCAAATCCCGGCAATCTTTTTACCTTTGCCAGAATCCGCCGCCACATACGCCAATCGGTCGGTGCCGTATAATTTGAACGATTCCATGCCTGTTATTATCGGGCTGGAAATCGCGGAACCATCGACGTTGACATGCCTAAGCTCGCCGCTTTCCTGCAGAACATACAATTCATTGCCGCTCGTGCCGACAAAATGCGCTTGTTTAATATCAAAACCAGTTATCGCCGTAATGTCAACAATTTTTTCCGGATTCTCGCGGTCCAGCCGCAACCATTGTACATCCTGAGCGCCATCCTCGCCGCGATAAATATGTTTCACCAGCAGATACCGCGCATCCTTATCCCACTCGTTAATCATAAACGAATGTCCGTCAGTCGACCAAGCATAGCCGGCCAGCACTTCCGTACTGAGCGCATATTCCTTAAATTTCTCATTATTAGTGTCGCGAATGTCGCCAAATGTCGCCACTGGCGTCTTATCTTTCTGACCGATTCCCGCTACAAAATTTCCCGCAGGCGACAAATACACCGCCTGTATATTATCAAAAGTCTTAACCGCAGATACTGTCCGCTTGACTGGAATCATTCTAACATAGTCAATATTGGTGACCGTGTTTGATTTTATCTCCAGCGTCTTTTGCCACGGCTCGTAATCATCCAGCTTCATAGAAAAAGTATGTATCCCAGGCAAAACCGCATGCTTCGCCTGAGTACGGCGGAACTCCATACCATCAACCGATACCATCGCACCGCTTGGATACGACGTATACTGTACCAGGCCAGTTTGCTGCAGCTGGCTGGTGTTTGAGTTAAATGTATAGCCAAGCATATTAAACATCAAGAAAATCAGCCCGCTAATCATCGTTACTACCATCAGCGTATACACAAATGTCCGGCGAGCAAGCTCTTTGGTACGAGTTTTCTCCTGAGTCATAATCACGACAGATTATACCATATTTTTACTCTTGAAAAAACCTTAGGCACTTTGTAAAATAAAATAAAGAAATAAGCATAGGGGGATTGATGGTAAATAAAAAATATGTCGTAGTCAACGGGCGAGCCTACAGCGGCACCACCGGTTTGCCGATGGACGATATTAGAGTCGACCCGGCAAAATTGCAATTAAGAAAAAAACCAGAGAGCCAGGCGGCAGCACGCAGCGCTGCACCGTCGAATATCCACGCGTCCCACACCCAAAAGTCAATCACGCTGAACCGCCGGCATGTTAAGCAACCGGCAAAAGTCCCGCTCGCTGCCCGTCCGCAAAAAGTCCGCGCGCCAATTAGCCAAAACGCCGCTATTAATAAGTTTACGCCAGAATCCGGAAAAACGTTTGAGCAGAAAAATACCCAGCCCGACCGCCCAGCCGAAACTCATCCGGTGGCTCATCGCGCCAAAGAACATCAAGCCAGCATTAACACGCAGCTGCGCAGAGAACGGCAAGCACCGCCGGTTTCGATCATTGAAAGAGACGAGCCTGCCATCGCTAAGCCCGCTGAAACCACAGCGCCTGCTCAGCGCCCAGCGACCGTAAAAGCCGTAAAAACTGCCAAAGAGCTAAAAAACGACGCCATCGCCGAAGCGCTAGCCAGAGAAGTCGCCGACACTAAAAAGCACCGCGTCAAACACCGGCCGAACCGGTTTGCCCGCATAACCAGCATTTTTTCCGCCGGACTGGCTATCATGCTGCTTGGCGGCTATTTGACATACCTCAGCATGCCGAATATCTCCATTAAAATGGCAGCCGTACAATCCGGTATCAACGCCAAATATCCCGGCTACAAACCAGACGGCTACGCGCTTAATGGCCCGATAAAATTCAAAAGCGGGGAAGTAAGCATGAAATATGCGTACGCCGACGGCAGCTCGGAATATACGCTAACTCAGCAGAAAAGCAATTGGGATTCGGCAGCAGTTAAGGAATATTTTACAGAAAAATCAAAATCGCCAACCACCACCATGGTTGACGGCTTGACAATTTACAGCAGCGGTAAAAACGCGGTTTGGGTTAACGGCGGTATTTTATATCAAATCACTGGCAGCGCCAACCTTTCCAACGAGCAAATTCAAAAAATTGCCACCAGCTTATAGTAGTGGTTCACCGGCGCCCGTAAAGCAGCGCCGCGTAGACAGTAATCCCTGCGTTTACCAGCGCCGCGCGCCCGTGATATAATTTACCCATGACTATTAGAACTCGCTTCGCGCCTAGCCCAACTGGCTATATGCACGTCGGCGGCATGCGTACCGCGCTGTTTGCTTGGCTCATCGCCCGGCAGTCAAATGGAAAATTCATCCTGCGCATAGAAGACACCGACCAAAAAAGGGAAGTATCTGGCAGCGTAGAGCATATTTATGAATGCCTGGAGTGGCTCGACCTTATACCAGACGAAGGTCCCAGCAATTTTGGCGGTGAATTTGGACCGTACAAGCAGTCAGAGCGGCTTGACATTTACCGGAAATATGCGCAAAAACTCATTGATGCTGACCGCGCTTATGCCGATCCGTATACGCCGGAGCAGCTAGATGCTTTTCGCGAAGAAGCCAAAGCTCATAAAAAGCCTTTTTTGTACCGTGATTACCGCCCGGAAAACCCGCCGACCTGGGATGGCAGCCAGCCGCTGCGTTTTCGTTCAGAACCGAAAGCTTACACCTGGCACGACGAAGTCATGGGCGAAATGCACGCCGGCCCAGAGGTAATTGACGATTTTATATTAATCAAATCCGACGGCTTTCCGACGTACAACTTTGCTCACATTGTCGATGACGCCGAAATGGAAATCACCCACATTATCCGCGGGCAAGAATTCCTTGCCAGCACGCCCAAATACCTTAATCTCTACGATGCACTGGGTATACCTTGGCCGGTATTCGCTTCGGTGCCGCCAATCATGAACGAGCAGGGCAATAAGAAATTATCCAAACGCGACGGCGCCAAAGATATCCTAGCCTACAGAGAAGAAGGCTATCTACCAGACGCCATGCTCAATTTCCTCGCCAGCCTGGGATGGAACGACGGCACCGAACAGGAAGTTTTCACCAGAGACGAATTGATTAAAAAATTCAGCCTGAAACGCGTCCAAAAATCAGGCGCGCGGTTTGACGAAAAACGCTTGTTGTGGCTTAATGGCGCTCATATACGCAATATCCCTGTCGATAAGCTTTACGAGTACGTGTCGCCATGGGATGACAACCCGCAAAAAGACGGGGGGCAGACTGGTTTCTGGCCGAAATCCGCCTACGCTCCAAACATAACCAAGGAATACCGCATGAAAGTGCTGGCCTTAGCGCAAGACCGCCTGAAAATGTTTGAAGATTTACGCGGATTTGGCTACTTTTTCGCGGAGCCTGAAATTAACCTGGAACTTATTGACGGCAATAAACAGCTAAAGAAATTGTCCGAGAACGAGCGCCGCAAATTGCTAGAAACCGCGCGTACCGAACTTGCCAAACTCGCCGGCTGGACGCCAGAATCAATCCAAAATTGCCTGAACGAACTACTGGAAACAACCGGCCAAAAGCCCGGCATCCTCTTCAGCCTAATCCGCATCGCCGTCACCTGGGCGCCGTTTAGCCCGCAGCTGAATGACACGCTAGCGTTAATTGGCCAAGAAAAAACCTTGCGGCGGCTGGATGTATATCTTGATAATTAGCCCTGCTGAAACGGTGTATGAATATCAACCGGACGCGACGGATTTTCTAACGGATAGAGAAACGGCAATTCCCGGTTTGCTACCACGCTATAATAACCGCTATACTTTAGGTTATCAAGATTCTGCTCATTTCCAGAAATGAAATGCAGCACAGGACGTCTATCGCCGTCCTAGCCGGCAATAATCCAGCCTCTACTCTTCCGTCAGATTCAATAGCTAAAAAACCGCATCGCGCTAAGACCAAGGCCATTACCGGCTTTCGAATTATCGAAGTTTCTCCAACGCTTAAGCCAAGTTCAAGACAAAGAGAATTTACGAAATAATCAACTATCCTTTCTCCGGCTCGTGATCCTGGCGGCGCATCACGGAATAGCATACCGGCAAATGACGCCTCACCGCCCGCTTGATGAAACGACAATCGGGGTACTCGGCTGTGATTGGTTTTTTCCATTTCCTCGGCACGCCCAAACGTAACCTGCCAGCGCTTATTTTTGGCGCGACCAGCATCCACAATAACTTCCGCGAGCTTTGCTGGCAACTTCATGCCATTCGCCAGAATCAATGGCGGTAAATCATGCTTCATATCTTAATATTATAGCATATATTAGCTTAATTTACTAGTAAATTAAGCTATCTATTCGCAGTCTCGTGATTATCGCTATTCAATACGCCCAGCAGGCGATAAGTAGAATATTCCCCTCTAGTTTCTGGATCGCGTATAATAGTTCTTTCTAGGTTTTTAAGTAAGCCAGCTTCTTTCAACTTTGCCGTCAAATTAGTAATCGCTTCTTTGACCACCGTTTCAACAGTCCCCCATAAACACTCTTTCTCTGCGTCGCTAGCCTTAACAAATCGCTCCATAAACGCTTGGCATAAATCTTCAATTGACATTGGGTACGGATTTTCTTGCATCAGCAAAAGCGTATTTGATGATAATTTTGGCGACCTGTCTCCAATTTGCCTCTTCCACTTAGGTCGAGAAATTGACATCACAGATCTGCCATCCGTATACCTAGTTACAGATAAACCCCAATCCGTCAGCTTCACTTCTTCTGCTTCCGGCGGACGATCAATGTACCTTGACAGACTATTAAAGTCTAACCACTCTGAGTTGATTGGACGCCCAGAAAGAACTGGCTGTAAAGCCTTTCCTCCAAGTAATGCCGCTGTTGGATCAGAGTTATCTGACCGCTCAAGACGACGCGCACCTTCCCGTCTACCTGGATACCTGTGTCCTGGAATCCTCCTTAATCCCAACCGACCCGATCGGTACTGACTTCCCCCAGCTGGCTTTTCCTCAGATAACCCTGAACTATTAGACTGTCCGCACCTAAGACTCATAGACCAGGCTGCTAACTTTATTTCTTCCAATTCTCTGGGACTCATCTCATCGCTATCTTCGATAATAAATTTCTTTTTCTCACCGCCACCTTTGACAATAAACCCTCTACCTTCTACTTCACCTTTTGCAAGAACAGTTGCCATAAATCCCTCCTTAGTTATCTATCAATCATACTATAAAATTGACACGCCTCAAACCATAACCGGTAGTCATTTTTCATTATGCTTGTGCTATAATATTGCCATGGAAGTGAAGAAGCCCCGGTCAGAGACGCCAAAAGAAAAATCGTCGTTTAAGAAGTGGTTTAAGAAGCATTTGGCGGCAATCGTACTAATTGTGGCTGCCAGTGTTATTGCTGCCGTTTTTATTGTCGCCGTCAATTCTATTAAATATGATGAAAATCTTCCCACCATATCCACCAAGCGTAAGCCAGCGCCTGTAAAATATTATTCACCGCTGACAGGATTGCCGGTTGCCGATGAGGCCGCCACCAAGCTGCCTGTGACTGGTATCATGATCGAAAATAGCCCTGAGTCAAGGCCGCAGTCGGGCCTGAAGAATGCCGGCGTAGTATATGAAGCCGTCGCCGAGGGCGGTATCACCAGGTTCATGGCGTTATATCAAGGCGCAAAGCCAGCTCTAATCGGGCCGGTTCGCAGTTTGCGCATATATTATCTGAACTGGGCGGCAGCTTATCAAGCCTCCATCGCCCACGTCGGCGGCAGTCCTAACGCCCTCGCTCAAGCCAGAAGCGGCGGCTACCGCGACATCGACCAGTTCTTCAACGGCGGCTCGTATTGGCGCGCAAGCGACCGCCAGGCGCCGCACAACGTATATACCTCCGGCGAAAAACTTGACCAGCTAAACAATGCTAAAAAATATACCCAATCAGATTTCACCAGCTTCTCCCGCACCGACGGCAAGCCAGCTGCCAAACCAAACGCCACTACCATCAATGTCAACTTCAGCAGCAGCCCGTTCAATACATCATACGCGTATGACAAGGCTTCTAACTCGTACATCAGAAGCCTGGCTGGCGGCGCCCATCACGACCGCGAAGGCGGGCAAATTTCACCAAACGTCGTCGTCGCTCTGGAAGTCGGCGTAGAGGCGCGGGCGCAGAATTCCGACGGTTATGAAGACGTAAAAACCATCGGCAGCGGCAAAGCGTATATTTTCCAAAACGGCACAGTAACTACTGCGGCCTGGAGTAAAGACGGCGTCACTTCGCCATTAAAACTACAAGATTCGAAAGGAAAAAGCATCGCGCTTAACCGCGGCCAAACTTGGATAGCGGCTTTCACGCCCGGGCGGGGAAGTATCGCATGGCAGTAAGCCCGAGCGCAGAGCCTCTGCGCGACTATCGGCAATATTACTATAAGAAAATTATCGGCGTGTTTGCTTTGGTGTCATTAAGTACGCTGCTGGCTTTGGGAATTATACTGGCAGCGACTGGCGCAGCACCGATACATAAGCCAAATTTTTGGCTCATTATTTTAATAATTTTTATAATAGAGGCAGCGTCATTTGCGGCAGCTATGAAAGTTATCGCCGAGCCGCTCTGCCAAATCTTAGCTGCTTTGTCTCATAAGGCTGGCGTACCGTCCAGCGAAACGCCGCCCGATATTAATGATAAGCGCTATGAAAAATCCGGTTTCAAAGCCGTACTGCAGATCATCTATGACAAGCCGACAACGGTGCCGGCAAATCATCACGTCGGATCAGAAAACTCCTTTTTAATCCAATCGCTTAATCGCACCAGTTGCGGCATCGCTATCTTTAATAGTAAAAAACAAATTATCTTCGCCAATTCTGCCGCACCGATCGCCCGGGGAATTGACGGCAAGGATTATTTGGCGCTGGAATTTCTAAACGAACCATCGATTTCCGAATGGCTTGACGAAATAAGCAATAAGGAAACCAAAGCCGAGCAGCGCTGGTACCGCATCGCCACCAATCCTGAAGTTGTTAAAACTACTAAAATTTACGACATCGTGGCATCGTTTGAAAAAGGCGCAGAAGGGGAGACGGTTATTTTTCTCATCGACAAATCCAGCCGGTACGTGCCGGAAGAAGAAGATTTGAATTTTATTTCCTTCGCCGCACACGAGCTGCGCGGACCGATTACAGTGATTCGCGGATATTTGGATATCATCGCCGACGAGTTTGCCGACCGGCTGCACGGCGACGAGGCCCAGCTGATGGACAGGCTAATCGTCTCAGCCAACCGGCTGTCTAGCTATATTGATAATATCCTAAATGTATCGCGATTTGACCGGCATCATCTGAAAGTTCACCTTTTAGAAGACACGATTCATGACATCTATGACTCAATCGCCGACGACATGCAGCTGCGCGCAGCGACCCAGCACCGCTTGTTAAA
This sequence comes from Candidatus Saccharimonadota bacterium, assembly GCA_905372305.1. Taxonomy (GTDB): domain Bacteria; phylum Patescibacteriota; class Saccharimonadia; order Saccharimonadales; family Saccharimonadaceae; genus Nanosynbacter. Next base: position 43,182 of record CAJPOP010000003.1, read on the forward strand.
TGTCAATATTCCAAACGATCTGCCGACCGTGGCAGCCGACCGTGGCAGTATTAGTGAAGTAATCAGCAACCTCATTGATAACGCCATAAAATATAGCTTTGAAGGCGGCGTTATTAGTGTCACCGCCGAGAGAAGGGGCGACTTTATAGAGGTTTCTGTCGCCGACAATGGCATTGGCATGCCCGCCAACGTCGTTAATAATTTATTCCACAAATTTTACCGCTCGCACCGATCGCGCGAGGCAGTCGCTGGCACCGGCATCGGACTATACATCTGTAAAGCCTTCGTCGAATCGCACGGCGGCTCCATTACCGCTCGTTCCCGCGAAAACGAGGGTTCGGTTTTCTCATTCACCTTGCCAATTTACGCCACTGTCAAAGATAAGCTATTAGAAGACGGCCAGTTAAATAATCAATTGATCAGAAAGGGCGGCGGTTGGATTAAAAATCACGCTATGTACAGGGATTAGGAGGGAATATGATAAAGACAATTTTATGCGTAGAAGATGACCGGTTTATCGGCGAGATGTATGTGCGAAGTTTGCAAAAAGCCGGCTATGATGTGACATGGGTGGTTGATGGCAATGACGGCTTGGTGGCGGCGCGCAATCAGCAGTTTGACCTGATTATCCTGGATTTGATGCTACCAGAACAGCGCGGCGACCAGATTCTTGACGCGCTGCGTAATAATGACGTCGATTTGATCCCCGACAGCAAGGTGCTGATTATGACCAATTTTGAGCAGGACGAAGCTTCGCGCAGTTCAATTCTGCACCGCGTTGATGGATATTTAATCAAGGCTGACATTACGCCGCGGAAACTGATAGAGGTTATCGGGCAGATTGACGGCGCAGCGGAGAAGTAGAATAAAACGGTTGACACCCGCAATCGACAATTAAACTCCCAGAATAATGAACAAAACTAAACCCATACCGCCAAAGTTGTTTACAGCGCTGACTGCCAATCCATACATTGACAAACTGTATATTTTTGGTTCGCGGGCGACGCTGGGTGGCGACCAATTTTCTGACATTGATCTTACAGCCATAACCAGCTGTCCGGTAGCTGCCGAAAATTACACGCACAAGACTCTCGATAATCAATTTGGTATCATTGCAACCTACACCATTGCTCAGAATGATCACGAAGTTGCCCGCTCATTTTTTCTAAGCAGCGTGAGCTTGTTTCATAAAATTGACATTGGTTTTTCACTGCCTGATAAAACTAAACTATTTCCAAATTCAACATTAATTTTTCAAAACGACCACGCAGACCAACCCGCCAAAAAATCCGGCAAAACATGGACAGAATCAGACGAACAGCATAATTATCTGGATGTATTGATGGGTTCGTTACGCTATATTAAGCATCGGTATCGCCAGGAATATTGGTCGGCATATAAATGCTACCGCGGGTTTATCGAGCAGCTAGCCCAGTCGCGAATAGAAAGTCGGTCATCCACGGATAGGTATAAGGAGCTAGACAAGAAGCATAACGATGAAATCTTAGGACTGTTCTTTTCTGGCGATCTTCACGCTAAAGAGCAGAAATATTATGAGTTTGTGAAAAAGTTGATTGACGAAAAGCAGCTTTTACCGAAATTCAGCGATGGGGTTTTGAAAATTTGGAAAGAGTATTTGGATAAGTAGTTTACAGAAGAGTTATCATTTCAATTTCTTCGCCATCTCAACTTCATGCGCCGTAAGACCATATTTTTCATAGAACGCTATGGCGGGCTGATTGCCGCTCAGCACTTTTAGCCGCAAGGTATCGCAATTTTTACTCTGGAAATAGCGCTTCATTTCGTCCAGCAAGGCTCGCCCGATACCGCTACCTCGCTGTTCTGGCTCGACATAGAGCAGTCCAATCCAGCCGTCTTTTCGCGGCGCATGCACTGCATCGAAAACGACGTCTTGACCAGGCTGATGATCAATAATCACTCCCTGAATAAAGCCGACCATCTCGCCGTTCTCCTCGGCAACATATATCGCGCCGTCCATATTCTCGCTATCGTCAATCATCCGCTGCATGTAGCCGTGCGCGTCTCGCGGGCTAGCGAACGGCAGCGATTCCGCAGTATCGTCAACTTGCGCGAAATACGCATGCAGCTTAATAGACAGCTCGTCAATTACGGCACGGTCTTTGGGGTGGAAGGGGCGGATTGTCATGATACTTATTTCTCCTTAGCGTTAAAAATTACTGTCAAAGCCTAGAGGTAGCATAAGCTGGTTATGCTACCTCTATAGCCAGGATACTACTTTGGAATATTAATAGCAAAACTCACACTTATTAAATCAGACCTTGCGAGAAACAATACTATTTTCAACTTTCTCCATCTTATAACAAACAATACCGCTATATTCGTTAGACAAGAACGGATAAAACGATTCGCCGCCTTTTTCTGCTAGCACAAAATCTCTAAGAGCTGGATCATGTTCGCCATACAATTTGCCATAGACATTGTAAAACTCAACATTTTTATCGCCGCGAACTTCCTGACCGCTCCGATTCGCCTCTATAAATCGACGCACCGCAGTATATGTTAGATCAAACGCTTTTTTAGTACCTTTCGGCCCGCATTCAAATTCTATAGCCGGCACAGGCATGTGTTGAGCTAACGGTCCGGCAATTTTTGACTTTTCCGAATACCACACAACATTACGGTTCAATCCCGCTGATTTTGCTAATCTAATATTTTCTTCTGTAGGGTAAGGTATGATTGTAACAATACCGCTGTCTGTTTTTGTCCCGTGAAGATCAATGACAACATCGAAATTTTTGCCGTATTCAATTAGCTCTGCCGCGCGGCGAACTTCATATACGGGGCTATTAATATCGCCTGGAGCACTGCGATTAAGATCCTGTTCGATGAAACGCGTGTTGGCTGCAAAAGCCTTTTCGTTTCCTATAATCCAATCATAGCCGTATTTTTCCTTAGGTAATTCTTTCTCAAGTTGCCGCATAACCTTGACGCCGTCTCGTTCATTACCATGAGTAGCAGCGATAAATAGAATCTTACGCATATCGCCTCCTGTACTCAGCAGCTGCTGCAAAGGCTTTTTTGACCGCTTCTTCTGGCGAAACTGCACCGATTGTCAATATTCGATTACGAGTGTCGAGATATTCATCAGCGAGTTTATCGGCCCAGCCCCCGTAGCCTGCTAGTGCTACCATCGGGATATCGGCCTGATAGGCGATAGCTAATTCGGTGAGTGTGCCTGAACCGCCGCTTATCGCGATCACCGCATCGCAACCAGTTACCAGTACGGTTTCTCGACCGCCGCCGCGTTCCAGTCCGCAGGGTATGATAATGTCAGCGTCTTTTTCCCAAACGTCTTTTCCTTTGCCATATGTGATGCCGACCGTGAATCCGCCAGCATCTTTTGCACCGCGGCATGCCGCCGTTGACAGGGAATCACTATCTTTTTCTGCTCCAAAAAACAAGATTCCGTCTTCTTCGGCTATTAACCTGCCGACCTCGTACGCTACTCTTTCAACTTCTTTGCTATATTTTAGATCGGCCGCCGAACCCATTACACCGATTTGAAATTTTCTTGCCATATTTAGATAAAACCTCCTCAGGCACAATAGATTATATTATTTACCCAAGGAACGAGAGATCAAAAAAGAGACCTCCCGCGGTCCCATCCTTGTTCTATAGTTCATTACTGAATTATAGCGCTCATTACCGGCTCTACGATGGATCGCGATTTCGGTTGTGTGACTTTACGGCTTCACTCCCGTGGTGTATTTTGACACCCAGCTCGTTCCGGCGTGACTGGAACTCTGATGCTTTATGCTTAGGATTATACATAGCGCTTGCAGTTGGGTCAAGCATCTAAATTAGCGCTACTGCGTAGATTATGGCGGGGATTTTCCATCCTTTGGAGTGAAAATGTATTAGATTAGAGTGTTTTTACATTTTTCTCGTAGGCTTTTCTTAGTTCGCCTGACAAGGACTCGTCCAGCAATCCATCGGATAATTCCATAAAATACGCATACTTATCTCGAAGTTGTCTTTGCATATCGACTGGCGCCAGATGATAATAGTAGCTGTTCTGAATAAGGTCTGCTGCGCGAATCGACAATACATCACCGCCAAGTTCAGCTGTGCGAATAAAAGACTGCTTGACATCTTGCTTGCTTGAAATTGTTAATACATCGACATACCGCACAACCTGTTGGCCAAATTCACACTCTATTTCCCGTATCGTCACATCTGTATCCTCAATTACATCGTGAAGGATTGCAGCAATCACAATGTCTTGGGGAAAATCCCTTTCCCAAAGCATTTCAGCGACCTGAATTGAGTGAAGAAAAACCGGCTTAGCGTTGTGTCCTGATTTTTGCAAGGCATTTGATAGAAAGAATAAGGCTCTTTCTATTTCGTGCCTATCGTATTGAAAGTTTGAGATATGTTTTCGCTTCATACCGCCTTTTTCTCGTACTAGTAAACTCAAATAATAGACTGGAAATAGCTCGCTACCAGAAGTAAACGAGCTGTTTCAAATCCGAATGTAATATAAAACCCTTATGGTGACCTTACCGGGAATCGAACCCGGATTGCCAGGATGAAAACCTGGTGTCCTAACCGTTAGACGATAAGGCCATAACAAAGCGAATTATAACACGCTTCAGCGCAGTTTGTCTATTGCCTCGTATCCAACTCGCAGCCTCAGCACTAAAACAGCGTAAAAGGCGCCAAGGTGCGCCAGCTGGCCAGTTCCAGCCAGACACCAAACTTGCGCTTTTTTCACCGATTCGCCATAATAGAATTATGAAAAAGGGAGGGCTTGGCGAAAAACCTCGTACGATTTCCAGATTTTGGCTGCGGCGGCTATGCGAAACCGCGCTTTTTGGCTGCTGCACAATTGTTATCCTCTATATTTGGGCCCGGTTTATTCCAACTGGTTACCAGTTGCCAATCGGCTTATCCGTCACCGATCTGACAGCCGCAGTAGCCGCCATCGGCAGCTTAGTCTCGCTCATTTTATGTTTTTGGCTGCCAAAAAACAACGAAACTGCCATCGCAATTTTCGTCTATCTGCTGTCTGCCACTGTTGCTACTACCGCTGTCTGCACAAGCGGCGGTCCATCGTCGCCATTCCTGGCTGTTTGGATTGTCGCGGCAATTTTCTCCGGATTTTTCGGCGCAATTGTCATAAGTTCCATCGCAATCCTCGTTGCCATTCAGACAGTCATAGCAGCTATCCAAACTGGATTTAACGTCCAGACGATCATCGGCTATCTATTCTTCGGCTTCGCGCCGCTGATATTCAGTTTTATCCTATGGAGCCGCCGCCAGCCGGCAGCAGAGGGCAGCGACTATGCCGATTTAGCCGACCGGCTATCAACTGTCGAAGGCAAATCTGAAGTAGTTATCAATACCATCGACGACGGCGTGCTGGCAATCTCGCGCCAGGGCAATATTGAACTGATCAACCCGTCGGCGCAGCGAATTATCGGCTGGGATCAGGGAGACGCGCTGGGGCTAAATTGGAAAAGCGTCTTAAAATTAGCATCCTCTGACGGTAAAGACGTCGCAGAAATCGATAATCCAGTAGCGCAAGCCTTGATATCCAACAAGCCGACGCACAGCGATAAATTATTCCTTATCACCAGTTCTGAAAAACGCATTCTGGTGTCAATCGTCAGTTCGCCAGTCGGCAAGGACGGCGAGGGAATTATCGTCGTTTTCCGCGATATCACCAGGGAAAAAGCCGAGGAGCGCCAGCAAGCCGAATTTATCTCCACCGCCAGCCACGAAATGCGCACGCCGATAGCGTCAATTGAGGGATATTTGGGTCTGGCATTAAACCCAGCCACCGCCCATATCGACGAAAAGGCCCGCGATTTTATCACCAAAGCCCACAAATCGGCGCGGCATTTAGGCAAATTATTCCAGGATTTGCTGGACATTAGTAAATCCGAAGACGGCCGGTTAAAAAACGAGCCAAAGGTAATCGACGTTAACGAATTCGTGAAAGAAATATTTGACGGACTAGCCCAGAAAGCCGCTGAAAAAAAGCTTGACTATATTTTTAATCCGGCAGTGAAGATTAACGACGACGGCAGCGAGAAATCTTTACAGCCAATTTTTTACGCCAATGTTGATCCCGACCACTTCCGCGAAGTTGTCAGCAACTTGATCGAAAACGCCATCAAATATACGCCGTACGGCGAAGTCGTCGTTGATATAACTGGCGATGAAAAACAAATTTCCGTCAGCGTCAAAGACAGCGGAATTGGTATCCCGAAGGAGGATATCCCGCATTTATTCCAAAAATTTTACCGCGTCAACAATTCCGACACCCAAGAAATCAATGGCACTGGTCTGGGACTGTATCTTAGCCGGCGGCTAGCAGAAGCTATGTCCGGCAATTTACATGTCGAAAGCGAATATAAAAAGGGCAGCACGTTCTTCTTAGACATCCCCAGAATGAGTAATATCGAAGCGAAACGAAAGTTGGAAGAATCTCAAATCGATCCCGCCGCCAAAGAAGTTTCCGATGAATTAGAAATGCAAATGCAATCCATGGCTATGCCGCAAGAAATAGCCGCCAGCACTGAACCTAGCCAGGCTAATCCTGTTATTTTGTCCTCAGAACCAGCCAAATCAGATCTTTCACCGATGCAAACATTGATGCCGACACCGACTACGCAAATGCCGACCAGGCCGCCGGATGAGATTGCCTCGCAAGCGCCCGCGCCGCCTCAGGGAACACCCATAACGCCCCAGGAGTCATCCGCGCAATCCCAGAAAGCACCAGCCCAGCCAGTCGCCAAACCGCCGACGCTGGCAGAGATTGAGGATAACTTAAACACTCAACGCCGCAATCTGTCAATACCAGATAGAAAGTAACCATAAGAACTATAGATTTTTTAGAGAAATTTAAGTATAGTATAAGTATATGACGAAAATTTTATTGGTTGAAGACGACAAAAGCCTGCGCGAAATTTACGGCGTACGACTTTTGGCGGAGGGCTACGATATCGTTTCGGCGGGCGACGGTGAAGAAGCTTTGGCCATGGCAATCAAAGAACGTCCGCGTCTTATCCTGAGCGATGTAATGATGCCAAAGATATCTGGCTTCGATATGCTGGATATTCTGCGGTCTACCACCGAGACGAAGGATGTCAAAGTCATTATGATGACCGCCTTGTCGTCCGAAGACCAGCGCAAGCGCGGCGAGCAGCTGGGTGCTGACAGGTATCTGGTTAAATCGCAAGTTGGCATTGAAGATGTTGTCAGAGCAGTTCACGAAGTTTTGCGCGACGTGCCAGGAATTGGCACCGAGCCAAAGCCGTCTGCTGCTGCCGAGCCTGATAATTCAAGCCAAGATATGTCGTACGTAGAAAACCTTGAAGTAGATCCAAACGACACTCCATCGGTTGAACGGCCAGATGTCGAATCGCTATCGCCGCAGCCAGCCCCAGAAGAACCGCCAGTATTGCCAACGGCTGAATCGCCTCAAGCACCTCAGACACCGCCAGAACCAGCTGTTTCAGAGAATACAGCGCCAGTCTTACAGCCAGTTCCGCAGATTAGCCCGCAGAGTCCGATTCAGGCTGTACCTCAACCAAATGGCTTGCCTCGGTCGGCATCAGCCGCGCCGCAGCCCGCACAGCCAAGCGGATTACCGCAGCCTCTAGCGCCATTCTCGTCGCCAATGCCGCGTCCAGCTGGACTAGGCGACAGAGTTATTCAGCCGCTGCCAGCATCAGAAAAAGGCGAGTCGGTTGATGTTTCGGAATTAATTGACCAGGAATTAAACGCACCCGCTATTCCTACCGTTCCGACAACAGAGCCGGCATCAGCCATGGAACCTATCGCTGCACCTATTCCGCAGCCAACCCAGCCAGCCCCGGAAGAACCGCCGGTATTGCCAACAGCTGAATCGCCTGAAGCAGCCCAAACGCCACCAGAACCAGCTGCTCCGGAAAATACAGCGCCAGTCTTACAGCCAGTTCCGCAGATTAGCCCGCAGAGTCCGATTCAGGCTGCCATGCAGCAATCCGCCCAAACTCAAGCAGATGACCCAGCTCAGCAACAACCGGCTCCAGCACCGACTTCTATGCCGACAGCTGATCCAAGCGCAGCGCAATTAACGCCGCAGCCCGCAGCTCCAAATCCATCGGACGCAGCAGCACTAACACCAGCAGTGCCAGATCCTGCAGCTGCCATGCAGCAATCCGCCCAAACTCAAGCAGATGACCCAGCTCAGCAACAACCGGCTCCAGCACCGACTTCTATGCCGACAGCGCCGCAACAATGACCGGATGGCAGCCCGTAAAAAACCTGATGAGACTAAACAAATTTGTAGCTTTGAGCCTCGGCGTGTCGCGCCGGAAAGCTGACGAGCTGATAGAGCAGGGGGAAATATTAGTTAATGGCGACCGCGCGGTTTTAGGCCGGCAGATAAGCCAATCTGACTCTGTCCTGTACAACTCCCGAGAGCTGCACATCCAGCCAAAAAAACTCATCCTCCTCCACAAACCCGTTGGCTATCTTTGCTCGCGCGCCTCTCAGGGCGGCGCACCGACCATTTACGAATTATTGCCAGCCAGTCTCCATCACTTGAAACCTGTCGGCCGCCTAGACAAAGACAGTTCGGGGCTCATCCTCCTCACCAACGACGGAGATTTTGCCCATCAGATGACACACCCATCGTTTTATAAAATTAAGCGCTATCTGGTGACGCTCGACCGACCACTCCAGCCGCTTCACCGGCAAATGATCAATGACTTTGGTGTGCAGCTACCTGACGGCCCCAGCCGCTTGACGCTGGAACGCCAGCACGACGACGACCACCGCTGGATCATCCAGATGAGCGAAGGCCGTAACCGCCAAATCCGCCGCACCTTCGCCGCCCTTGGCTACACGGTTAAAAAACTCCACCGGACAGATTTTGGTAGTTATTCGCTTGGCGGCATGAAGCGAGGGGAATTTCAGGAAAGCAATTTGACACCAAATTAACGATAGTGTACTATACCTTACATCATAAATATTAGGAGGATATTATTATGGGAAAAGGCGAAGGGCTTTCAATTGGCAAAGTACACGAGTCGTTACGAAAAAGAGCAGGGAAAGCTCTTGTCTTCATGACTGGCATTGCACTGGCTGTTTCGGGCTGTGCCGCGCCAACATCAGAAACAAAACCAGCCGACACAGAACAAGGGTAAGAAAACCCTACGGCTAATACGCAGACAGACTCAGAAGGCAACCCTGACCTTGACTGGCAGGTTATTGACCAAGGCTGTAGAGACAGCTCTGACTGCGAACCAGGAGAGCGACTAAACGCAACCGTCGCAAAAGCTTGTGACGGCACTACACTACTGTACCGGCATTCTGACTACTTTTATCAAGGCGGTCTCACCGCAGTTCCTAACAGTCCTGAGTGCGGCTACATTCCGCCAACAGAAAACAGCCCTGCGGCAACCACTGAAGCAACACCCACTCCAGCCAGCGGCGAGTAGTGGCCAGGATTCTTCCGCCGAACAGCTTCCGAGCATGCCGCTTCGTCACGCTCCAGATATTCTCTCCTTGGTTGGTACCGGCAAAGCGCCCTTTGCTATGAATGAGCGTAGCCAAGTAGTTCTAGCTCGTCATACGCCCACCATTTGTCGATCGCCACTAGGCTGCCTGCTACGATGTAGTCCTGAACAAATTGTTCAAGCGGTTGTCTATCCCGGCTGTCGGTAATGCGTAGGGCAATGCGCCCGGTCGCAGTATCTTTAGCGCCAACTACGATGTGCTGAGGCTGTTTGGACCGCTTCTTGTCAAAATAGCTTTCATCTACTTGCACAACATCCTTCAGTATAGTAGCAAGCTTATCGCTGCCGGGCAGCTGCTTACGAAATTGGATATACCAGCGCCGAACAGTGGTATAACTCACGCCGGCTAATAGGTATGACGTTTCCGTTGAGCGTTTTGTTTGCCAACAGTAGAGCAGGATGAACAGCTGCCGGGGACTTAGCTTCATGCCGTATAACCAACTAGCCTGGTAGCTGGTAGGCCGGTATTTCTTGCGGCACAGTTTACGCCACAGATATTTGTTGCAATAGTTTTCATGAAGACCCGCATGGCAGCGAGGACAAGATACCTCATCACCAAAGACTAGTTTGTTAAGGATCTGCCAGTATTTCTTGTTACTGGCAAACTTTGGTATGGTAGACATCAGGAACATCTCCTTTCACTTAGTTGCTATTCACTCCTAAGTTTACGGGATGTTCTGGTTTAGTTTAAGGGACCTGTAGCAGACACCTTATTGACTTATTAGACAAAAAGAAGTACAGTGAGTAGACCAACACAAAACCGATGGTGTGGTGTGGTAATTGTTATAACTACAAAAGAGGAGTTTTATGAAATACGACAAAATAGGACCCACAGAACGCAATGAACGCAATTGGCTGTCACTGAGAAAAGCTGGCGCAGCGATCGCCATTTTAGCCGCTTCATTCGGCTTGACAGGCTGTAGCGACGCAGCATCACCATCTGATAAGACAAACAGTAGCCTCAACGGCAGATGCCGGTCATACCGATCAGAGAGGATATCCCGACGTTGACTGGAAGATAGTTGATTATGGATGTAACGAAGGAGCAGAAGGTTGTGAAGTTGGTGATTTCGGCATAACAGTGAAAGGTTGCGATGACAATAACAATCTGCTCTTTAAGCACGTCTATAGTGGAGACTCTCAATTAATCGTCATTCCTAACAGCCCTGAATGCGGCGGTACTCCGTCAGCATCTGAAAACAGCCCCGCGCCAACCGCTGAGACAACACCCACTCCAGCAAGCGGCAATTAAACTTGACATCGCAGTTTATTCTCGCCAAATCGCCGCGCCTCTGTTATAATGGGCATAATTATGCCTGGTAAATTACCTACCGTCGCCATCATCGGCCAAGCTAACGTTGGCAAAAGTTCGCTGTTCAACCGCTTGACGCGCGCCCGCACCGCCATCGTCGCCCGCGAAGCCGGCACCACCCGCGACAACGTCGTTGGCAAAGTTTCGTATAAGCGCCGCGCATCGTCTCCTAACGAGATTGCGACAGACGTGGCACCTCCTGCGCTGGAGGCTGTGAAACGTTCGCGAGGAGCGGACGTTTCAGCCGAACGCTCGCGTAGTATCTCCAGTGGAGATACAAGCGAAAAGAGTACTCCAGCGCAGGAGCGTGGCACGAGTGCAACCGCCGAATTCTGGCTCATCGACACCGCCGGCCTCAAACCTGCCGAAGATGAATTCGAAGCCACCATCCAAGACCAAATCGCCGACGCCTCCGCCGCGGCCGACGTCATCCTCGTCATGGTCGATTCCACCGTCTACCCATCAGACGCTGACCGCCAACTGGCCAAAAAAGCCCTCAAAAGCGGCAAGTCCGTCCTTCTCATTGCAAACAAAGCAGACCTCAAAGGCTCTCTCCCCACCGACGAATTCAAACGCCTCGGCATCAAAACCATCATCAAAACCTCCGCCGAACACAACATCGGCATCTCTGAACTGCTTGATCATATCGCCCAGCTCATCCCGTCAGCCACCGCCACCGCGCCTGACGACATCATCCGCGTCGCCTTGATCGGCCGGCCAAATGTCGGCAAAAGTAACTTGTTTAACACCTTGGCGGGCAAGCAGCAAGCCATCGTCGCCAACGTTGCCGGCACCACCCGCGACGTCAACCGCGTCCAAGTCCGCTACCACGGCCAGACCATCGAGCTACTCGACACCGCCGGCATCCGCCGCCAGGGCAAACAAGAAACCGGCATCGAAAAATTCTCCGTCCTGCGCACCATGCAAGCCATCAACGAAGCCGACATCTGCTTCCTCTTGATGGATGTCAACGAATTGAACGTTGGATTAGATCAGCGCTTGGCCGGCATCATCGACGAAGCAGGCAAGGGGCTAGTCCTGGTCGTCAGCAAATGGGACTCCGTCGAAGGCAAAGATGCCTACACTCACGACGAACTAGCACCGCAAATTAGCTATCATTTCAAATTCACACCCTACGCACCGCTGATTTTCACTTCATCAGTCACCGGCCAAAACGTCGCCAAATTGTTCGACCTAGCCCTCGATATTTATAAGCGCCGCCGCCAAGAATGTAAAACTCGCGTCCTCAATAACCTCTTGCAAAAAGCCGTCGCCGCTCATCCGCCAGCCGGACTAAAGAACTCGCACCCAAAACTCCGCTACATCGTCCAGACCGACACAGCCCCGCCATGGTTCGTCATCTACGGCAGCAACCTCAAATTCGTCCACTGGAGCTACAAACGCTACCTGGAGCGGACTTTACGCGAAGCTTTCAACTTCGCCGGCACGCCCATCAAACTATCTTTTCGCGACGAAAAGCAGCTAAAAGCCAACCGCGAACGCATCGCCCGCGGCCTGGCACCCGTCACCAAGGCCTACAAACAAGCCAAAGAAACCCTAAATAACAGATATCCGCGATAAATCACCGCCAAACCGCACCCCAATTTACCCGCCGCACCACAAATTTTATAAAAATTCATTTTTGTGATATAGTACATGATGCATGAGTCTTGGACATATTAAAAGATATGAAATTACTATTACAGGCTTCTTTGGCGAAGACGCCGAGGAAGATACGTTTCGCGTAGGCTCTGTTACAAATGTTAAGTTAGTTGGAGGAGCAGATAGCGAGCCTGGCGATATCATAAAAGTCAATGCGATAGTTGGCGACACAAGCACTCATGAGCCATTGCGTGAACGTGCTAAGGTAAAATCATCTACAGTCGACATGCCTAAGGAAACAGGATGCAGTGAAGCTAGCATATCTACTACAGTGGCACCAGGCGGCGATGACTATCCTGATCTTAACGGAGTGATCATAGAAGCCAAAGCCTCAGAAGCAGAAGACGACCCCAATGCTGCGATAATACCAGAATCAAAGAGAGAAAAGTAGAACTATTATCCGACATCGGAAAAGCAGTAATTAAGGCAATGTCTGAATCACTCTCTAAAATCCAAGAAGGCTTTACTGTCGTTATATCATTAAAAGAGCTTGAAGAAGTAGCTAAAGGTGATTATTACGAGAATATTACCGTTGATGACTCAGATTCCTCTGCAGAATAAAAATCATTAGCTATACATAAGTCTTAAGTTCATAGACGTATAAAGCTAGCCTCACGCCTCACGTCAGAGTTCGCGGGGCTGTTTTTTAATTTTTATCGCCATTTTCACCCTATTTTTGCCTAAAACTCAACAAAATTGCGTAAATCTATTGACTTCAGCGTTCGGATATGATATATATATATCAGCTTTTGTTGACAGATGTTTGACGTTTTGTCCAAAAGTGTATTTTGACAAGCAGTTGAGAATAGAGCAAGGTGAGATTTTATGGCGTTATTTTAGCGGAGGCAAAATAGTGTCGTGAAACCTCATTTTGCTCACACGCCATCCGGGCGTTGAGCAGTGTTTTCCCTGAGGGAAGACATAGGCACTCCGCCTGGGTGAGGAGAGAGAAGTATCATGAGATACGACACTAGAGAGGAGGCTGGCAGCATCGCCAGCGACCTCCTCTTTGTCATCATCGACATCCTTTTCGGAGGATTTGTGACTATGGTGCTGTGGGGCTGGTTTATCAGCCCCACGTTCAACGTCCACGGACTGGGTCTGACCCAGTCTATTGGGCTGAACATCTTCATTAGCCTATTCACCGCCAGATCCAACCCCGGGGACGACCAGTTTAGTCGACGAGTCATTTTCTTTTTGACTCTTCTCGTGGCACTGGGGCTCGGGTGGATCGTCCACCTGTTCATGTAGCCACACGCTGAACTGGCAAGCCGCCGAGAATTCTTGGCGGCTCTCTCCGCCGCCTATTATTCTCCTGCTTGTCAGTTCGCTCCATAGATGCGTGTCTATGCTGATGAGTCGGAAACGACGAAAGCGAACTCTTATCCAAACATCACTAGTTGCGCCGCCAGAACTTCGCGCGTAATTTCATCCGCTCGCTCGCCGATGAGCACGATTTTTGGCGCTTCCTCAGGCTTGGCATGAGTTAGCTGAATTTGCTGCTCGGTCGCCTCCACATGCTGGCGTGCACCGTTGTCGTTGATAAAACATCCCTTCATTCGCCTCAGCTTATACGCCGCAAATAATTCCGGCCATATTTTCTCCAACGTCGCCGCCGTAATTTTCATACCCGAAACATCCAGCACCACGTACGTCGGATTATCCGGCACCGCCAGCTCGCCGTCATACGTATCAAAAAACGCCAACAGTCCCGACGGTGTGGTTAATTTACTGAGATCAAACCGACCGTGCGGCGCGCTTAAAACCTTGGCGTAGGGCAGGGCGCGACGTTTCATATCGTATTCAGCTCGCTCGCTATCGTTCAGCAAATCTTCCTTGGTCACTAAAATCACATCTGCTGCCTGCAGTTCAACTTCGTGCGCCGGCTCAATCCCGCACAAAATCTCGTGCGCGTCAATCACGTAAAAACTCTGCATCAACTCATACTTATTGAAGATTTGTGCATTTATCAATTTCTCGACCAAGTTCATCGTTCGCGCCACGCCCGTCGCCTCAATGAACACTGGCGCCGGAGAATTCCGGCAAAAGTCCAGCAGCATCCGCGTCAGCGCATGCTTCGACGAGCAACAGACACAATCGCCAGCCAGCGTCGTCACCATCTCCGCCAATCCCTCCAGCCGATAGCCGTCGACATTTTCATTGGCGTATTCATTTTCAATCACCCGCGCACCCTTATAGTCACTTTGTTGCAATAAGAATTCCAACACGCTGGTCTTGCCAGCACCTAGCGAGCCGTTCACCAAATAAAGCGGCACCTTGTCAACAACCGCCCGCGCTTCGTCAAACGCCGCATTAACACTAAATTCCAAATCATCATCGCGTTTCGCCATACATCTATTATACGTCATGAGCGCCAAGGTGATATACTAAGGCTATGAAAGTTATTCTGGCGCTTGGTAACCCTGGCAGCAAATACGCTCAGACGCGGCATAATGCTGGCTTTTTGGTGGTTAACCAGTTGGCGGCGGAGCAGGGTGCACAATTTAGCAATAAGCCCAAATTCTTTGCGGATATTGCCGAATTGAATATGTCTGGAGAAAAAATTCTCCTCGTCAAGCCGACCACCTATTACAATGAGGTTGGTATTTCCGCGCGGGCGATTTTAGATTTCTATAAATTGACCCTGGATGACTTACTGATTATTCACGATGACACTGACCTTGATTTTGGTAAAATCCGTGTCCGAAAAGGCGGCCGCGACGCTGGCAGCAACGGCTTAAAATCGCTGCATGCTCACATCGGCGCTGATTTCTGGCATATTCGTATCGGCACCGACAATTTACTGCGACGGCAAGTCTCAACCGACCGTTTTGTTATGATGAATTTTAATAGCGATGAATTAACTATTTTGAAAAATTGGGCTATCCCAACGGCGCAAACAATGATTCATGACTTTTTATCCGATCAAATTTCAGCCATAAGCGTCAAGCTCTAACCCCCGACACATCACTACACCATTACGCCTGCGAAATTAAAAATGCTTATTGCAATAATGTCGCAATAAGCAAACGCTTCCACCCGAAGCGAAAAATCCCGAATACTAACTACCGTCGCCTCCGCGGTACAATTTTCGCCGCGCCGTGTTTCAGCCGCTGCTCAGCGCTATGTAATTTCGCCGCAGCTGCTTCTTGCAAATTAATCGCTCGCGCCTCCAGCATGCTACTACCAACCGCCAAGCTCACAAACAACAGCCCCAAGCCTCCCGTCGCCCATTCCGGCAGCTCCAGATGAAACAGCTTGACAATCATCATCATACCCAGCGCCATGATCGCCCAGTGCGCGCCATTTTCCAGATATTTATATTTGCTGAGCATGCCCGTCCGCAGCAAATACACCGTCAGCGACCGCACCCAAATCGCGCCAGCGCCCAAACCCGCCACGATCAGCAGCACGCTGTTAGTGATAGCAAACGCGCCGATGACGCCGTCGAAGCTAAAGCTGGCATCCAGCACCTCCAGATAGAGCAGGCTGGCAAACGCCGCCCAGCCAGTTTTAACCTTGACCGACTTAGCGTCATCCTCATGAAAGAATGAGCCGAACAGCTCCAGCCCGATGTGCAGTATAATCCCCAGTACCGACGAGATCAGCACCAGCGCCCGATGCGGCGGCTCAACCGTAAAGTACAGCACCGCCGCCACGCTCAGCATCAGACACACCTTGAAATTCTCGAACCGCCCAGCCTTAGCCAGCCACGGCTCGACATGCCGCATCCAGTGCACGCGCTTGTTATAATCAATGAAATAACTGAGGCCAATCATAATCAGAAACGCGCCGCCAAAAGCATCGATCATCGGCGAGGCTTCGTGCAAAATATGGCCGTATTCCGCCGGCCTGTGCAGCGCCAAATCAACCACTTCCATAAACCCATGGCCGCTCGCCACCATCACGATGATAATCGGCAGCACGAACCGCACCACGAACACCGCCACGAAAATTCCAACCGTCAAGAACACCTTCTGCCAAACCTGGCTCATGCCGGCTAACACCTTGCTGTTAATCACCGCGTTGTCAAAGCTAAAAGTCACTTCCAGCACTACCAAAATCGCGAATAACCACAAGCCACTCGCGCCGAAATGTCCGAAAATCAACCCGCCCAACGCCAGCGTCAACAGCGCCGAAAACCA
The DNA here is from genome assembly GCA_905372305.1 of Candidatus Saccharimonadota bacterium. Classification (GTDB taxonomy): domain Bacteria; phylum Patescibacteriota; class Saccharimonadia; order Saccharimonadales; family Saccharimonadaceae; genus Nanosynbacter. The sequence continues at coordinate 59,855 of CAJPOP010000003.1, forward strand.
AAAAATCCGAAATGGGTGATGCGAATGCCAGAGATGTTTCATAATGATTTAGTATAGCACAAAGCGCGTGCGGTATAATTTATATATGGCAGAAATTAAAAAGCCTAATAATCGACTTGCTAGCTTCATATCCAACAATAGAGAGCTTCTCGGCTGGATTGCCGCCGGTTCGCTAGTTGTTATTTTTCACAATTTTAGCCTCCATCTCAGTGTATGGATAGCTAGCGGCGAGGCTGGCAAATGGTTGTCTCAAGCGGCACTATCGCTGCAAGATTTCCTCACGCTCACGCTGAGCGTCATCGTTGAAGCAGTCCCATTTCTCATCTTAGGGACTATCATTTCCGCTCTGATCCGCCGCTTTTTACCGCCGGAAAAGCTGGTCAAAATCTTACCGAAAAACGCATTATTCCGCCGGCTCGTCTTATCGATAGCGGGGTTAGCGCTGCCAGTTTGCGAGTGCGGCAACGTGCCGGTTGCCCGCAGCTTGCTAGCCCGCGGTCTAAAACCCGCCGATGTCGTCAGTTTTCTGTTTGCCGCGCCAATCCTCAATCCAATCACCATCATCGCCACTATCACCGCCTTCAGTTTCGAGCCGCGTATGGTTTGGTGGCGGGTTATTTTCGCGCTTGTCATCGTTCAGATAACCGCTTTCATCGTCAGCTTTTTCAAGGAAGATTCTATCATAAATCCAGAGTTTAAAAGTTACTGCCGCTCGCACAAACACAATTCAAATCTGCCAGAATTATTCAGTTCCTCGCGCAACGAATTTTGGCAATTATTCACCATGCTAGCCATCGGCGCCAGCATCGCTGCCGCCACTCAAGTTTTCGTCCCGCGCTTTATTATAAACGCCGTCGGCAGCGACATTATCTTATCAGTTGCCGCTATGATTGGCCTCAGTTTTATCGTTTCGATCTGTTCTAGTATCGACGCCTTCTTCGCGCTGGCGTACGCGCGCAGCTTCACGACCGGCTCAATTTTATCTTTCTTACTAGCCGGCCCAATGGTCGATATCAAGCTGATTATGCTCATGAAAACAACTTTTCGCTGGCGTTTCATCGTGGTAATTGTGCTGATAATTTTCACATTATCGTTCGCGGCGGGGATAGGAGTAAACTTATATGCGCGTTAATTTATTAAAATCAATCGGCGGAATTATCGTGTGCGGCTACATATTGCTATTAGCCTGCCGCGACCAGCTCGGTTTTTACATTCACCCGCGATATCACATATTTGCTAGCATTATCAGCATCGTCGGAATCATACTTTTGCTTATTGACACAATGTTGCAATTAAAACTTAAAGCCTCTGTTAAACCTGCTAAATTCAGCTTAAAAAGTGTCAAGCCAGCGTCTTATTTGGCGATAATTATCTTACTGGCTGGTTACTTACTACCGCCAAAACCACTATCGCCCAGCAGCCTCGCTCAGAGAGAAAGCCCAGCAATCATTGAGCCGGAAAGCCGCTGCGAAGTCCCCAAACCTAAGGAGGGCAGCTCCACCATTTCAATCAACCGCTGGAAAACCGCCATAAATTCCTGCAAGCAAACTTCATATTTTAACAACACCGACATCTCTATAACTGGCTTCGTCTCAAACGGCTTGCTAAAAAACTACGGCTACAATTATTTCTACATCGCGCGCTACGTCATCAGCTGCTGCGCCGTCGACAGCGTCCCGATGAAAATTCTTGTTGAGAAAAACTTTTTTATCGATTATCCAGATGGGACTTGGCTAACCGTCAAAGGGAAGTTATCGCAAAAAGTCGTCAACGGCCAAGCTGAATACGTCATTACTGATGCGCGCGCCACTAAAATCGACCAGCCAAAATATCCTTATGAACTGCTTGGCGTGTAATTTTGCCACTTTCTGATCGCGTCATCTTCCTGGTAATATTCATGCGCGCGCCAGTTAGATAAGAAGTTTTTATCGCGCTCGATTTCACTTAATAGCGGAAAAATCTCACTGAGCAGCATTTCGTCGGGGTATTGTTCGCTGTCCGTCAGGGGACGTTGCCCGTTACTGCACAAATGTGCATTAAGAAATATAAAGCGCTTGGTGCAAATATAGCCCGGCTTAGAACAGTGCAAGCGAAAATCGTGCATCGTTCGAATCGGCTGCGCCTCATCCTGATAAGCCTCAAATTTATACATCACCCAAACTAGTGGCGTATCAAATGTCATGTTATCAGACAATTGCTGCTGATTATGTCGTAATTCGTCCAACTCTATCCGTATCTGTTCGACACCGCTATTCTTCAATTTCGCCAACGCCAAACGGCGCTCCGCAGCAGCAATCTTTACTGTCAAAGTCTTATATTCATCATACATATCAAGCAGCTTATCGACCGCCGCTCTCGCATTGTCCATCATCCCAACTCCTTCATAATTACTGCGCGCGTAATCTCACGCGCCCGCTCGCCAATGACAACTAATTTTAATGACTCGTCAATGGCACCGCGCGTGACCCGCATTTGCTGCGGCGTTGCCTCGATGTGGTATATTTCGTTACCGTCAGCGACCGCGCCTTTCATGCGCCGCAAAGCATATTTACTTCGTAAATTCGTCCAAATATTTTCAATTTTTTCAGCACTAATAGCCAAACTAGCCACATCAACTACGCTATAATTTAAGGTATTCTCAGTCACGTTTTCCGCAGGCTCGTGCAGCAGTAAATAGTCCAAAATCTGCGACTTGTCATCAAGTCGGACCAGATCAAATTTGCCGTGATCCATATTCACAACGTTGGTTAGCCCTTGTTGCAACAATGTTTCAATTAGCTGCTGGCGATCATTTTCAGCCAGCAAATCCAGTTTACTGATTAGTACCGTATCCGCTGCCTGAGCTTCCGCCAGCAACGTCTCAGACAAACCATCAACTCTAGCTTCAGCTCCATCCACAACATACAACGATTGCTTCAAATCATACTGCTCAAATACATCACTCGCCAGCAATTTCTCGAGCACCCGCAAAGTATTAGCAACACCAGTTGACTCAATGATAACCGGTGCTTTTCCGCTTATTGCAAAATTGTGCAAAATGTCAATCAGCTCTTCGCCGCTACTGCAGCAGATACACTCGCCAGCAATTGTTGCCAGTTCATCAACGCGTTGCGCCAGAGTGCAACTGTCAATACTTTCCGACGCAAACTCATTCTCAACCACTCGCGCGCCAGCAAACTCAGGCTGCTGCACTAAAAAATCGACCAGCGTGGTTTTGCCGGCACCCAGCGCTCCGTTCACCAAATATAATGCACTCTTATCATTCATAATTAGCCTTTCTTATACACGTATACTGAGTTAATGATATCTTCGTCAGGATTATACTCGACCAGCAGCTGTACGCGCTGCAAACTATTCGGGTCAAACGCTGGGTATAGCAACGTTTTCGCACCATGCGCGCCACGTACAATGATCCGCCCGCCAGGCCGAAGCGCTGGCAAAATATTATCAATAATTTGCTGTTTGGCTTCAACCGAATCGCCCGCCAGCCCAGCCACATAAATCACGTCGTAAGCATTATCCGGCAAAGCTACCGTCGCTCCGTCCGCCAACAAACATTCGCCAACTGGCCAAGCAATCGCCCGCGCTAGCTCGCGCGACTGTGCCAAAGCAGCCGGCGCCACGTCCACCAAATCAACCGCTGCGCCTGTCTGACGCCACAGACACCAAGCCGTCAAAGGCAGGGGGCCGCTGCCAATCATCGCCGCGCGGCTACTGTCAGTCAAAGACAAACCCGACCCGCCCAGTAAGCCAACTTCACGCCGCACCAGCTCGCGGTAATTGTCAATATACCAAAACTTTTCCAGCTCTTGCTGCGGACGGGCTGAGCTGGCAATTCGCCGCGACCAATACATCTCCATCTCTGATTCCGACAGAGAACAACGTCGCTGCACTTCGCGACACACCTCATCATTACACCACTTCGGTAACTTTGTAGCTTGCACAACTGCCGCCACCAAGCCAGAAAAAGCCGCATTGACGTCTGGCGATGGTGCAAACTCGTGCAAATTCATCACTGTTTTAATTGCTGTATCCATAGCTTTTCATAATGCCAAACCCTCCGAATTATTGCAAATTTGTTGCAATAAGTTGTATACTTGCAATATCATGACCCTCGATGATCTATTCAAACAGCACAACCTGCGCCTCACCAAACCGCGCCAGCAAGTTTTCGACGCATTGCAAAAATCAGACGTTCCGCTGACTATCAGCGATATTGCAAAAAAGTGCAAAACTATTGACCGTACTAGCGTTTACCGCGCGCTGGTCATCTTTGACAGGCTGAAGATCGTCAATGCCGTGACTATTGGCTGGAAAAATTACTACGAACTCGCTGAACCGTTCATTCCGCATCATCACCATTTATATTGCATCCGCTGCCAAAACGCCGCGCCAATTCAAACGCCGGAGCTTGAACAGCTTATTCGCTATCTTGGCAATAAATACGATTTCAAAGTTACCGAGCACCACTTTGAACTGGAAGGTTTGTGTAAAAATTGCCGGCAAGCATTACACGAACAAGCCTCGCGCCAGCACGAGCAAGACCAAAGCCAAAGTCTCCAAGAGCCTAATCAAAAAGCCAAGGATTGAAACATCTCCTCGGCTTTTATAAACCTGCAATCAAACCAGAACTAAAATAACTTCAAATAAGCCCGAACGAAGTTACTCTTCAATTTTCGCCGCCAAAGCCTCGCGCTCGCGCACCAGTTGGCGGTATTGCTTCATAGCGCTCATCATGGCATTGCGCTGCTTACTGTCGAGGTCAAAAATCGCCAATAGCACCGCGTCAATCTCCTTCAGTGCCTGCTGCACATCCGACAAATTAGATAATCCTGGCACGGAATCCAAGTATCCAGCCCTAATCGCTTCGGTTTTTTTCTGATATAAATCTAGCCGCTTCGCCGGGCTTGATGCCGACTTTTTACCGAGGCGCGCCAATGCTTTTTCATATTCCTGCCGCGCCGCCAGCACCGTCACCAAATCAATTTTCAAACCAAACAACCGCGCCGGCAGCCCGCCGTTAAGCTGCTCAATGGCCGCCATCTCGCCGTCAATCGCTGCCAGCCGCCGCCGAGATTCTTTCTCTAAACGCCGCACCTGCCGCCGTACCTGCCGCTTCTGCCGCCAGCGCGCCAGCCAGTTCTTGTTTGCATCAACAATTGCCACGCCGCTCGCTTTAGCCGCCTCCCGGTACAGTTCGTACGCGACATAACGTTCAATTTGTTCATTACAAACATCCATTGGCTGATTAACAAACGACAACGCCAATTCATACAGTTTCCGTTCACCCTTAGAATAACGCATATTTACGAAAGTCTGCCGTTCCTGCGCCAGCCGCTGCCGAATCGCCGAATCTAATACCTCCAAGCGCTGCGCTTCATTTTCCGCCAGCAGCGCCGACTTAAACGCTTCAATCAGCTGCGAATCATGCGGAGCGTTCTGAATCGTCTCCAACCGCGGCAAAAGTTCGCCGCGCCACTGCATGAAAAACTCCAGCGACATCGGAACCGTCCTGTCCAGCCGGCGCGCCATTTTACGAAACTGGCGCGGACAGGCCGCAAACGCTGCCTCAGCCTCAGCACGAAACCTCAGCGGACGGTTCTCAGCCTTTTTCATCAGCGCCGCAAACCGCGTCGTAAACAATCTCTCAACCTCGCTCATAATGAACTCTCACCTTTCTGAATGAATAATCAAATAATTTTTGCCACGCTCGTCCTGCCTTATCAAACCGGCGAACTTCGCCGTTAACCGAAGCAACTTTTACTAATGCCGGGCTATACGGCACTTGCAAACTGTACCATTTCACATCTTTTTTGTTCCAAGAATACAGCGACGGGAAAGCCTGCTTAAATAGCTTGACGCCATTCCGGTAAAAATAATTCAAATCGCCGTCCGGCAGATAAAACTTGCCGATGGTAATGCCCATATTTTTCGACATAGTAACGACATCCGCCAGCGTCTGCTGCCCGCCATCCGGCGCAACGAACAGCGCGTAAACGTCGCCGGAACTGCGGAACAGAATTGCATACGAACCATCGCCAGTCTCGATATCATCAAACAAAATTTCGTCAATCAGCAAATTGACCCGAAACACCCGCGGAATCAACTCGTTGCACTGATCGCGCCGCAATTTATCGTACTGAACGTCATTAGCTGTCATATATTTGACTATACTATTTTAGAGACAAAAAGTCAATATTATGCCAAAGCTTTTTCCTGCGCGCTGCCGCGAATCGCCGGATAAATCTTCCGTAAAGCCCATAAAAATCCAATCAAAAAAGCACCAGGTAAGGGTGGGCATCACCTGGTGCTTTTTCGCCCTTCAACCCACCCGAGCTCTCGTTTCAGCGAAGCGTCGCGGCTAAAACTCCAAAAGCCCGCGCCTGATTATCATCAACACCATCCAGTGCTCGCCTTAACTGAGTCGCCTTAAAAAAGGGCAGTTAAAGGGGTTAGTATGCGCGTAACGTTGAATCGCAAAAAGTGGAGGGTAAGAATACTTAATGCCATTGCGCGCAACCTAACATATAGTTAGAATAGGGGGTATAAGGTGCTTTTGATTAGCGCTTTAAGCTAACCAATCGCTCCTGATTATAGCAAGCATTTGACAACATGTCAATACTTTTTATCACAAAAGTCATGGAAATCAATAGAATCCGTCCAGATGAGCATAATTTTACCCAGAGGTTGGCAAGTATTGCTAATCCGCCGAAAAGCTTGTGTTTCATGGGAACATTGCCGACGAGCGGCGCGCCAGTCGTGGCAATCGTTGGCTCGCGCAAGCCCTCGGCGTATGGCCGGGAGGTGACCGAGCAGCTGGCGGGCGACCTGGCAAAAGCCGGCTGCATCATCGTTAGCGGCTTGGCGCTCGGTATCGACGGCATCGCCCAAAGGGCCGCCCTGGAAGCTGGCGGCACAGTCATCGGCATCATCCCCAATGAACTGCCCGACATCTCGCCGCAAACCAATTACAAATTAGCCATGAACATCATAAAAAACGGCGGCGCTATTCTATCCGAGTGGAAAAAAGGCGACGGTAAAGTCGTCAATCGCTGGAGTTTCTTGGAGCGCAACCGCTTAGTCTCCGGCCTGGCTGACGCCGTCATCATCACCGAGGCCGCTGAGCGCAGCGGCACGCTAAACACCGCCGCCCACGCCTTATCCCAAGGCCGCGACGTCTTTGCTGTACCGGGCAACATCACCAGCCCGCTATCTGCCGGCTGCAACGCGCTGCTCAAACAAGGCGCCTATCCCGCCACCGAGGCCAAAGACATCCTGCAAATAATCGCGCCGGAACAATTGAAAAAAATAGACCAAAGCCAATTACCGCTCGGCAGCTCGCCGGAAGAAACGATCATCATCAACCTGATAGCCGGCGGCATTCGCAGCGGTGACCAATTACAGCAACAATCAGGACTGTCGGCGTCAAACTTTTCAACGGCGCTAACTATGCTAGAAATCAACGGCGTAATCAAGCCGCTCGGGGCGAATAATTGGATGCTTAAATAATGCCGGTGGCGCCAGGCGTCAAAAAACCAGTCAGCGGTTCGACCTGGTGATTATACCCGATCAAACCGTCCATGCTTGCTACTGCATGCTTTTTAGTACTATCCTTTTGCTATGGAACAAGTACCGAAAGAACCAGAAAATTTGTCGAATGACGGAGCAGACAGCGATAGAAAACCGCTTTTTAATAGCAAGGATATCTTCACTATTCCTAACGCTATGAGCATAACAGGCGGTATACTAACTTGGCATGGCGCAGGAAGCATTGAGAATACTGCTGGCTTATCAGAGGTCATAATCGGAAGAATAATCGACGTACTCGACGGGGCAGTCGCCCGCGCAACAGGACAGACGAGCAACCTTGGCGCAGGCGTTGATGCTGGTATTGACAAAGCAGCTACAGCGAAATTACTCTGTGATTTGACCAGAAAGAATGCAGCACCAAAACCAGTCATTGGTACAATCGCCCTATTGAACACGATAAACGCCGCCGCAACGGGCATCGCTAATATACGCAACAGAAAAAAAGGAGCTTCAGATCGACCGTCCAAGTCCGGAAAGCTCGCCATGGCAAGTGAAACAGTTACATTATTCGCCTATGCGGGCGCCTACACTGCCGAACATAACGGACGCCCAGGACTAGCCAAAATACTCCGTAAACTCGGTCGCGCCACATTCATAGCCTCGCTGCCGTTTGCTACTTGCGCTGCACACGAATACCTTAAAAGAGCCACCGCCAATAATGACGATGACAATAATTCGCTCAATTATTGACTTTCTGTCCACTAATTGATATATATATCGGATTTTCAAAGAGTGAAGGTCTGATGTTATCAAATAGTTACGCGGAAAATTGGCGAAAGGGAAGAGCTAAATATGAATTATGAAGATTTAAGGCGCCAACACCAAGAAGAATGGGAGCGGCAACAAGAAGAATGGAAACGTGCACAACGTTGGCAAGTTAGATTTGGAAGCCTGGGGATGTTTACACGATTCTTTGTACAAGGTCCTCCGGAGCAAAGAATGACAGAGCTATCGTTTGATACTAGCAAACTCGAGACCGGAAGAACCGAACCGCCCAATGATCAAATAAGAATCTACGACGGCTTCCTAGTTGAAGGTCGTGTCGGTGAAATTAATACCAGCGAGGAAGAATGTTTAAGAGGTATTGGTAGAATAGTTGCAAAATCTCTTAAAATTGCCGGATATAATCCTGAGACAGACGGCTTTATATTTCTTGCAGAACAAGGAGATCCCTTCGATAATCTGTTAGTCGTATACAGAGAAGTTAAAGAAATCTTAAACCATAATCATGATGCCTCCGATGACGAACAATCACAAGTGCAATAACTCCTGCACCGCCGAACCTCTTTGGCGGTTGTGGTTACACGGCGATTTGTTATAATATAAAACTATGAAAAATCTCGTCATCGTCGAGTCACCAGCCAAAGCGAAAACCATTGAGAAATATTTGGGCAAGGATTTTCACGTTCTGTCAAGCGTGGGACACATCCGCTCAATTGTCAAAAAAACCAAGGACGGCACGCCGCCGATTGATGTGGCGAACGATTTTTTTGCTATCTACGAAGTTGATCCAGAGAAAAAGAAAGTCATCACCGAGCTGAAGAAAAACGTCAAGGCTGTCGGCAAAGAGAACGTCTGGCTGGCCACCGATGAAGACCGCGAAGGGGAGGCTATCGCCTGGCACCTCTGTAAAGTGTTGGATTTGCCGGTTGAGACGACCAAGCGCATCGTCTTTCACGAGATCACCAAGGATGCCATCACCAATGCTATCAAAAATCCGCGCACTGTCGACATGAACCTGGTGCAGGCGCAGCAAGCCCGGCAAATCCTCGACCGGCTGGTTGGTTTTGGACTCAGCCCGGTAGTCTGGCAAAAAGTGCCAGGCGGCAAGTCAGCCGGCCGCGTCCAGAGCCCGGCAGTGCGGCTGCTGGTCGAGCGCGAACGAGAAATTATGAAGTTCGAGGGCAGCTCACAGTTCAAGGTAACCGCCATATTTATCCACGACAATCAAGAATTCAAGGCCGAGCTCAACCAAAAATTTGATTCCGAAGCAGCCGCTCACGAATTCTTGAACAGTCTCAAGCCAGCCACATTCACCGTCAGCGACGTCTCCAAGACACCCGGCACTCGCAACCCAGCCGCACCGTTTACGACCTCAACCTTGCAACAGGAGGCTAACGCCAAGCTTGGCTTCAGTTCCAAAGCCACCATGGCCTCAGCCCAGCGGCTCTACCAAGACGGTAAAATTACCTACATGCGTACCGACTCGGTCAATTTGAGCGGACAGGCCATCGCTAGCGCCACTGATTTTATCAAGCGGCTGTACGGCCCGGATTACTCCACCGTCCGCAAGTTTAAGACCAAATCCGCCTCCGCCCAGGAAGCCCACGAGGCCATCCGCCCAACCGACATCACCCGCGAAACTGTCACCTCAAACGAGTACGACCAAAAACTCTACGACCTCATCCGCCGCCGCACTCTGGCATCGCAAATGTCGGCAGCGAAGTTAGAGAAAACCACGGTGGTAATCGCTATTAGCTGCGCTCGGACATCTCATAAAACAATCCGGGACCCACATAAGCCAGCCCAGATTTTTTCTGAGACGCCACTCGCGCCAGAGAAAGCCGCAACAAGCGTAGCGTCTTCAAAAAATGCTGTGACCGCAGACGCGACACCTCTGCTACCAGAGGCTGTGAAACGTTCGCGAACAGCGGACGTTTCAGCCGAACGCTCACGAGCCATCTCCAGTGGAGATGCGAGTGAAGAGTGTACTCTGGTGGCGGATGGTGGAGCGGCTGCGGAGTTGTATTTTGAAGCCAAAGGCGAAGTCATCACCTTTGACGGCTTCCTGCGCGTCTACGGCGGCGGCAAGGACGAACTCCTACCAAAACTCCACACCGGCGACACACTCGAAACGCATGACATCACCGCCCGCCAAACCTTCGCCCGACCACCAGCCCGCTATACCGAAGGTTCACTGGTTAAGAAACTCGAAGATCTCGGTATTGGCCGGCCAAGCACCTACGCCACCATCATCGACACCGTCCAAACCCGCGGCTACGTCGAAAAAGGCGACAGCGAAGGCAAACCTCGCGACGTCATCACTCTGACCTATAACGGCGAAGAAGTCAGCCGCGACGTCGTCCAAGAAAAGACTGGCTCCACCCGTGGCAAACTTATCCCGACACCAAGCGGGGAACTAATCGCTGACTTTTTGACCGACCATTTTACGCAAATCGTTGACTATGATTTTACCGCCAATGTCGAGACCGAATTTGATAAAATCGCTGCTGCCGACCTGGCTAAAAGCGCCATGCTGCATAGATTTTACACGCCGTTTCACAAACTGATCGAACAATCAGGCGGTATCGACCGCAGCAAAGTCGGTGCTAACCGCGAAGTCGGCATCGATCCAAAATCCGGCAAGCCAATCCTGGCGCGCTTTGGCCGCTTCGGCCCGATGTTGCAACTGGGCGCCACCGATGACGAAGACAAGCCGCGCTTTGCACCACTACCGAAGGGGGCGAAAATTGAAACCGTTACTCTAGAGCAAGCACTCGAAATGTTCAAGTTGCCGCGCGTCGTCGGTCAAACCGAAGACGGGCAAGACATCAAGGCCAACGTCGGCCGCTTTGGTCCGTACATCCAAGTCGGCAAGCTCTTCGTCTCCATCAAACCCGAGGATCCGCACCACATCACGCTGGAAAAAGCCCGCGAGCTCTATGCCGCCAAACTCCAGGCCGAAGCCGAGAAAAATATTGCTGAATTCTCAGATGGCGTCAAAGTCCTTAACGGCCGCTTTGGTCCGTACATCACCGACGGCGCGAAAAACGCCAAAGTCCCTAAAGACACCGACCCGAAAACCATTACTCATGAGCAAGCCCTAGAGATCCTAAAAGCCGCACCAGCAAAGAACACGCGGCGTCCAGGACGGCGCAGCAGTACATCTGCTCGGCGTAAAAAATAACCTAAAAGAACAGCTTTAATCGCCGCGCCACATTTCGCTTATACTGTATATAGATAATTACATAATCAGAAAAAATAAAAAGTCTCATATCATCCATTGCAAAAAACGTAAAATACATGCTATAATTTGACCAGACAATTATAGCAATTAGTCCTTGACATTGATTAATTGTCATTGTATAATCAAAAACATAATTCAATCAATAATTAACCTGTGGTGAGGCAGAGAGGACGTTTCTATAGTATGAACGAAACAACAAAAACCGAACAAGAATCTGTACTAAGTTCTGTCATCAAAGATATTCTTTCCAATGTAAGCCAAGAGCGTGAAAAAGAAATTATTTCGCGGCGTTTCGGCTTGTATGACCGCAAAGAAACACTGGAACAGATTGGCGATATGCTGGGAATTACCCGCGAGCGCGTCCGCCAGCTAGAGAAGGCGATTCTGGTGCGCCTGCGCCTGAGTATCACCGACGGCAATATACCGTCGGTCGTTGATATAGAGAAGGAATTGACATCGCATTTATCAGAGATGGGGCGGATAGCGCGCGTGCAAGATTTAGCGTCGCATTTTTTGGGCCGGCAAGCTACGCCGATTGAAAAAGCCCACACGGCATTTATTTCCGAGCTAGCGCAAAACATCACTATCATCAATGAAAACGACGATTATTACCAATCGGCAGCCATTAGCTCGCTGGGCGACGAAAAAACTATCAAAACGAAAATTGAAGAAATCGTCAAATTTATTAAAAAGCACGGCCAGCCGATTACTGCCGAAGAAATGCATAAAAAACTAAACTACGAACATCCGTCGAACATCGCCGCGCTGGCAAGCACCAGTAAAAAACTGGCTCAATTAAAGGGTAATTGGGGACTAATTAAGTGGCCGACAGTCAACCCGAAAAACATCCGCGATAAAATCTTCGTTATCCTGGAAGATAACGGCAAGCCAATGCACTTCTCAGACATCTCCAAAGCCATCAAAGACAGCGATTTTAAGCGCAAAAACGTCACCACGCAGGCAATCCACAACGAACTTATCAAAGATAGCCGCTTTATTCTTATCGGCCGCGGTATTTACGCATTAGGCAGCTGGGGCTATAGCCGCGGTACGGTTTCCGACATCATTGCCGACATCTTAAGAGAAGCTGGCGAGCCGCTGCATCGCGACGAAATTGTCCGGCGCGTTCTAGACAAACGGCGCGTTAAAGAAACCACTATCTTGCTCAATCTGCAATCCAAACCGCAGTTCAAACGCACCGCTAAAGCCACATACGTTTTGGACGAAAAAGCTTAAGTTGCAAACTCCTGTAAGAGGTGAGATAATTTAACTAGCATGCAAATTATTTCATGGACTATTGAGATGCTGCTGCAATGGTATGTGTGGATGCCAATTGTTGCCATCCTATCTTTCTTAACTTGGCGCAATTACCAGCGCGCCGATGAGTTTGAGCCGGCCGAAAGCGTCCTGTTGATTCTGGAAATCCCTAAAGCCAACGATAAAAAAGAACTAGCCGCCGAGCAGTTATTCGCCAGCCTGCACGGCATTTTGCGCGATAAAAAAGAATTGCGCCTATCTGGCGGACAGCAAGAACATATTAGCTTTGAGATCGCCTCGGTTAACGGCCAGATTCGCTTTTATGTCTGGACGCCAAGGACATTGCAAAGTTTCGTCGAGGGGCAAATTTACTCGCAATATCCAACTGTCCAAATTCATCAAGCTGATGAGGATTATACCGAGCACGAACGCAGCCATGAAATTGCCTATTCTGCCGAACTGACGATGACCGCTTCCGAATTCTTACCGATTCGCACCTTTCAAAGCTTTGAAGTCGACCCGTTGGCGGGCATTACCGGCACGCTGGCAAAATTGGAAACGACCGGCGAAGAATTATGGATTCAAGTTTTAACGCGGCCAATTACCGATGATTGGCAGCATGCCGCAGATAGATATATTGATAATTTGAAAAATGGGCGCGTACTATCATTGCCAGGTTTCGGCGACGGCATGCAGTGGCTTGTCAGTCTAATTGGCGCATTATGGCAGCCGCCAGAGCCTGGAGAAAACGGCGCAAAAACTGTAGAATTATCCGAGCGCGATAAAACCCGCATCGCCGAGGCCGAAAAAAAATCGCAAAAATTAGGCTACGAAGTAAAAATCCGCCTAGCGTATCTAGGCGAAAGCCAAACCAACGCCAAGCTCCGTATGCAGGCGCTGGTCGGCACTTTCAAACAATTTAACTCAACCAACTTGAACGGATTTAAAGCTACGAAATCAGCGTTCGGCAAAGAATTCTTAAATAAATATCGGCGGCGGGCATTTTACGGCGAAGGATTTGTCCTGAATATCGAGGAGCTGGCCTCTGTCTTTCACTTGCCGCACACCAACGTCGAGACGCCGAACATCGTCTGGGCCAGCGCCAAAACCGCTGAACCGCCATCCAAGCTGCCTGTCCTGACCGGCAACGACGCCAACGACGACCAAATTTCCGCTTTTGGCGTCACCAATTTCCGCGGCATCAACCACCAGTTCGGCATGCTGCGCTACGACCGCTCGCGTCACGTTTACATCATCGGTCAAACTGGAGCGGGGAAGTCAGGACTACTCGAATTATTCGCGCTCAGCGATATCTTTCACAATCAAGGCTACGCCATCATCGACCCGCACGGCGACTTCGCCATCAACAACATGAAATTTATCCCCGGCTCACGACTGAACGACGTCGTCTATTTCAACCCAGCCGACACCGCCTATCCGCTTGGCTTCAACCCGCTGGAAGTCACCAACCCGAACCAAAAAACCAACATTTCATCAGAGGTCATCGGCGTCCTGAAGCGGATGTTTGGCGAGAGTTGGGGGCCGCGGCTAGAGTACATCTTGCGCTACACCATTCTGGCGCTGCTTGACCGGCCAGAGACGACGATGCTCGACATCACCCGCATGCTGACTGATAAAACCTTCCGCAAAGAAACGCTGGGCTATTGCCGCGATACCGTGGTTCTGCAGTTCTGGAACGTCGAATTCGCCAGCTGGAACGATAAGTTCGTCGCCGAGGCCGTCGCACCAGTCCTCAACAAAGTCGGTGCCTTTACCGCCAACCCAATCATCCGCAACATCATCGGTCAGCCCAAATCCACCTTTAACATCCGCCAAATCATGGACGAAGGCAGAATTCTCATCGTTAATCTATCCAAAGGTCTCATCGGCGAAGACAACGCCGCCATCCTCGGCTCGTTCCTGGTCACCAAGATTCAGCTGGCTGCCATGTCGCGCTCGGACATTCCAGACATCCGCGACCGCCGTCCGTTCTATCTTTACGTCGACGAGTTCCAGAACTTCGCCACCGACTCATTTGCCACTATCCTGTCCGAAGCCCGCAAGTACGGCCTCAACCTGACCGTCGCCAACCAGTACATCTCACAGATGAACGACACGGTCCGCGATGCGGTCTTCGGCAACGTCGGCACTATGATTTCATTCCGCGTGTCTGCCGACGACGCACCGATTCTAGCCAAGCAATTTGAACCAAACTTTGAAGCCGTCGACCTATTGCAAATGCACAACCGCAACTTCGTCATCAACATGGTTATCGGGGGAGAGAAGACTCCAGCCTTTTCCGCGCGCACGCTGGAACTCCCGCCAAGCCAAGCCGACAACACGCCGCACATCATCGAACATTCGCGGCGCATGTACTCGCGAAACAGGGAAGACGTCGAGCGAGAGATTAACGCCGCCATTATGCCGAATCATCGCCCAAAAAATCAACCGGCCCAGCCGCGCCCGCAAGCCGTCGCTGCAGCCGCATTAGCCCAGCCTGTTAAAAAGGCCGCCAGTCAACCAGCTCAAAAAACCAACACTGCCGCCAACGCCCAACCGACTACGCCGCAAACCGCCACGAACAGCGGCGAAGTTATCCTGCAAATCCGCGGCAATAACACACTCGATAAACCAGCAGATCCAACCGACCCGGCCGCCGCTACCGCGCCTAAAAAACGGCGGCGAAGGCGGAAAAAGAGTGCTGTATAAATAAACATTCCTATTTATGCTTATCGCAAGCTATGCCGTCACCGTCTCCATCAAGATGCGGCGAATACCCCGGTTCGCCGCGGCGCATATGGCTATAGCCGGCAGCACGCGCCTCCTTACAGCTGCGGAAATTCAACTCTGCTGGAGCTGGCTGCGACGGCGCAGGGGTCGACTGGCGTTGACGCGTCTTAGCCGCAGCGGCCGCTTCCTCCCGTCTTTTTCTTTCTTCTGCTTCTTTTTGGACCTTCTCGGCGCGCTCTTTTTCTTCCTGCTTGGCTTTTTCTAATTTGGCAATACGTTCAGAGAATGGCGTACGTTTGCCGTCTGGTAATTTACCAATAACTGACTTGGCGCGAGATATATTTTCATCACTCGATTGTTCTTCGGCTTTTTTGACTGATTCCTCGGCGCGCTTGAGAGCTTTTTCTAGCTCTTGTTTGTCATAATCAGCTTTTGTCTGACGATGAACCTTAATGGTCTTATCGCCGCGACGCTTACCGTCAACAACAGAGATAGAAATATCGCTATCGCCCTCTTTGATGTCTTTAATCTCATACTTGACACTACCAGCTGCGTCTTTACGGTCATGAACCTCAATCTTATTTTCCGATATTTTTACTTCAGCAAACGAACTAATGCCCGATATTTTAGCGGATATCTCACGCTTATTCGTATGATAATCAAGTTTAATATTATCGTCCACGTCAGAGATAACGATAGGGACGTTGTCTTTTTCAAGACGAGCCTGTTCTGCGGCGCTATTGATTTGAGTAATGGCAAAAATTGCAACAATTACGCCGCCAAAAATCATCCAGCCTCGCTTACGTTTCTTAGCGGAAGGCTTATTCTTGCTCTCTTGCTGTTGTTGTGTTTGTCCAAAATTTTTTCTAACCATTGTTATTCTCCTAGGTACTTTTAATTAAGTTAATAGACAATTCTTATCCAATCCGCTTATAAACATATCACAACATACCCCAGACAACAATATAGCTTGGCTTCTAAAGAAATAACCTCATTTATCAAGTAATCGCCCTAATAATTAAAGCGCCTGCTGAGCTGCCATCACTACATCTGCAAGCTCGCTATAAACCGTCATTCCAGACTTATAACAATCCACTTGCGTCACAATATCAAACCGCCGCGCATAATCTGGATGCGCACCAACAAACACGCATGAATTACGCCCAAGTTCTTTGCCCAGCTCAAACAGTGCAATAGGGCAGAGCGATTCTTTTGGAAACCAAAATAAAACTACTCGCGCCCGCTTTAAAAACTCATACTCCCATCTTATTTGACAAGCCGCCTCCGCCCCCTCGGAAGCCAACAGTCGATTACGACGAGGATTGGCTACCACAATATCCTGGTTACCCAGCAGCCTTATCGCTTCTGCCTGCCAATCTGGACAATTCGTGATACCTCCCGCCAAAAATAAATCTACCGATGGCAGTGCATCGCGCAAACTTATATCATCCGGAGTGATAACCTTCATACTTCTATGATATTAGCATGCAGCAAAAATATCAACGAAACCTTATAAAAAGATTGTGCTATACTCGTACTCATGGAAGTGCTATTTGTCATAATCATAATTTTTGCCTTAGTAGCGATCGGAGTAAAAACAAATAATAATATCGCCAAAAAACCAAAGAGAGAATACGTATACGCTAAAAAAGCCTGCGCAATGACACAGCACGAGCTAATATTCTATAAAACCCTGCTTGAAGCAATAAGCGGCTGCGTAATCATCCCGCAAGCTCACTTAAGCATGTTTTTAGATCATAAGGTTTACGGACAGAACTGGAGCAGGGCATTTTCAAGAATCAACGGCAAATCAGTAGATTTTCTTATTTGCACCAATGATATGAAACCACTCATAGCTATTGAACTTGACGACAACACCCATAATCGTCTTGACCGCCAAAAGCGCGACATTTTCGTTAACTCAATTATAAGCAATGCAAATATGCCCCTGCTGCGGTTTAAGGCGGGTGAGTGGAATAGTGAAATCATCAAGCAAGAGGTCGCCCGCGCTCTTAAAGAATCAACTCTCGAAAAACTATAGAACAAAAAGCGAACTAATTATTCGTAGGTTTCTTAAAGTCATGCCAGAATAATTATCTAACAATTGCCGATATTTCATAGATTCATAAAACACCATCTTTAGTGATCAAAGCCCAAACCATAATCAATAACCCAAATTAGCGCGCCAAAAGCCATCAACAGCTCATAGCAATAAAAACATGGAACATGGCAAATATAGATTTAGGACAATATAACATACCAGCAAACCCAAACAGGGCGGTAACATAATTAATCGCCGCCGATATCTCCAGAAATCCACAAACTACATAAATTTATCTTGAAAAAAGACGATGGAGTAATCATGTTTCGTAGATAGTTTTAATGTCGCACAATGTACCTTTTACGAACTAATAAACATGTCCAACCGGATGAATGAGAATACGTCCAAAATAAACCAACTTTCTTTCTATTTATCGCTTTTCACCTTCAACACCTAGCAGGGCAACCTTAGCACTGCCAGGCTAAAACTTAAGATTATCCTAAACTTTTTACACGTATTCCATTTACATTAAGACGAACCAATTCATTCCACGCCAGACCCACAATCGTTAATCCAAAAGTCAGCAACAAGCCAACACACTTAAAGCTGCCAGCACATCCTTGTTGGCGTTTTTACAACCAAACTGCGTACGTAAACATCATCGCGTACAAACTTAAGCCAAGTTTTCCACACGCTGCCAAATCCAGTTAGCAATCCACATTTGACTTTTTCTTAATTTTATTCCCCCGCTCCCCTAATTCGCCGTCCAGTCAATATTTGACTTTTTAGCATTTAGATATAATAATATATAGTTTTTCGTGTTTTGCCCAGCCTCCCAAAAAAGAACAAAAAGAGAACTAATATCTTAAATAGAGCAATACCCGCCCCTGTTAATTAGACTACCCAATCACCTATTCAGCTATCTATAAAACGACCGCTGATCTACTCTGACATCAATATATGCTGGCGTTATCCCCTGTCCATCCAAGTGTTTTATAGTAATAATCGCCTGCTTAACTTGCGGCTCAGCTGCCCTGTCCACCGTCATTCGTATATAATAATCCCTACCATCAACCTTAAACCAAACCTGGCGCACTGTGCCAGCTGGCAGTGTCGCCTCTGACACTTTTAGGTTATTTTGGGTGAATAAGGACACCGCCTGGCCTAAAAAACTTAAAAATTGCCGGTTAATAACCTCTTGGCCGCTTTTGGCAGGGATACCGCTTTCATCCTTGACAGCTACCGTCGGCGCGTCAAAATAATTCTGCTCAAATGTCACGCCGCTTTCATCGACAAAATACACTTTACTACCAGACGACCATTGAGCAACTGGTTGGCGAAATTGCAATTTTACTGATGATGAGGCCAAAGATTCGCCCTCGATTCGAATCGTTTTTACCTCCGGAGCTTGCTGTAAAAAGAAGTTTATCAAACTATTATTATCCAAAAAAAATCGGAATCTTTCAGCTGGACGCGACGCATAATAGTCGTTAAGGATTTTAATATATTTGGCGGCGTTACCAGAGCTCTTCGGGTCGGGAGTTTGAACTGAAATATTAATCGTCAGCTGAGACAGTAAATATAACACAACTGCAAGCCCGCATACCGCGCCGAAAAAACGCCGGCTGGCTTTGCGCCGCTTTTTAATCAGCCGGTGCGCCTCCAGCCGCTCGGATGTTTCCATCGGCGAAGCTGTCTGGCGGCTGTTTAGCGTTCGGTTGCGCCGGTATGATTGCGCCGGTATATCATCATAAATTTCAGCCTGACGCCTCGCAGCAATCTCGCGGCGCGTCAACTTAGGTTCTTTCTTTTTCAGAAAGCCAAATTTCATTTACGCCTGCCCTGCCGGCGAATTGTAGTTAATATCATATTTGACATATCGCGAGCAGCGTTCGGCTTGGCAAATTTGCCAAAATTATTGCCCAAACCTTGCAGAATTTTCTGAGACCGCAGCAAGCCGATAATTTTCTTTGCCAAAATCTGGCTGTCATCATCCAGCTCGTCCTCTGTCACAATCACTGCTGCCAGCGCCTCTTGATACACCTTAGCATTCTTTAACTGATGTCCAGCCGTCAGCCGGCCGTTTGGAATAATGATAGTCGGTTTGTGTAACGCCGCCAGCTCCAACAGCGTCGTCGCGCCTGCCCTGGTCACCACCAAATCAGCCGCCGCCAGAACTTCCGCCATACCGTCATGGACGAAAGCTTGCAGACGCCAACCGTCGCATTCGCTGACCGCTTCCTTCAATTGCTCATATTGCAAATTGCCAGAAATTAAAAACACCGACGATTCAGCCAACAAATCCTCCCGAACTGCAACCACCGCCTCATTTATCCTGGCTGCGCCCAAACCGCCGCCAGTAATCACCACGAGCGGCCGATTCGGATCAAATTGCAGCTTGGATTTCAATTGGCGGCGCTCCTCGTCTGTATACGGCCTGAACTCTGCCGCAACTGGAATACCGACATACTTAGCTTTTTCCGGCGGATAACTATAATATTTAAGCGGCGCGCCCGTGCCAATCGCCTTAGCGAACGGGCTTAACAGCCGATTAGTTAATCCCGGGTGAGCATCAGAATCGTGCAGCACCAGCGGAATTTTAAGCAGCCGAGCCGCGTAGCCAGCCGGCAAACAAACATAACCGCCCTTAATAAAAATCACATCCGGCCGCCAAATCAACAACTTGATAAAGCTTTGGCAAAACCCGATAGCCACCTTAAAAGCATCGCGGATATTTGGCAGTAAAATTGACGGACGAAGATGAAAACTAATGCTTTTACCATGATAGCGCCGCAATTTTCCAGCAGCAATCAACTCAACCGGAATAGTCTCGTCAAACTTGCTAAAAATTCCGCGGGCGCGGGCGCCAAACTTTCGATCGCACCAAAACCGCAGCTCATGATCGCCTGATTTTTTCAACTCCCTAAATACGGCTACCACTGGCGTAACGTGTCCGCCCGAACCGCCGCCGACCGCTAAGATTCTTGCCATCGCTCCCCTCCTCTAATGGTTTATGTGATGTGTATCTGGAAATCTGAAAAACTAACCCAAGTGCCGCGGCAATAAACATCATACTAGTACCACCGTAGCTCAACAGCGGCAGCGGAATCCCCGTCAGTGGCGCCACGCCGGTCATCGCAGCGATATTCATAATAACATGCGACGCTACCCAGCCAAATACGCCAGCCGCAGCCAATCGCAGCCGCATGTCCGGCAATCTGGCAGACACGCGCAAAATTGACAGCAACAGCGCCGTAAAAAGCGCTAAAATCGCCATCAAGCCGAGAAAGCCGAACGTCTCGCCCATTACCGCGAAAATCGAGTCGTTAATCGCCTCGGGCAGATAGCCGGTCGCCTGCACGCTCTTGCCAATCCCCAGGCCCAGCAGTCCGCCAGAACCAATTGCAATCCGCGCCTGCTGAATATGATAATCGCCGTCATCCTGGCTAGCTGAACGGCGGCTGTCGCCCTGTAAGAACGTTACTACGCGCTCAATCCGATGCGGCGACATAGCGATCATCAGCACGCCGAGGATCAATACCGCGCCCAGCACCTTGGCGATAATCTTTCCATCCATCCCAGACACCACCAGCATTGCCATGATAATCGCCACCAGCGACATGCCAGTCCCCAAATCCTTTTGCAAGAACACCACGACGATTAACGAAATCCCTGCCAATACCGCCACCGGCACAAGCGTTTCCTGTATATCGTTGATCTTCTCCTGTTTGACGCGTTTGCTTAAAAACCCCGCCAGAAACACCAGCACGCCGTATTTTAGCAGCTCCGACGGCTGAAGGCTGCCTAATTGCCCCAAATAAAACCAGCGGTAAGCCCCGTTCGTGCCTTTGGCAATTGGCAGATGGAGAATTGCGCCCATAATTACCAGCAGCACGCATAAAACCAGCCCGGTTAAAAAAATCTGTTTCGCATACTTATTAAACCACTTCAATGGCAGCAGCGCGCAAATTGCAAACGCTGCAATAGCGATAATAACGCTAGCCAACTGCTTATTAAAGAAAAAGTTACTATCATAATGCGTACCGTATGCGTAATTTAGCACATTTGCCCGCTGCGGCCCCAGCGCGTACATGACCACCAGCCCCAGCATTAATAGCAACCCCATATACAGAGCAATCTGATACATCGGTCGATGGCGACGAACCGGCACAACTTTGCTGGCGTTGCGCTTAGGGACGGCTAAACTACGCAATATGACCCCCCGCTAAAGCCAGCATCACGCCGATAAACGCCATCACGCAGCCAATTACCCAAAACCGCATCGTCACCTTGGTTTCCGGCCAGCCAATAGCCTCCAAATGATGATGAATTGGCGCCGATAAGAAAATCTTGCGCTTAAAGAATTTTTTACTGGCAATCTGTATCAAACTAGATCCCGCCTCAATCACAAACAACAGCCCAATTACTGGCAGCAGCAACAGCGAATCCGTCAGCATCGCCACCACCCCTAAACTAGCACCGTAAGCAAAGCTGCCAACATCGCCCATGAAAAACCGCGCCGGATAAATATTAAACCACAAATAACTCAGCAGCACGCCGACCACCGTAAAGCAAAATCCTGCCAGCAGTACCTGCTGCTGCAACAGCGCAATCACCCCGAACGCGCCGAAACTAGCACCCAAGAGACCGCCAGCCAGCCCGTCCATGCCATCGGAAATATTAACCGCATTACCAGTCGCCACCACCGCAAATGCAAACAACGGGATGATCAGCCAACCGACATTCACATCTCCCATAAACGGCACATGAAAACTCATCAAGCCTAATTTGACGAAGAAGAACCATCCGAGAACCGCGCCAATAAGCGTAATTAGCGCAAACTTCACTGGACTGCGTAAGCCTGCCGCACCGCCGCCTGTACCGCGAATATTGATAATATCATCGATCAAGCCAACCGCGCCGCCGCCCAGCAGCGCTGCCAGCGGCAGCCACGTCTGCGCTCGATCTAAATTACAGAAAAACGTCACTATAAAAATCGCGATCACGCCGATCACGCCGGCCATTGTCGGAATATTGCGCTGCAATTTCGCCGCTTGAAACTTGGCAAAAATCTTCAATTTCTTACCGTCGGTACTCTCTGAGCGCTGCCGCTTCCAAAACCGGTATCGGTAAGCAAAAAACGTATAAATCGGCGTTAAAAACATCGCCAATAAAAACGCCCCGACGCTGAGTAAAAATACGTGCGTCAATTCGTTAGTCATTGTTTGTAAAGCGGTTGCCATGGTTATCCCTTCGGTGCTAATTTCATATAATCAATCATCCAGTTGGAGATGTCCGTGAAAATCGGGCCGGCGTGGTAATTTCCCTGCAGGTTAATTCCTCTGCCCGGCGCCGCCACGCGTACCATTATGACATATTCCGCCCTATTTGCGCCACCATAGCCGATATAGGTCGCAATTGTCTCGTTTTGCGAATAATGACCGCTGACAACCGCTTCCGATGTTCCGGTCTTGCCGCCAATTTCATATCCCGGCTTATCGTTCTTCGATAAAAACGACGAACCGCGCGCCGTCGCTAGCATACCGCGCATTTGCGACGACGTCCCAGCACTGACCGTCTGGCGCAGCGCTTTATTCTCGGACGGATGGACTTTGCCGTTTTTATCAACCGACCCGCCAACAATCGCCGGCCTATAGTATTGCCCGCCATTAACAATCGACGAAAACCCAGCCGCCACCTGTACCATTGTCAAGTTCATGCTCTGCCCGTACGTCATTGCCGAATAACGGACTTCATTACCCTCGGCACTGTCCGGCGGATAAACATAACCTGCTGCCTCGTTCAATTCAATGCCGGTAGCTTGCCCTAACCCAAACCGGTCATGATAATAATCGTACAGCGTCTGGCGTGCTGGCAAATTGATCTGCGATCCATTACCAAGCCTCCGCACTGCCGTAATTGTACCCACATTCAACGAATTGTTAAACGCTCCCTGAATCGATATCGGACCATTCAAACCGCGCAGCGCATTGCACATGGTCCTGTCAGCCACCTTAATACAATCAGTATTATTATAGACGGTCGACGGCGTAACCGCGCCTTTATCGATCGCCGCAGCAAAACTAAACGACTTAATAATTGACCCCGGCTCAAACGGCGTCATCGTAACATTATTCATAAAAACCGCGGCATTAGTTTGCTTGGCATATTCCGCCGGATTATACGACGGATAATTAGCCATCGCCAAAACTCGACCGTTATTTGGGTTCATAACGATAACGCTTCCTTCAGTAGCACGCGCTGCCTCGACGCCGTTTTTCAGCGCCGACTCAGTGTAGCTCTGAATATTCCGATCGACCGTCAAAGCAAGATTCTCCCCCGCCTTCGCCTCAATCCGAATATTATCCTTGCCCACTGTCAGCGGCACATTCCTGACGTCAGTCACTGCCTGTAATAAACCGTTCTGCCCCTTTAAGCGCTTTTCCAGCGCGCCCTCCACGCCGTATTGTCCGTCGCCAGCCGCGTTAACGAAGCCCAGCACGTGCGCCCCCAGACCGTTCTCCGGATAATCGCGAATCGACCCCTGCTGGTACAATATACCGGTAAAATTCTTCTTTTTTAATTTTTCGGCTTGCGTTCTGGAAATATTCCTGGCTAAAACCTCGTAGCGAGACTTCTTATTATTCAGCTTAGCCTCGGCATGATGAACCATCTCTCCGCCGGCGATTTCTTTCAAGCTAGTAATAATTTTACTGCGCTCGTTGTCTTCCACCGCCTGCGGATCAGCAATTACCGTATAAATCATCCGATTCAGCACCACTGGCGCCAACGCCTGCCCGTCCATCATATAGATCTTACCGCGCTCTGCCGGAATAACAAATTGCCGCTGCTGGCTAGCCCGAGCCAACTCAGTATACATGCCATGCTGCAAAATCTGCAAGTAAAACAGCCTTAACACAAAAGCCGCCATCGCCAAGAGTAAAACGATGGCCAACCAGCCAGTTCTAGAATGTGTAAGCCGCTGCATAATCGCTCTATTTAGTATATCATTTCAGACTACCGCGCGTAACTAGTCTCGGTCGATGTCATGGCCGCCGCGACATTGCTATTCTTCGCCCTCTCTAGCGATGTCAGCCGCGCATTTTGCACTTCCAATTCTGATTTTTTAGCGCTCAATTCATTTATCTGCGAGTCCAAATCCTGCGCCTCGTAGCCATAGGCCGTCGTTTTAATTGCCTGAGTCAAATAAATCAAGCCCAGTACTGTAATCATCAGCGCGACGAGCACTGTATGAGCGACAGGACCAAGTTTGACCCGAGATTGGAAACGTGTTGAGTTCTGGTTGCGCCGCATCTGAACGCCTGAACGTCGCGGAGTAAATGTGGTGGTTGTCATTGCTTCTATTCTTATTTTTATTTATAATTTTTATTAGGGAAAGCTAGCCCGCCCCTTTTAGTATATTAGAACGGGCCGCTTCCGATTTAGAGTGTATATTCCGGAATACGCGCTTTGTTAGCCGCGGCGTACCGCAACGGTCTCAGCTACTTCTGCGTCCTGGAATTGTACTTTGATGTGGATTGGCATAGTGTCGCCCTCCTTTTTTGTTTTATTTTTTCACGGCGTAGCGAAACTGAGCGCTTCGACTGCGCGGATTGTGAACATCTTCTGTTCCAGACACCGGTTTCTTCTCCGGGATTATCAGCTCGGCCTCGTAGCCAGCAGCTGCTTGCTCCCAGAAATAGCGCTTGACCAATCGATCCTCCAGACTATGAAAGCTAATTATTCCGACTCGCCCGCCCCTGTTAAGGAGGCGTGGCAACAGTGGCAATAATTCCTCAACCAGCCGAAGTTCGTGATTGACTTCAATGCGCAGTGCCTGAAAAGTGCGAGTCGCCGTATGATGTTTCATCCCGCCGCGACCGACAGTGTGCTTGATCAGATCAGCCAGCTCGGTCGTTCCCCGAATCGGCCTGGCGCTAACAATTGCCTGCGCAATCCGCCTAGCCCGCCCGGGACTTTCCTCGCCGTAACGAGTCATCAGCCGCGTCAGCTCATCAACCGAATACGAATTGATGATATCCGCTGCCGTAGTTTCCGTCCGATTATCCATCCGCATATCCAGCGGCCCGTCAAACCGAAACGAAAAACCTCTCTCTGCTCTGTCAAGCTGCGGTGACGACACCCCCAAATCAGCCAAAATCACGTCAAATGTACGTCCCTGCTTGACCAAATCCTGCGCTGCGCTCACAAAATCCTTGTGAATCAGCGTCGCGCCTTTTTCGGCCAAATCGCCCAGCGTGCTAATCGCTTTATCATCGCGGTCAACCAGCACTGCGCCCAAGTAATTATCCGTCCTTCTTAAGAATTCCCTGGCGTGGCCGCCGTAGCCAGCCGTTAGGTCGAGATAATTCTCGCCCGTAGCTGGCCGCAACCTATCCAAGGTCACCTCAAGGAGTACGGGAACATGAATCGGTTCGCTCACTTGAAGCGCTTCCGACTGTGGTGGATGTTCTTTAATACTCATCATTGCTTTATTGTAGCAGTCAGGTGCAAGATTTTCGAGATTTATCTCCGTACAGCGATTGCAGCCCAAGCGACCTTAAGTCGCCTGGCGCGTAAAGAGGAGTAAATCTCGACAAATCGCCGCGGCTGACACCACAACGTATAGCAATGCTCGAGATCACCTAACTGGATATTTAATTCTGGCTGTTTTGTATTTGTGTTTTGTTTGTTTTTGTTGTCTTAAGAGTGGAAATGTGATGATTGTCAGTGACAACCATAGTTTCCAAAAGAGACTTATGTGTGAGGTGGAGTTTTTTGGGAGGTGTTTTGAGGAAAGAACGTTGCCGTTTTTATCGTGGAGCAAATTGCCACCTGCCATCTTCAAATACCCAGATAGTTGATCTCGAGAGGTTTTCAAATTGTTAAGGTACTAGCTCAGCTAATCAATCCGCATTCTCAGCCGCCATCAGCCGAAAATACGCGCCCGCCCGCACCGCCACGACTTCCCGGTCAATACCGGCATAGTCGAGTAGATGCTGCTCAATCGTCACTCGCCCCTGTTTCTGGTCGAGCGCCGAGGCGGTTTTACCGCGGCGAAACTTGACGTTCAGGTCGGCCACGCGCTCATCCAGAATACTTCCGGTCAGTGCGCCCTCCACTTCCCGATCCCAGACTTGCTGCGGATACAAGTGAAGATATTTGCCAAACCCGCGGGTCAACACGACGCCGGACGCAAACTCCGCCCTGAGCTCTGCCGGGATCGTCAAGCGCCGCTTGTCGTCCAACTTCCGCTCAAAGTAATCTGTCTGCACGTCGTCCTTCCTCCGTGGTAGATTAGTTGGTTTTTCTAGTGGATGTTTGTTTTGGTTGGTGTTGCCATCAACTTTCGTTCCACTGACTCCACTATACTACCCACAACTACCCACATGCAAGCCCTTTTACCCACTTTTTACCCATTTCCCTACCAAACTAAAACTTTTCCACGGTTTTGTGGAAAAGTCTAGTGGTGTTATATTTATTTCAGACGCTAATTAGCTATATAATGTATCAATACTGTTCTGACTGCTGTCACTCCTGGTGCTTCTTCGATCTTCCATTGGCACAACAGGAGCGAACGCTCCCGAAGGTTGCCTACGCATCTCAATATTGACCAAGCTATCCCCAACTTCTCCTGGATGGCTCAAAGGATAAAAACCATAAGAATCCTCTTCTATTGATGCTATGGCACCTTCAACTCTTCCCAGCATAGCAGCAGCCACACCTAAAGCTCGTCGACGCCTCTTTAAGCCAATCCCTCTTCCGAAATTCCACTCGCCATTTTCCTCTGTAGCGAGAACCGTATCGTAAACACTTCCCCCGACCAGTCTTGTGCTTTCAAAATATTTATCACCCCTGCTGCCGTCTTGTCGTTTCATTCCTCCGACTTTATATGAAACAACAATAGGATCTCTCCTGATAATTTTCCCTGTCTTTTTATCTTTTTTTACCATAAAGCTTGCTACGGGCAAGCGTATCATGTCATCATCATCAAGATGAGATGCAACGCTAAACCCGCTACCCTCAATTGTATCTCTCAAGGCAAAGTCTTCCTTGGTATCTATATATAAA
The DNA here is from genome assembly GCA_905372305.1 of Candidatus Saccharimonadota bacterium. Taxonomy (GTDB): domain Bacteria; phylum Patescibacteriota; class Saccharimonadia; order Saccharimonadales; family Saccharimonadaceae; genus Nanosynbacter. Next base: position 87,511 of record CAJPOP010000003.1, read on the forward strand.
CTACCTCTCGTCAGCACAAGCAACCGCTTTGCACTATCCCACAAATACGGCATAAGCGTCTTTAGTTGATCGCTCGTCTCTTTTAGCTGTTCGCTTTTAGTCTTGCCTTTGGAAGAGTCACCGAGCGAAAGCTCTACCCCCCCCATATTTGCTGTCTTCTCTATGGGTCCTAATCGATCAGTCATCGAAATAAACCTCAACACCTTTCCTCCCACCAAACTTATTTATTAACGGGTTGTTATTATAATCCTATATTTTCAGATTGTCAAACTTGTGCTAGCTATTCGATCTGAAGTATCATAAAGAAGAAATTTATTACCGCAAACAGTCAATAACATCCTCGCCGTCATGCAGCATGCTATATAAAATATCTTTATCCATGATGTCTATAAACTCCGCTACGGTTTCACTAATAGTATCCCTAATTTCTTGATTATCGCCAGTTTCTCGATAATCCTGTACGTTTTTCCACAATTCTTCAACGATAGCGCCTTGAATAGCCTTCATCACGGTATACGGATTATTTATCGCTAATATCTTATCAACGTCCATCTGGGCTATATGACCCGCCAAATTTATAACAGCAATATCGTCTGTATTCCGAAATTCTTGGCGAAAACGCTCCATACCGAGACCGCCCGGCTTGTCTTTATTCTCATCAGCAGCCTTGAAAATTTCATCTAAACTTCCGTCTATAACGCCAAACAACCGCCGCATACCATCCTCCAAGCCCGCTTCTTTACCATCAAGATCTGAAACGTAGCTTGACAACTCTCCCTTCGTTTGCACCAGAAAATCCCGTATCAGCATCCGATTGCCAATCCCTTCGAGAACTACATTATGCGGCAACACCGCGGCCTGATCTCTAATCTTTGCAGAATCTTTTTGCTCTAATCCAGCCAGAAAATCACCAGATAAAAAATCAGAAGCTTTTTGCGGTAACTCCTCCATATGTTCATAGTATAGCATAATCGCTTCCTTGTCTTTCTGCTAATCGCCTGCGCCTACATTGGCAAGCTCTTTCGATATTAGTCAACTTATAACCGTCTTTGCTATACGGACGTACGATATTTGTTCCCGGAGGCATATACATCTCTCCTCTTAGTTCAGATTTCTTTTCTCTACCTTCGGCGTGCCAAAGCATTCTCCGTATCAACTTCTCGAAATCGTAGTCAACAGAAGAATGAAACCCAGTGATATAAGCTCCGTTCTTTGCTGTTTTAGAATCGTGTGCCGAGAAATACGCTCTAACGGGAATCTTCTTACCATCACCCATCAGCTCATCGACCGAAAGTCCATATTTTATTCTTTGCTCATTAGCTACAATCAACTGCATTTCAATTTGATCTTCTATTTCGGGATATTGATCAACTAGCGAATGATAAACATCTCTAAGCTGCGAGCCGCTAATAGTCCAATCATCCAGTAGCACAACTCGCAAATTTTCTTTTGGCATATTCGCAATATCATCTCGATCAACGATAATCCTATCACCGTATTCTTCCCAATCTTCTTCAGTAAAATTGGCTAGTATATTATCTAATAAATATTCATCGCTCTTTATCTGATTCTTATTAATTTTAATTTCTCCAGCGATAACACAAATTTGTAAATCGGTATTTGCCTCAAGAGCTGCTTTCCAGCTGGCAGCGATACCAGCCGCTGCTTCTTTGTATTCTTTTTCGCCAATAAATGTCAAATTTTCGCGCATGGATTTAGCTTCATTTGCATATTTACCGTTTAGGGATTCTACATAGGCAAAAAACCCATCAAGCTGGCATAGCGTTTCGTATTCCGTTAATTCTGCCCTATCACCTCTATACAGATCATCTAATGTAAAAGTTTGTGGGATGCAGCATGTTCTGGGAGTATATGTGATAATATTACTCCTGTCTTCAGCCTTACCTGCCAGCTGTTCATCTAAACGCGGAGCAACTTTGACCACTCCCTCTGACTCTAGCCGCCAGCATGCCTCTTCAGGGCTAATTTCATCGCTCGCTCCAGCAGGATGAATCTCGACTCCTGAAAACTTTACCGGAGTAAGGCTATAGTTATCGACATACGAACCACTCCCCCCAGTAGCCTCTATATCTGGCCCGGCGCCCGAATCCCTCTCAAGATTATCTTCATTCTCTCCTGGCGGAAGAAATGTTGTCTCAAGACTTCTTCTCATAAAAATTACCTTTAGTCCTTGGATTTTCTGCTAACCGCAAGCTCCTTCCAAATCCGCCCCAATATATTGCACGTATCAAGGTTCGCGTCTTGCGCGGTAATCTCTTGCATAGTAGCCTCCTGCGGGTCACCTTCACCGGGAACAATTTTGTACACACGACATTCGCCAATCCCTCCATTTTCACTAGCCTTGTATTCAATACGATATATGTCAAATTCATCTTCAGACAGATTACCATGACTATCAAACCGAGCCAGATTAACATCCATAGAAGCGTCGTCGTCACCTTGCGCAAAATGATACATCGCACTGGCTATACATGCCAAGTATCTCCTAGCAAACGCTTCGTAATCGTCGGATCTCGTCGGCTCTGTCTCTAAAACTGCCCCCATTATTTCCCTACTCATTGCTCGTCTCTCCTCTCTCATATGAATATGTTATTCCATACCTCGTTAATGCCATTACATCTGACCTATGACCATTATCTTCATCTTCAGTCTCAATTATAATTTTACCATCTTCGCTTATATAAGCACGTGTCATCCCAGCCAGACCGCTCTTAACGGTAATTGGAAATGCTGAAGAAATTGCTGACGCTGTACCTTGTCGCCGTTGTGGTCCTCTCTCATCAATCGCAAGCGGATTAGATTCATTTTCTCGTCTAAGCGGATGGCATGATAATAATATCAGGAATTTCGGGTTTAGCACCCGCATAAGATCCATCATACCTTTTTTACTACGCCATTCGTCAGGATCAGATTTTATACGTTCTACAAACGACACCGTAAGCCCTTCTTCGCTACCGTGACCAAACAAAACAACTCTACTAAAGGTGTCGCTATCAACACCAACTTTTTCTAGTCTTTCTATTACACCAGATAACATGTCGGTATGATTTATCTCAACAGCTAGGATGTCGCTAGTCTTTATATTGCGAAAGCTACGCGCAGCGCCATTATGGTCTCCTGTTACCCCTCTAATAATTATCGTTGCTGGGTTGCCAGATTCTGTACACCCAGTCTCTAATATATGCAGCGTGCCTCGCAAGACTTCTGGACTCCAGTCAGAAAAATGCGTTATCCCCAGCTCTTTACCCAGCTTGTTAGCATTGTCCTGTCCAATCCCGCGGATAGTTCGGATATAATCGTTGTATCTGCCAACCTGCTGACCTATGTTGTCAGAAGAGGACGAATCAACCATGCCTACAATACCGCAAGTCATTATCTTAGGATTCACGTCTGGCAAACGTCCCTCAAAGTACTTCTGTATCAAATCGCACCGTCCATAGATATCGGGCTTCATCTTACCGCTATCGCCATCGTACAACTCTGTCTTTTCTATACAGTATTTGATGATCGCCCGATCAAGCTCCTTTTCTTTATCGCCCTGCTCGTTAACCAGCCGGCGCAGCGGCTCCGGAAAGTCCTCTCGATCTCTGGCGTCCTGCGGCCAGCGCTCCGGCGGAAAACCATGATCTGCCAGCCAGGCTGCGTTCGTATCAAACTCTCGCCACCCCACTGAATTCGCAGCAGCCTCAACAACCTCGGCCACCTCGTTAGCAATTCCATCTTTAAATTCTTCGGCTATCTCCCTAGGTAGCACAGATTCGGCGCTCATTAAATGAGTTACAACCTCTTCATGCCTATAATAGCGGTTGAAGAAATCGCCACTATCACTATTTTTGAGAGAATGTGTCGAGTCAATCTGCTCCTGCATAGCACGCCGCGCACTATCCGCAAGTTTTGGCATATGCTTATAATACTTTCTGAAAAACGCCGCAACATTTTTTTGCGCTAAAACTGGCAAATCTAAATTTGTGTAATAATGGACGTATTTTTCATCATAACCTTTCGATTTCCAATTAAGCCTTTCATCTTTCGCTACACGCTCTCTTATATCAGGTACCAGCTTCTCTATTTCTTCATAATCGCCCCGCGCGATACTCCCTGCGAAATCAGGATGACTCTTAGGAATAAAATTGCCATTAAAACCATTCACGTTAGCCCGAAATTCCCACTCTTCGTCAATCTTATCAATTCTCTGCTGAGTTAACTCATCAAGCTCTTCTTCAACGTGAGAATACTCGTTTTCAGAATCGCCGCTTTCGTTATCTGCAGCCTCATGATCCTCATCAGCACTACACCAGCCAGTCTTTTCCGCCAGCCGAGACGCTAAACCAGCCACATATCCTCCTATCCGCCGCAGTAGTCGAGGTTTCCGTTCATCATTACTAGCCCCTGCCTCTAATAAAGGCACTTCATCAGACGCAGGAAGAAGCGCTGCTTTACCAAGGTCGCCAGATTTATCCGACCCTGGCGTCAACAATTTATCAGCATTAGATACAGACCTATCTTTGCCATTCTTATTAGCCGTGGTAATCAACTCTTCTGTCATATTTATTTTAACTTCTTGCTGTTTTATAGTAGCACAAAATATAAATAATGTCAAATTTCCGTATCAGTTCACGGTCTCAGCAAGCTCAACCTTGCATCCAAAAACCAACCGCGCCCTATTTCATTATTATCGGAGCTATGGTAACCACGACAGCATATATCACAAGAAACACAGCAGACAATACAAAAACAATAGTACTAATCAACGGCATATAGTTTTTCAAGCGCTTGCCCTGATCGGCAACAATATTAAGCTGCCAATTGCCAATTCGCTCATCATTATAGTAATCCGTCTGATTGTACAACTTGGCACCCATAATACTCATAATGCGAAACGCTTTCCACACAAATTCCATCTCTTTTACATAATCAAACTTATTATAAGCACTATAAAAATAAATCTGATTATCCACTATCTCGACATCGCACCACGTCGCACCATCAATCAACAGCGCCATTAAATCCGGCGTAAAGATATACAAAGCATCCCGTTCGTAATCTTTTGGCGCATACAGCGTGAAATAATCGTTAAAACCTCCCTCCAGACTAAGCCGTTGATTAGGATCAATATCATCTGGCAAATTATTAAAAACTTTGCCGAGAACGTTAACATTATCAACTGTCGAGTCAAGAATAACATGCGGCAAATTCCGATTCATATCAATTCGCAAGTAGCGCCAATAGCGCGTGGCGTGATCCAGTGTAACTTCGTTCTCATACCAGCCCATTTGAAAATTAAGCTTGCCGCCAAGCGTGCCGGACAAAACATTGCGCGAAATCTTATCGCGCGACCACTCTTCTTGAAAAATAACACCAGAATTATCAGGGTTTTCTACGTACGGCATGAAATCAAGCTGATTCAACCCAGCAAATTTGCTTAAAGCTGCCAGCATGTACCGTTCGCCAGTCGCCCTCCCTGAATCAAATAAAACCCTGATATGTCGCCTAATAAGAGCAATGAATAATATATAGATGAAAATAACCATCGGCGCTAATATGAGTTTAAGATTTGCAGGCATTGATGATTCTGGTATTACAAAAAATCCGCCTATAAAAACACTCATTACGATAGTCATATAAACGATACCCAGCGCTTGGCCAAAAACTCCCTTAGCTTTTCTTTCGACGTTGACGCTTTGGTAATACTGCCGAAACCACTGTACTTCAGACTCGGACATCGGCGTGTATAGGGGCGAAAAATCTAACTGTTTCATGTGGTCATTATAGCATTTGAGCTAGCCCAAAACATCCTCCCCAAAATGCTTCTGCAGCCGCATCCTAATTGAGCCTTCGTGGCGGCCGAACTTTTGACTAAGCTGCTGGATGGTTACACCTTGCAAGAACTCCTGCTTGAGGATGTCATCGTCGGCTTTCTCCCACGGCATATAGGCTTTGGGGTGGGTTTCGCGCATTTTGGCAATTTTTTGCTGCCAGCTGCTAGACTGAGACTTCTTGCCGGATTTTTTCGGCGTTGACTGTGCCCGCTTCATTTCCTCCAGCATCGGACGATAATGCTCGACCGCCTCGTTACTCATCTGTCGCAAAACCTCATCAATCGCCAACGCATCAGGTGAGATTTCCAATGCCTTGCGATTAATACCATAAAGATACAAGTTATCCAAATCTCGCACCCGACTGAGCGCCACATAACCCATGCCTTCGACAAAGGCTTTTCTCAGGTCAATTTTTGCCGCATCCAAGGTCATACCCTGGCTTTTATGCACGGTGATAGCCCAGGCGAGGCGCAGTGGCACCTGGGAAATGCTAGCGCGCCTACGCTCACCGTCGCGTAACTCCCACACATCCGGCACCATGGTCACCTGCTGTCCACTACGAAACTCCACGATCGGATAGTCCGTCAGTGGCTCAAAATCCACCACTGTACCGATACTACCATTGGCGTACAATTTCTGCGGCGAATTTTTCACGGCCATCACCAACGCGCCCGGTTTCAACACGAGTTCGCTCGGCGCCAACACCGACCGCTGCAGGCTCTCGACATATACCTTTGAGCCCGTCGTCGTCTGCTGATATGTTCGCTCCTCGCCCGCCAGCTCCGCCAGCTTCTGACTGTTAATGGCGTCAACATCAACATTGACGGTGTGTAGTTCGGTGATATCACCATCAGGCAGCTCGACTTCAGTCCGCGCCAATAGTGTCTCAGCATGATGACGTCTGATGTCGTCATTTCTCAATGCCGTCAAAATCTCCAGCAGCTGCTCGTCATTTTGCCGGTATTGCCGTTCCAAATACAACACCGCCGGCTGCAACTCCTGCCACGCCTCCGAATACACCACGAAGCCGCCGCCCTGCTCGCCCGGACGATTGATCGGTGGCAATTGGAAAAAATCACCGCTCATCACCAGCTGAACACCACCAAACGGCTGGTCGTTTTCCCTGACGCCGCGCAGCACCTGATCGACCATATCCAGCCGAAAATCATGCAACATGGAAATCTCGTCAATTACCAGCACGTCGGTCTTGGTAATCACCTCACACCGCGTTTTTGACAGCCGATCAAAAAAGTTGTTCGCCAAATGATCACTGACGCCAATACCACTCCAACTGTGAATGGTATTGCCACCTAAATGCGTTGCCGCCAAGCCCGTCGTCGCTGTTACCGACACCTTTTTACCCTGGTCACGTGCCTGTGCAATAAACGTGTTCAACAGGTGCGTTTTGCCCGTCCCGGCCGCACCGGTCAATAGCGCCGACCGACCGCTCATCAAAATCGCCAGCGCTAATTCTTGATCCATACTTAACCTCGCGGCGGTTCGCCCTCAGGCTCGCCCAACAGTTTTTTCGATTTAATTTCGTAGCGCTTGCCGGTAATTTTACTCTCAATATAATCCTCGTTGATCAGGTTCACAAACATATCCAGGTCATTGCCGTCCATGATGATAATCGCGCCGTTATCATCACTCATCAGCTCCAGCTGCATCTCATCAGCATAGTCTAACACCTGCTCTTGTTTGACCTCGCCGATCTCCAATTTCTGTAGTTTATTGATGGTCTTTTTGCGCTCCTTGACCAGCGCATTCAGATCCAGACCCTCGGGGAAACTTAGCTTATACGCTTTTTCAATCTCCGCCACTTTCTTATCGGCAACCACCTGCTTCTTATACTCATAGCCAAACATCCGCTCGAACTTCGAAGGATTAAAGGCAAAAATATCCTGACCGATGATCAGCACTTGGTTATCATCCGGCACCTTAAAACCGACTTCCGCCTTAAACGCACCAAACTTGCCGTCAGAAAACTCCCACGCCAGCGCGCTTTTTAATGTCTGTCCCTGCTGGATCAACTTGGCCGTGTAAAATATTTTTTCTGGATCATTTGGATCAGTAAACCGCGCTATCACGCCTTTCATCCGCTTGAACTCATGCTCAGTTTCCGAAAATTCCACGATGTCGCCGCGCTCATGCTCAATCAAATGAATCAAGGTCTCCGCTCGGCCAACCTTGGCGAGGTCTGTTCGCAGCAAGACGTTGTCTTCCGCTTCGCTTAGCTCATAATCACGCACACTGAGGCCAGTGCCAGCACCCAAATTAACTTGATTGATATAATCAAACAGAAATAGCGGCCGGAGCTGCTGCTCAATATCGCCCTTCAAGGGCATAAAATACGGCGTGTAATTTTTATTAAACAAAAACAGCTCAATCTGTAGATCATTCTTTTTTGCGTCAGTTTGATTAGCCCACAAAAAAATATCAGTCGTTTCCCTCACTTCTTCCATTGCTCCAGTATAGCACGCAAGAAGAAACAACGTCCAGAAAACTTACCCCTGGCGAACTTCGATTCTTCTACCTATCTCTTCATCTAACTGCTGCATCCGTGGAACTTCAAACATCAAATCGCTCGGATTCTTCAGATTATCAATCTCCTCTCGCGGCATACTTAACAACCCTCCCAACGCTAAACTGGCCATATAAGCGGAGGCTACTGTCTGCTGCATCGATAAATCCGACCCATCGCGGCGCGCATCAAATAGCATGCACCTTCTTGCCAGATAAAGGTACACTAACATCTTCTATACCCATCATACGCAGCAACATGCCATGAAACTCGCAATCCCCCAGCCCCATCTTAACGCGTATCTCATCCTTCTTTGGCTCTATTTCAGTAACAACCCCTATAAATCCTAGGTCATCTCCAGGACGATCAAAAAAGAGCTTCGCGTCAGCTCGCACCGCAGTAAGATCTGCTGAATATAGCCTATTCATTTTTCCGTTGTAACATAAATTAGCTATTTAGTCAACCGCTCGCCTTCACGCGCCCGGTTCGCCCACTCATCCGCCAGCTCATTACCCTCATCACCCTCATGACCGCGCACCCAGCGGAGATCCGCCTGCGAATTTGAATACAGTTCATATAGCTCACGCACAATATCCAGGTTTTTAATCTCGCCGCCCTTCTTCGTCCAGCCACGCTGCTGCCACCCTGGCGCCCACTTAGTCACTACGTTAATCCAAAACTCACTGTCAGTATAAATCACGCACGGCGCCTCGTCCGCGTCCTGAAGCGCCGCAATCAGCGCCTTGCCTTCCATGCGAATATTGGTCGTCTCGCCGTCCTCTGACCCCAAAATCCACGGCTGGAGGTCGCGAATCACCGCAAACCCGCCCGGACCGGGATTTGGCGAAGCAGAACCGTCAGTATAATATATCGTCATTATGAGTTAATTATACCACCCAAAGCCCGCCTAGCTAGATCACGGACACGCCTTAGCAGAATTCTACGCCTGTCCGTCGCTTGTTCTTTGAAACGCGCCACGCGCTCGCTACTCTGATTTGTTAAGTGATATTCCTTTATGCTATCATCAGGTTTTGTAAAATAATCTTGCTTACGCTGCCAAATGTCAATTACTGCGTCAGCAGCCTCATCGCTCATACTCACCAAATCGCCGTATATTTTCCGCAGCTTAAAGAAGAAGTGCGCTGCTTTCTTGCCAGTTCGCGCCACCAAGCGGGCATCCGGCGTCGAAAACTGCATTTCAAATGGTGCAAATGAAACCCTCCTATCACCTGTCTCATAAAAACCAGTAATCTTTGCATCAGTAAAATCTCTACCGCTGTCCTTAAAACTAAACATCTCCATATCAATATTAGGGATTCTCTCAAGGACTGCTTTACGAATAGTCTCCTGAAATTCCGGAGCTCCTTTAACGACAAAGCATTCCTTTTCTCGACCGGGTGCTGGATACAGATTAATATTCTTACTTTCCAGAGCATTAACTACCGCTTCCACGTACGATTCAGCCAATTGCTTATCATCCTCGGCAATGACCGTCATGCCGTACATATCAATCGGATGAAATTCCCCCTCGTCTTTCAGCGGCTGAGAATGCGGCCCATAGTATCCGATAGCCCTTAGCAACTTTCTAAGATACGAGCCTCGTCCTTTGCCGCGGGCTCGCACTTCCAGCTCAGTGCCATTCGACATCTTCACCCTACCCACTTCAAACAATGTACCGTGCGGCGAGCCAGTTTCTACGGCCGGCTTTAAATCCGGTTCGCCAAGCAACTCAGAGAAAATCCCATTTATATTCTTCCTCGCAAAATCAAACCGCTTAGGATCAACCGAATCCTTAGCGCCAAAATGCAGCGATATCACCCTGTCTACCTCGTCCAAAAGCGAATCAATATCATTACTCAAATCGCTGCCATCCCTACCATCGCCAATATTTCGCCCGGTAATGATGTCAACTTCGTCATTAAGCTCGGACTCCAGATTATCAAGGCTAATAATGCTGCATATTGGAATCAAAAAGTTTTTAGCAAACACCGCCTGCTTATAAACTGCCGCATCATGATAAGGAGTAGTCTTTAACTTAGCAAGCGTTACTGCACCGACAATCATTGCTGTTTCCAGCCCGACGCCCTGGACGCCTTCGCCTTTCGTGGAAAATGTCTTGATCAAATCATCAATGCGCGGCACCGGAATGGGCGGATTGTCTGACCACGGACTCTGAGAACTGTCCTTTCCCAAGTCATCAGGTATCTTCTGTCCATCCTCCAGTCGCAATGCCCTGCCTTGCAGTGTCGTCTCGTCAATCCCTTCAATATACGATTCAAACAAACCTTGTAAGACTTTATAATCCTCCAGAATGCCGACCACCACATCTCGATGCGCTTCATCAGTTATTGTCTCGTCGTTATCAAGCGCTGACATAATATAATCAATGCGATCGCCCTCCTTAATATCCGCTGGCATTTCTATAATAAGCTTTGCTGCCAAGCGGCGCGCTGGCGTCATGTGATGACCGCTAAACGTCTCCGTCAAATTCATCGCAAGTTCTTCAGGATGGAAAAATATCTCACCTCTTCTGGGAGAGTAATCAGGACTTTCGGTCGCCCGTTCCGGTTGTTGCATATTGATTGCCATAACAAACTTGTCTATTATACAACAAAAAATAATGATTTGCAAGCAAATCGCCGTATTTCGAAGTTTTAAAGTAGCTTAGGCAAAATAAATCCGCATCAACTCGCGCGCCACTCGATCAGCATCATGTCGGATTAGGCTGCGCTGTGCTGCCAACGGATCGCTGTCAGAATTTTTATTAACCCAAGCAGTATCAGCAATCAACCGCTTGCCTGAGGCGTAATAATGCTTGTTTTTCAACGTCTCCTCATCCCATTCCACCAAATATTCGCCGTCATGTGAATACTTCTCGATCAGTTTTTCCGGAGGACGATGATTATTATACAAAACATAATCCATATCAACACCTGAAAACCGCTCAATTTCATCCGCGAAATCCGCCACGGTAAAACCATCCGTCTGACCCGGTTTGTTAACTAGATTGCAAACATAAACTTTCTTCGCCTTTGTCTCCGCCAACGCTCTGGTTACGCCGCGCACCAACAATGCTGGCGCCAGACTACCATACAGCAGCCCGGGCGCAATCACCACCAAATCCGCATCTAAAATCGCCTGGCGCGCTCGCGGGTTAATGCCAGCCGGCGGTTTCAATTCCAGCCACGGACGCTCGCCGCGCGGAATTTGCAGCGATTCTGCCGCGTGTTGGCCATTGACAGTCGTACCGTCTTTTAGCTTAATCGACATAGTCGTATCATCCAAAGTAATTGGGAACACTCGCCCGTTTACACCCAAAACTTCACTCGCCAGCTCCACCGCCTCGGCAAAACTCCCCGTCATCTTTTCCAACGCTGCCATGAACAAATTGCCAAAGGCGTGCCCCTTCATACTGCCCTCGTCAAACCGATAATTAAACAGGTCGCGCACCTTCGGCGAGCTACTCAGCGCCACCAAACATTGCCGGACATCGCCCGCTGGCAGCACACCCAGTTCGTCGCGCAATTGCCCAGTCGAGCCGCCGTCATCAACCATATTAACCAGCGCCGTGATGCTATGCGTGTACTTTTTCAAGCCCGACAGCAGCGTGAAGCTCCCGGTTCCGCCGCCAATTACTACAATTTTTACCCCAAAATAATCATTATTTGAAACATTCATTACCATGCCCGAATTATACCACCTTACCGGAACTTAAACCAATGTACCCTTTGGCAGCGCCCACTCCAGATACGGTTGCTGCTGATGTTCAATGGCGTTGATAATATGCGTAGCAATTTTAGCGGGATCGTTGAAAAACGCATAATCAGCCGGCAGCTCCCGGCCATTCCAAAACGGCGTCTTCATAGCGCCAGGCAAAAACAGCGCGACTTTTACTGGCAATTTCTGCTCGTCGGCCTGCATCCCTAAGCTGCGCGCCAAGCCCGCTTGGGCGTGTTTAGTCGCCACGTATACCGCCTCGTCCGCCCGAGCTTTGACGCTGCTGGTCGAGCCGATAATCGTTAAAACTGACTTCTGATTTTGACGAGCCATCTTTCGCCACGCCCACTGCACCAGCGGCAACGCACCGGCAAAGTTCACCTCCGCCATGGAGCGTGCATCAGACTGATCCTCAAAATTACCGCGCCAACCATAGCCTGCCGCCCAGACAAATTGTTCAATATCGTCGTCACCCAGAATTTGCTCAATCCGCGCTGGCGCTGCCTCTACTTGCTCGGGATAATACACATCCAATTGGAAACCCTCGCCGTGTTCCTGGGTGTTATGTGTCTTCCCCAGCACCAACACACGCTTACCGCTTTCTCTGAGCTGCCGCGCCATTTCGCGGCCAAGTCCGCTCGTCCCACCAAGAATAATATGCATATGGTTATTATAGCACGCCGGACTCACGTATCGTAAATTGAACACTTAAAGTCTGAATGAAGTCCGCGAATTTCTTCCACCCGATCAAGAATCGCCCTGGCAGTGTCTCTCCAGCCGCTCCTGCAGACGCTCGTGAAAATATTTTGCGTATTTTGCCTGGCTATCGTCAAACAGATCAAGTTCATTCGGATCAATAAAGCGCATATCTTCGCCGTCAACGCCGATAGAAAAATCATAGCCCTCCGGTTGAACCCAGCAGACAACATACACCTGATACGCATCAATTCCCTTCAGATACATAGGATTCGCCACGTCAATCACATCAAAAGTAAAACCGCCGCTATAGCCGACTTCCTCTTCCAACTCGCGCGCCAACGCCTGCTCAAATGTTTCGCCAAAGTCAAGCCCGCCGCCAGGCAAACCCCAATTAAGACCGTGTTCTTTAACTACCAGCAGCTCGCCGTCATCGTTATAAATCACCGCTTTAATTGACACGCGGAACAAATAGTCCTGCCGCATTACACCGTCAGGCTGCGTCGTAAAAATATGCCCCTCAGCCAGCTTTTTATCTGTACTCATTAGCGTATCTTAGCATAATAATTTGACAAAAATCAAACGCGTTTCGTCAGGGATTCGCCCCGCCGCCAAGATTTACTCTGCGTATTTTTCAACAAACCGCCGCAATATCTTGACCGGTTCGGTTACCAATTCCGATTCGCGGTACGCCGCATCGATCAGATCTTGAGCTTCCTCTGGCGCGAAATAGCCAGCATGCTTATAAATATTAATCCGCAGCGCCAAGCCATCAGCATCAAGCTCAGGATGAAATTGCGCCGCATAAACATTTTTCCCGGCGCGCAGCAATTGTATACAGGTCGCAGAACGAGCCAGCACTACGCTATTCGGCGGCGCCGTGTCTGTCCCCTCTTTATGCCCGACGAAGCCGCGAAAACTAGCTGGCAAGCCAGCCAGCAGCGGATCGTCCTGCGCTTCCGGCGTCAAATTTATATCCACCGCACAAACCGGCTCACCATGATCGAAATCCGTCCGACCGCCCAGCGCCGTTACCAGCGCCCCCACGCCCAAGCAAGTGCCTAAAAACGGCTTATCCTCAGCTGCAATCCGGCGAAGCAGCGGCATGATATAATCTTCAAACTGCAATTGTTCTGGCGATTTTTCCTCTGGCGGATAAGCAAAATTAGCTGGCCCGCCGCCCATAAAAATACCGCTGTAATCATCCAAATTAACTGGCGAGAATTCGCCGCGGTCAAGCCGCAAGCGCTGCAACTGCTCCGGCTGCAAACCGCCAAATTTCAAAAAAGCTGCATATTCGTCGTCAGACGCTTCGTCCTCGGGACGGGATTGTAAAAGAAGAAAAGGTTTTGTCATGAATTAAGTGTAACACGCCGGAGACTAATCAGCCAACGTCGGCGAATTACGAATCTCCGCGATTATCGGATTTTATATCTATATATCACGAACCGGCCGTATCAATTTAAGACTATCTGGCATATACCATTTATTGCCCTGGCTGTCCTGCTCATATTTGTAATTAATCGTGTGATCGGCCTGAAAATAATCGCCGGTACCGACAATTTTATACTGAATATACATCTTACGGACTGAATCGTTCTCAGGCATCGCGCCTCGGTACATCCGCAGCTCAAAAATCTCGCCCGGCTTGAGAAATTTATTCAAATCGCCCCGCTGCCCCAGCAGCTCATATTTATCTAGCTCAACATCAAAACTAGCGAGGTTGTGAATGTACGCCCATATTTCAAGAGATTTATTATCGCTAGACGGCTGCGCTTTAATCCGCTCAACTTCTATTTCAGGAATTATTTTTTGGCCGCTAGCTAAGTGGTACTGATCAGGCTTCCGCTCACTAGCCACCGGCATTTCATCCGGTTTGTTTTTAACACCGCCATTACTTTCCTGCGGCAAGCCTGCGCGGCTGCCATCGCCGATATTTTTAATACCGCTAATACGCGCCAAATACTCGTCATTTGGTTCGCCAAAAATTAAGTTACGCAGCCAGCCCATGCAGCCAGTATAGCGCATCAGGATAAAACTGCCCATACGCTATATATAGCGCCACCATATATAGCGTAGGCTGGTATGTGGAAAACTCTGGAAAACTTTTTGCCTACACTAGACTACTGTTATTTTGCTTATGTTTGGCACTCTTGACATGCGAGTGCCAACAAATTACAATGGAATATAGAGCAAAAGCTCGCCAAATCATAAACGAAAGGAGTAATACAAATGAGTAAACTCGTTCGATTCGACCCGTTTGCCGAAATGGATGCCCTGCAGCGCCATTTCTTTAATGACGACAACTGGATGCCGCGCCAAGTGCGCTCGGTTGGCCTGCCTACCACTGATGTTTACATGAAAGATAACGCGCTAGTCGTCGAGGTTCACTTGCCGAAATTCGATGAAGACGACGTCAATATTTCTGTCGAAAACGGTAACTTGGTTATCCAAGCCCAACGGCACGAGAAAGAAGAAGATAAAGAAAAGAAGTATGTCGTACGCGAGTCGAGCAGTAGCTTCTACCGCAGCGTCCAGTTGCCAGAGCGCGCTGACGCCGATGCTATCGAAGCGCACCTGGACGATGGCGTCTTGAAAGTAACCGTGCCAGTCACGCCAGCGCCAGAGCCAAAGAAAATTACTGTCAAATCGCGCGGCAAGAAAAAAGAGTAGGCTTCACCTGCTCCGTTCTGATTTAAAAGCCTCGGGAATACCGAGGCTTTTTCTACTTGCGGGAATCCACTATGCAAAAGTCTCTGGTATGGGGATTCTAAAGAACTACACCCCTGCAATTATCCTTAAGAACTTCTAAATTTTAAGACATCCGGCGTATCTAATTTTTCAGCCTGGCGGGCCCGTACTTCAGCTGGGTGCGATATATAGCCAAAGATATAATAAACTGGCAACACAAATCGAAGCCGCTGCGACAATGCCACAGTATAAACTGCATTTATCAAAACTGTTCGTAAAGGCCAAAACTTCTGCTCCAGTCGCCGCTAAAACAGCTCGGGAAGAACAATTCTCTATTCTTTCTCCGGCAGCACTGGCAAATTTTAATATAGCCGGCCGATTGTCTTCGTACAAAACACCACCTTGCTCGTCAGCCATATGCTGTAGCTCATGGCGAGCGGTCTTTGCCGCATCCTTATCGCATCTAATTTTAATATAATGCCGTCCGTTTTGGTATTGATAATATCCCGAACAACCGCTAGGTAATATTTCGCTGTGCTTTCTTGAGGCAAATACAATCTCGACTCCATCCATTTCTCGTTCGTTCAGACCGACAGCAGCTGCCATTTCATAAATCGCCTCAATATCTACATCAATAATTTCACCAGGCTTTAAGGCTCTTCCAACTGTCGTTTCAAACGATACTAGTGGACCACAGTCTGGTAAATCGGCACCGCAAATACGCGGCTGAGGCTCGCGCTCAATACCTTGCCAAACATCCCAATTTTTTCGCACTGATGAATTATATAATGCAGTATGATTTACGTCAAGAGATTTTGCTAGCTTTTTTAATATAATCGCGAGACGTTAAATCTTCGGCCGACTCAACATCGCGAAGCCACGGAAAATACCGGAGCACGTTGTCTTGATGCAGCACTTCTGCCAAAGGCGCTGATTTAACCGTAATATCTTCGCCAGCATCAAGATGCTGCGCTGCTCGATGCAACACTCCCCCTGTAGCCAGGAACAAATAGGTAAACCACTCAATTTTCTTATCCATCTGCACGACATCAAGCAGTCTCCAATTAGCAAAAGTCCAGCCTGTTTCTTCTCTCAGTTCGCGCTGTGCCGCTGCTAATACCGACTCGTCGCTAGAGTCAACCCGGCCGACTGGCAAATGGTTCTTGCGGACAATCCCGCCCGGCTGCTCTTCGTCGATTACTAGCACATCGCCAGCCTCATCGAGCGCAATGACCATCACAGTGTCTGGACGGCGCAGCATTTCAAAAGTTTTTATGCTACCATCGGGCATCTTTTGCGGCCATTGATGTACTTCATAAATCTCACCTCTAAAAACAAAATCTGCTTTCGGAGGAATCAGACGAGCACCTTTCGGCAAAACACGTTCGGTCATCGCTATGCCTTCAACTTTTTCATCAAAATATCATAGCCATCGGTCACTTCATCTTGACGGCTGATGCCCAGTTCCGCCATAATGCACCACAAATCATCGGTTATCGCGACAGAATCGGCATTCTCGTCAGCTAATCGCTCTAATTCCATAAAGTTGCCCAGGCCTTCCACCGAGTCGATGCATACTTCTATATCATCCAGCTTGCCAGTCTGGCGAGTCTTCGACAAGTCCGAAAACGGCACGAAACCCAACTCCTTAACTATAGCAATCATGACATCTGGATCGCCAACTTCCGTTTCGCGTTCAATACTATCCAGCTGCCCAGTCACTGATCGTTTTAGAGTGAATAACGTCCGCTTGGTTTCATTTTCATCCTGTCCGCGAGTTTCGGTACGCACCCGCAGCCAAGGCACTGTATTGCCGTCGCCGCCAGCTTCTCCCGGCAGACCAAACACTTGATCGCGCTGATGTACCGGCCCGCCGAGAGCAACGCCCTTACCCGCCAGCGCAGCCAACAGCCCTTCTTTATCTTGCAATCTAACTTTTATCTCAATTTCTCTCATATATAAATTATATCACGTTTAGAGTACGTCCACTGGACCGATAATATCCGTATTGCCAAAGTAAAAATCGGTTAAGACCTGCCGCCAT
Source organism: Candidatus Saccharimonadota bacterium (assembly GCA_905372305.1). Taxonomy (GTDB): domain Bacteria; phylum Patescibacteriota; class Saccharimonadia; order Saccharimonadales; family Saccharimonadaceae; genus Nanosynbacter. The sequence goes on from CAJPOP010000003.1 coordinate 105,020, forward strand.
GGCGTGCTGGTTGCCGCAGCATATATCATTTTGCCAATATCGCCATGGCAAGCCAACAACACCGTTTGATCTGGATGTTGACGCGCCATGAAATCAAGCACCCGCTGGCCGCGAGCCAATAACTCAGGAAAAGTCTCAGCGCCATCAGGATGCAAAAAATAGGTCACGTTTTCTGCTTTGATGATGTCCGGCGCACAGATTTCCTCAATATCAGCGGCCGGCTTACCAGTCATAATGCCAAAATCACGCTCGATTAAATCATCGTGAATTATCGGCTCGGCAAGCTCCAGCTCCGCCGCTACAATCGCTGCCGTCTCGAAAGCTCGACCAAGCGGCGATGCATACACCGCGTCAAAAACTAGTTCCCTATCCTTGATGTGACGCGCCAATTGCCGCGCTTGCTGGCGTCCCAAATCGGTCAATGGCAGATCGCGATGACCGTTCAGAATCCCGCGCACATTGTCTTCATTCTGGCCATGGCGAGCGATATAGATAGTAGTCATGAACCTTAGTATATCATCTCTATCGGGTGGCGAGAAACCTTACAGAGTCCTATTCACCGCCGAAGTTTCCTGCTATGAAATCATTGGCAAATCTGCGAATGAAGCTTCAGCCAATCAGCAATCGCATCAATATCGAGATGATCGGTCGCGACGCGGACGGCGAAATTTTCTAGTTCAACAGCCGCCGCAGTTATTCTCCAGCCATTTCTCGCCAAAAAGATGCCAGTAATCGTCACCGCCGTGCGCTTATTGCCATCGGTAAAGATATGGTCTGCTATACAATTACGCAAATAAACTGCCGCCTTTTCGTGAACTGACACATATTGCTCCTCACCAAAAACAACTGTTTGCGGCGCCGCCACCAGCGACTTTAGCCCCAGTTGATCGCGTACGCCATGCGAGCCGCCAAAATCCTCAATTATCCAAAAATGCAGCTCTAGAATTTCGTCAATCTCCAGATAGCGAATCATCGGTCTGCCAAGTTTTTCAGCGTTTCGCCGTACTGCTTTTTGAAATCATCATAATCCTGACGAAGCGACGGCTTATTTGCCTGCTCAATTGGCTTTACCTGCTCAACCGTTAATCGCACCTCGTCGCCATCGCGAATCCCCAGCGCCCGCAAATCCCGCGCCGGCAGCGTCACGCCGCGGCTTGAACCAATCTTGATAACTTTTTGAATTGTAGTGATTGTCATGCAGATATTATAACAAAATTATAATTTTATTGCAATATTAGCGAAACCAAACCAATATTTACCGCACGATTTCGCTATGCAACTGCTGCCATTTCATATGCGCGCTATACGCTCGAGCTGGCGCGTCAACCTCGCTCTTCTGAAGCAATAACTCCTCAGGATCAATAAACATCACTTCATCACCCTCTTCACCTGGTATAAAATCAAAGTTCTCCGGCCAGACGCGGCAATAAAAACAGATTTGATTAGCATCAAGCCGCTCAATATACATCTGTTCTGATGCGTCAAACAGCTGATAGCGCAAATCACCTTTATAGCCAACTTCTTCGTATAATTCACGTTTCAGCGATGATTCAAAATCCTCATCATAATCCATGCCTCCGCCCGGCAAATCCCAATAAGTCCGATTAATTTCCTTGACGACCAAAATCTGCCCAGCGTCGTTATAGATCAAGGCTTTGAGCGAGATGCGATACAGGCAATCCAAATGGTCTGTGCCGTCTAGATTCTGCGTAATGATATGTCCGTTGGTGAGATTTGACATGGGGATAGTTATAGCACTTTTAGGCTTTCTTAATTATTTATTTTTACTGCGTCCAATCCTCGAAACCAAAAACATAATCCACGTTAATGAAGCCAGTAAGGACCCGTTTATTACAAAAATATACCACCACTCTCTTTTCTGAGACAGCTCCTGTGACAATACTTGGATATTTGAAAGAATCAGAGCGATAATTGCCGCAAAAAGAGCCATCAACTCAATTGTCCTCTGTTTCTCTTGTGTCATATCACGCTTTATTTGTTTCACATCTTCCTCTATCTTACTCTGGATTTGCTGTACATTATCATAGATAGTTTGGCTATATATAAGGCTTTTAATGTCACTTTGCAAATTTGCCATCTCCATGCGGGTTCTAACTTTATTGTCAGACCAATATTTCAATGCATCAGCATTCCGCACTAAACTATCATCGACATACTCGTCGATACTTTCCTGGTTGTATAGTCGTATAGCCTCATTCACAGACGAAAGCGCAACTTCAAGATCATCTTTATCACTTCCAACTGCAAGAGTGAGTTCGGCATGTTGCTTATACAATCCAGAGAACGGGTGTGAATATCGAATACCTCTGTTTGCAACTTTATACGCCTCTTCCGCAGGCTTATCCATTTGAACATATATGTCGACTATAAGGTACGAGACAAATTGTTTGATGTTGGTTATCCGTAACAACTCCTCTAGTTTGCTCAAAGCCAGAGGAAGATTCTTGTCCACATAGTAAGCTTCTCGGTATTCTTCGAAGAGACGATTTTCCTCACTAAGGTCTTTCTTTATCGACTTCTTAGGCATTTATTGCATTCCCTCTATAGATACCCTTTGTTGCTCGGTGCTATCTCTGTCGCGCACGGTGACGGTGCCGTCCTCCAGTGTCTGGAAGTCGATGACCACGCAGTGCGGCGTGCCGATTTCGTCTTGGCGGCGGTAGCGTTTGCCGATGTTGCCGTTGTCGTCCCACATCACCCGGCCGGGGTTGGCTTTGGCGAGTGCGGCGTAGACTTCGCGGGCTTTTTCTACTAATTCTGGCTTGTTTTTCAGTAGCGGTGAAACGGCAAATTTGACCGGCGCCAAATGCTCTGGCAGCGCCAAATATACCCGCTTTTCGCCGTTTTGCTCATCCTCGCGGTACGCGCCCGATAACACCGCCATTAGCGCCCGCTCCACACCAAACGACGGCTCAATGACGTGCGGAACAAATTTCGTGTTCGTTCCCTTGACGATGTATTCCATGCTCTTACCACTGGCGCGCTGGATGTTCATCAGGTCAAAATCAGTGCGATACGCAATTCCCATCAATTCCTCGCGGCCAATCGGATAGTCGTACTCAATGTCGATCGTCTTTTTGCTGTAGTGCGCTCGATCCTCCGCCGGCACGTCCAGCTCGTGGATATGCTCTGGCTTCAAGCCTAGTTCCGCCAAAAACTCATGTGTCGCCGCCAGCAGCTCATCAAACGCCTCCTGCCAATGCTCAGGGTCGACAAAATATTCAATCTCCATCTGCTCAAACTCACGAGAGCGGAAGACAAAGTCGCGCGGCGCAATCTCGTTACGAAAGGCCTTGCCCTGCTGAGCGATACCAAACGGCAAATTAGGATAAAAACTATCGACAACGTTTTTGAAATTGGTGAAGATGCCTTGGGCGGTTTCCGGGCGGAGATAAGAAATATTGTCCTCGCTTTCGGTCGCGCCAACGTGCGTTTTGAACATCATATTAAAGGTGCGCGATTTGCTCAGCGGATTACCATCGGGGCTTTTGATGCCTTTTTCAATAATCGCTGCATCCATCTGTTCCATGGTCATACCATCGACATCAACGCCGTTGTCTTTGAGGATATGATCGGTACGAAAACGGCGGTGATTAACCGTATCCTCGCACAGCGGATCGACGAAAGTATCCACATGTCCACTCGCCTGCCAGACTTTCTGGTTCATCAAAATCGCTGCATCGACGCCATACATGTCGTCGCGCTCATCCACAAACCTGCGCCACCACAAATTCATGATATTACGCTTCAGCTGCACACCCAGCGGGCCGTAATCCCAGATACCACTCAAACCGCCATACACATCCGACCCCTGGTAAATAAAGCCGCGGCGCTTACACAGGCTAATAATATCTTCCATTTTTGCTTGACTCATCACACAACCTTTCTCCATGTTGGCAACATGGCGATTCATAATTATTACTTAAAGTATACCATTTTTATGGGCAATTTTATACCGCCGCGTGCTGCCGCGCTGCCAGCCAGCAATCATTGATCACCTCAGTTATCCCGCCAATTTGCGCCACATTCGCTAGCGGCTTCGCTTGGATGAGCCGGAGCAACTTAATGGCGTCCGCCGACAGGTCACCTTGCTCCGCCAGCCGCAGACCCTTTTCCGCACTATCGTACATATATTTTTTATCGGGCGATAACGCCTGAGCCGCCACATCGGTGCGCAAATTTAGCTCATCGCCCAGAAGACTAGCATATTGCAGATAAAACCACGTTTCAATCAGCTTTTGGTTAACTGCCGGATTATTTAATTGCTCTAATACCTGGCTTAGCACAAAATACCATTCCGGCTCGTCGATATTTTCGCTCGCCGCCGACACCAGCTTCATCGCCGCGTAAGCGAACTGCATTCGCTCATAATCTTCCAAAATATGCCGATAAAACGCCGCCAGCCGCGCCGAGGTCAACAACCCCAAATCTCCGCGACCGGAACGAATCACCACGTCGCAAATCGCCAATAATTCAATACCGCCTGCCAATTTCGACCGCTCGCGACGCACACCCTTGGCAATGACACTGCGCCGGCCTTTCGGCGTCAGTAGTTGCAATACCCGATCCGCCTCGGCGTAATTCGTCCGCCTCAGTACAATCGCTTTTAACCGCTCACTTTGCCCCATCCAAAACCTCGCTAAAAACTGCCCGCGCTTCATCCGGGCGCATTGACGCCTTATCCAGCAGCTCTCTCACGCCAAACGGCCGCAAATCCGCCAAATTAACACCCGCATTGCTGCAAACCACGATCGGCAATCTCGCCAAATCCGCATGCGACCTCAGTTCATTCAGTAGCGCCACCGCCGTTTCGCCCGCCAGCAGCATATCCAAGACAATCGCGTCCGGCTGCCAATTGTCAATCATGTCCATCGCCTGGCCGCCAGAAACTACCGGCCGCGCTTCCGCACCAACCGCCGCCGCATATCCGCATAAAATATCCGCCCAATTTTTATCATCCTCAACGATCAGAAGTTTTTTCATAGCAAGCTCAGCTGCCGGCTAATCGGCATTTCCACATAAAATGTCAATCCATCCCGATGCCTGATTAGCCCAATTTGGCCGTTCATCGCCCGAGCAAATTGGCTAGCCACATAAATCCCCAAGCCGCTGCTTTCCGGCCGCGTCCGCACCGTTTTTCGCGCATCCATCTCATCAAGCAGCCGCCGATATTCCTTTAAGCTCATCATCGGCCCAAAATCGCGAACACTTAGCCTCGCCGCGCCACCAACAGCCTTAACCGACACTTTTATCTCTGAATCATCCTCAGTATATTTCAAGGCATTGTTTAAGAAATTCGCCAAAATCCGCCCCAATAACGTCCGATTTGCCAATATCAACCGGTTATTCCGCCCGCCCCGAGGCCAGCTAATTTTTCGCCCGTACAGCGCTGCGTTAAGTCTCGTTTCCGCAGCTATTTGCTGGCACAACGCCAACGGATTAACTGGTTCCAGCGGAAATAATGACGGCGTCAAATTTGCCGAATTCGCCAGATCAGCTGTCAACTGCAGTGCCTGCTCGGACGTCTGAACAATCCGCTGCTGGATCTGTTTTTTATCAGCCGCACTTGTCAAATCGTCATCTAGCAGTAGCGCCATCTGCCGAATTAAAGCCAGCGGCGTTTTTAACTCGTGTGCCGCCACTAAGACGCTCGGCAGCCCCCCAAAATCAGCATCGCTCCACTCTCTACCTGCCATACATTTCTAGTATAGCAAACTCAAACCAGATTTGCCCTAATCAGCAATCTTGATAGTACCTAAGATAGTCTCGAAATCAGGCTTAAACGTATCGGCGTCGGTCGAGCAGCGAATAGTTTTATCGCGCACCTTCATGAAGACCGCCGAACCGCGCAAATCCTTCTCGAACGCTCCGTCAATTCTGGTAGCAGCAATACCATTAAACTCGGTGCTGCTGGCGGTCAATTCGCCTTTCTTAATCTTATTCTGGTAAGGCTTTAAGACCGTATCCATATTTTGGTTAATTATTTCCAACCTAAACGCGAATCGGCTATCTTTGTTTGACAATGAAGGCACAGACACCGGATGCAAATACGCCTTATAGTCGCCTCGGTCGCTGCCGTCTTTATCGACATAAACACTCCAAGTTTTTGGATACATAAACGACACGCGGCCGTATTCATTCGGGCTGACAAATTCAATTCGCGGATTCTTCGCTTCCTCGGAAAACTTCTTCTGGTCAATTTCCGCCTGTTCGCTCTTGCCCCTGGCTACCTCGACAGCGATCTTACTATCAACATTATTTTTTTCCTGCGTATAGGACATAAACATCCAAATCGCCAGCGACCCGGCAACCAAAAACAGTACCAAGCAACCAATCGTACCAATCATCCAGCCGTTAACCGACCCCTGTTGTTTTCTATTTCTCATATTCATACCCTAAAGTATAGCTTATGCTTCAGGCGATGTAAAGCACCTATTTACGCGCTAAAATCCTCGCTGAGCACTGTAATATCGTGCTGCATATCATCCAGCGCCGCCGTGATGTCCTTCGCCAGCTGCCGCGCCTCAGTAAACCGCTGCTTGGCCTCGTCCAGATTAAAATCATCGCCCTGAAACCACGTGATGCGCTCATTCAGCTCCGCCATCATTTGCTCAATCGTTTTCTCATTCGTTTTATCGTTTTTCACTACTCTCAATCCTCGCTTTCATGATCTTATCTTTTGTTGTAATCTTTACAATACTACCAATCTGGCAGTCGCCGCTAATCATCGCATATCCGCGCCGCAGTGCCATCTCCGGATCGTATTCAGCGATAATCCGTTGTTGCGACAATACCATATTTTTAGCAATCTCGACGCGGTGCGACCACTGTTCGAGCGCTGCTTGTTGCAACATTGTTGTATGTAGGCGCCGCTCCTGAATCTGCCGCTGAATCACCTCTGATATGCTGCCCAGCCGCAACTCTAATTGCCGCCTCACATCGTGTTTATCCGGAAATAGCAGCTGAGCGGCATTACTCGGCGTGGCCGCCCGTCGATCAGCCGCCAAATCGCACAAACTTTCGTCAACCTCGTGCCCGATACCAGTCAGCACTGGCACGCGGCTGCCAGCCACCGCTCGCACCAAGTGTTCGTCATTAAAGCTCGCCAGATCCTCCGCGCTACCGCCGCCGCGAATCAGCACGATCACCTCCGGCGGCTCCGCCAGCTGGTTGCAGTGGGCAATCGCCCGCACCGCCTGATCAGCCGCGCCATCACCCTGAACCTTAACATTAGCCACGATAAACTGCACCCCGCCCCAGCGCTCACCGGCAATTTTCATAAAATCCGCGTAGCCCGCCGCCTGGGTGCTGGAAATGACCGCCACGCGGGCAGGATATGGCGGCAAGGGGCGCTTCCGTTCCGTATCAAACAGCCCTTCGGCCGACAGCCGCTGCCGCAAAATATCAAAACTCCGCTTTAGACTCCCCTTGCCCAGAGGATGAATTTCCTGAACTTGTAAATTAAACCTGCCATCGCTTCTCAGGCTCGGCATCGCCCGAACCACCACTTTCATCCCGTCCTCAATTGGCGTCCGCAAATTACTAAAACCCACAAAACAATTGACCGATCCGTCCTCATCTTTCAAAGTAAAAAACGCATATTTTGGCGGATACGGCTTAAAGCTAGCAACCTCGCCCTCAACTTCAACCGCGCCGTTAAAAGCCACCTCAAACGTCTGGTTAACCACCGCCAGGAAGTTGCTGACACTAAACCTGGGAGTCATTCGGCTTGCCGTACTTAATCAATGCGTGCTGGTAAAAAATATAACCAAAGACAATTGTGCCAGTCAGTAAAATTGCCCTAGTTAAAATAATTCCGGCAATCGCTAATTCCGGCGAGGTATTCGCCATACTTAAAAACAGAATCATGATCGTTTCGTAAACGCCAGCGCCACCCGGCGTAAATGCCACAAGTCCCGCCAGCCCGGCAACACCGTAACCGATCATCAAAGTCGCCGGATTGACAAAAACTCCCAACGCCAGAAACACGACAACAAACATCAATACGTCAAAAATATTATAGACAAAACCCCAGATCATCGGCTTGACAAGCAGCTCGGGATGATTGGCTATATCCTGAAAATCGCCTTGCATATCGACGAAAAAGTCCTCAATAACCTTAGCGCTTAGCGCTCGTTTTCGCTTGCCTAAGGTCGCTATTTTTACCGCGCCGTTAATAATCCGCGCCACCCGTGCCGCTGTTAACTGCATGCGCCGCCTTGACGAAAACATAAATATCAGGCCAAACACTAATGCCAGAACGCAAATTATTAACAAAAAACTAGCCGCCACAATGTAACGGTTAACCCGTCCGTCAATCGCCAGCACAATCACCGCTATAACTAGCAAAATCAGCAGCGACAAAAAAGTCGTCACATAGCGAATCACCTGCGCAAACGTCGAGCGTGCCGAACTGACGCCGAGTTTATGCATCCGCCAAGATGTATAAGAAATACCGCTGACGCCGCCTGACGGAAAAATATGATTAACCAAGTTCAACTCCAGCGCAATCCGCGTCTGCTCAAGCCGCGAAATATGCCCAATTAACTTCTTATCGCGAAGATAGACAAAAATCATCTCGCCGCCCGCGAAATAAACAATAATTTGAAACGGAATAAGCAGCAACAATAACAATGTATCGGCTCTTAGAAACAAACCCCACGCCTTAACCAGTTCAGCGCGCGACAAAAATATAATAATTGCCAAAACCAACAGCGTCAAAATACTCATCAGTATCCGCGGTGATTTTAACAGCCTCAAAACTCTCGGTAACATCCATATCATTATACCATGCCTGGTAATACAGATGATATAATGTCGGTATGTACATCGCCCTGCTTGGCCGCCAGCCAGAGATCTCGATAGCCGAACTTGCGGCGGTCTTTGGCGCAGACTGCGTCAATCGCATCAGCCAGCAATTTGCCAAAGTTCAAACATCTCAATTTGATATTACCACCTTGGGCGGCACCATTAAATGCGCCGAAGTGATCACCGAGCTCCCAGCCAGCCGCACTGATAAAGCCTCGCTCCTCGCTGCCTCGCGCTTCATCACCCAGCATTATCAAGCCAAGTGGGCACACTCGCCGCATAAAATCACCCTCGGTCTCAGCGCCTATAACCTGGCTGTTGGCGCCCGCGATGTCCAAAAAACCGGCCTCATCCTCAAATCATCCCTCAAAAAATCTGGCACAAGTCTCCGCCTCATTCCGAATGACCAGCCCGCCCTCTCTACCGCCACCGCACACAACAACAAGCTTGGCGGATCACCCCATAAAGTCGAGCTGCTGCTCATCAAAACAACCGATCGCCGCCTCATCATTGCCGAGAGCCGCGGTGTCCAAAACATCACCGCCTACACCCGCCGCGACCGTCACCGCCCCAAGCGCGACGCCTTCGTTGGCATGCTGCCGCCCAAATTAGCGCAGATTATGCTGAATTTAGCGCTGGGTGCTGGGCCGCTGACCCGTCAAAGATCGCACGACAATTCTGTGACAAGGTCGGATTCCAGCCTCTCCGATAAGTCAATGGTTCTGCGGACGGCGTTGCCGGATGCATTCGACTTGGAGGAGACGGCTGGAATCCGAGCTGCCGTGACAATCCTCGACCCCTTCTGCGGCACTGGCACCGTCCTGCAAGAAGCGCTGCTTGCTGGCTACGACGTCGTCGGCACCGACCTCAGCCAAAAAATGGTTGATTACACCACTGAGAACCTGTCGTGGCTACAATCAACGTTCACCGCACCCGGCAACGTCATTGACATTCATCAAGCCGACGCCACCACGCACCACTGGCCAAACAGCACGCACCTCACTGCCGTTGTCTGCGAAACTTACCTCGGACAGCCCTTTTCCGCACCGCCCGCGCCTCAAAAACTAGCAGAAGTTGCCGGCAACTGTAATCACATTATCACCGGCTTCCTCACTAATATCCGTCCGCAGCTAGCGCCAAACACACCGCTGTGTATCGCCGTGCCAGCGTGGTACGACGCATCCGGCCGGGCCACTCATTTACCGCTAATAAAAAATCTCCAAAAGCTCGGCTATTACCAGCTCAACCGCACACCGCTCATATATCGCCGCCCCGACCAAATCGTCGCCCGCGAACTGCTAGTCCTAAAGCCAATTGACAAAACCGCGCCTCAAGCTTGACAACTTAAGCCAAATTAGCTACACTGGTACAGATTGTTTATAAAAACTATTTAAGGAGTTGCTATGTCAAAAGTTAAGGCTGGCGGTTCAGCCAGAAACACAAGGGACAGTGTTGGTCAGAGACTCGGCGTCAAGTGTTTTGGCGGTCAGAAAGTCAACGCTGGCCAGGTGTTAGTACGCCAAACAGGCGCAACTAAGATTGCTGGTAACGGCACGTATGTCAGTAAAAATTACACTATTCATGCCGCGAAAGCCGGTACAGTTAGCTTTAAGAAAGTCAAGAAAACCCGGTTCACCGGTAAAACCCAGCGGCGAACTCAGGTTTGCGTAGACTAGAAAACCATAAGAAATGATAGACGACCGGACGCGCAGTTCGGTCGTTTGTTATTTCACTCACTGAATTATAATCTCTTTAGTCTAGCGAAGAATCATCACCCTCTTCAGCCTGTTTACGCCTGTCTTGGCCCTGGCGGTCTCTTAGTTCTGCTACAAATCTAACCATTTCATCAACACGCTCTAATAATTTTGATAAATAGCCCCTATCAACATTCGCCCCAGGTCGTACATTCGCAGCCAGCAATATTATTTTCAGCTGGACTTCGTTAACCGAATTGCCAAGTAAAGCTATTTCTTCTTGCGAAGTAGCACTCTCAAGCACCTGAGCTGCATTACCAACTTGATTAAGATTATCGCCAGCGAACGACAAACCTGCCTGAAAATCACCAGACGACACCTTTCCCGCCATATCTATACTTTGCATAGCCTTATTCAAGCCCCCTCTCGCCGACTGCGCTGCCTGAAAGCAATTATCTATCAATTTCCTAAGCTGTTCGCTATTCATTTCCGGCTGCTGTTCATCACCCTGTGTGCTTGCTTCTGGCTGATCGTCAGATTCACCCGTTTTTACCGCTTTTTCAGGCGGCTGAGAACTTGCATCTGGCGATTCTTTGCCTCCACCCCTTAACGCTGCTAATAAATCAGCGCGGGCTTTCTCTGGATCCTCTGGACTAGCAGTAGCCTCCTTTTTGCCAGCTCGAGCCAGCCTCGCTCGTAACGCCTCCGCAGGAGACAATGTCTTTGGAGGGCCGGAACCGTCTTGCGATGTATCCCCTTCCGGAGACGCCACGCCAGACGCCTCTAAAGCCGAGTTCCCTATACCGCGCGAAAGTCTACCCTTATCTTCTTGCAACGATTCCGGATCAACCGCCGGCGATTCATCAGCCTGAGATTCGCCGTCTGCTGGATATTCTGTTTCTGATGTTTTTTGTTCTTGGTAATCTCCAGCTGAGTGTTGACCTGGAAACATTTCTGTCATAAAGTTAATTATAGCAAAAAATAAGCAAAAAGTCAACTATAAAATAATAAAGATAAGATATAGCAAATACCCTACTCAGAAGAATCTTGTCTGCAACAACTAGCCAAAACAACATGAGCAGCTTCTCTATGCTGACCGTATATTGGAGTGCCATCTTTACGCCTATCAGATTCGATATTTTCCTCTAATTCCGGGCTAAATGACCCGTCTATCATTGATAAAGCTAATACCGCTGCATATTCAGGACTTGTCATCTTATCCGGATAGCCAGGACGGTTCGAGTGTTTTAGATTGCCAGGATCGTTGTGTTTAACTCGCTCTGGCAAGTCGTCTGGCGATAATTGCCGCATAACTTCAAGTTTTCCTCCAAAAAACTTCAGTAGCCGGCAGCGCAATAGATGATTCTTCCGAATCTCATTTATCGTCTTCTTAAATCCGTCAAAACCAGTCTCAACGTCGTAAGGAGCATACTCATCAATGATACTCTTTATATTAGTACCTTCCAGACCTTTAAGCCAGTTCATGGAACTATAAAAACCCTTTATTGAAACTTTATCCCTACCCTTTATACCTTCGGATAATTGTCGCCGTGCATATGTCTGGTGTGCTTGCTCGCGCTGTTCGTCTGTCGCTGTAGGGCTTAGTATAACGTCTCATAACTCTCGCAAGTTTTTACTTTCCCTTTCTTGAGCTTGCTTCGGAGGCTCGTTAAATCTATTACCATCAATATCCGTTCCAAGCGGCTGCGCCAGAAACTGCATTCTTTCAGAAAAGTCGCCTAATCTACTTCGCTCTGGCGTCTGGCTTTGTTCTTGGCTACTTGGCGGTATATTTGGCGGTACATAATGCTGCAAACTACCCCATCCGCCAGAATCGCCCTGATATTCTGGCCTCTCATAAGAAACCACCGTACCGTATGTTGAAGTGTCCTTTATCGTTAGAGTTCCATTCTCGTCAGTAGAAATACATAAATGCCGGCGAGACACAGACGTATTGCTATACAAATTAGGAAACCTATCATGACCCCTGCCTATAACAACCTGATCATCTGACCTGATGCCCTTGATACCTGTGATGTTCGCCGGATCGCTTAAATTGTGATGCTCGTCTGATACAACAATATAAGCACATGTTGGATTAATTATATAACCATCATAGACATATTGATCATTTACCTTAGGCAATTCGCTAACCTTATATATGGATAGCTTAGCCGGTTTCGCTCCTGTCCCCTCAGGATGCTTATCTCTGGCTCCTCCCAATGATAACTCAATTTTTGCTGGCGCCTCTTCAACAGAGAAAGACACTTTCTGACCGCGCGAAAGTGATTCTTCAATGATTGTTTTCTCTTCTGGCCTTTTCTGCTCCATAGGTCTAGTTATAGCAAAATATAAGCAAAAAGTCAACTACGGCACAACAAACATATGCCCCAGTCAAACACCAAATACACTAAGCTAGGCCAAGATGATACTTAATGCGAGACACCACATCACTAATAACTACCTGCGATTTCACCAGATAATCATCAACGCCCAAGCTCTCAGCGCGCTCCTTGTCTTTTGGTTGACTAAGCGCTGTTAACATGATAATCCGCACATTGGCAGTCTCTGGCGTGTTGCGCAAAATATCCAGCACGTCAAAGCCGCTAATCTTCGGCATCATGGCGTCGAGCAAAATCAAATCCGGACGATATTCCACTGTCGCTGATAAAGCATCCTCGCCATTATGGACTTCCCTGACGTCAAAACCCTCAAGCTCAAGCCTCGAACGGTAAACCGCCGACAGCGCCATTTCATCTTCTACTAATAAGATCTTTTTTTTCTGACCGCTCCCATTCATAATACTTTTAATTTTAACGGTTATCGATAAAAAACACAAGCATTATAAAGATTCGGCTTTTTCCAGTTGCGGATCTTTATCGTTCTTCACATCGTCCGCTGTCAATTCCACTTCCACGTCAGGCTTAATACCTTCCTTATCAATATTCTTGCCCTTTGGCGTATACCAGCGCGCTTCAGTGACTTTTAGCTGCGAACCGCTAGACAAATCAATCACCACTTGTACGCTGCCTTTGCCATAACTTTTTTTACCGACTAATTTTGCCTTGCCGTAATCTCGCAGCGCTCCTGCCGTAATCTCGCTGGCACTGGCGCTATTCTCATTAATCAGCACGACCGTCTGTATATTCTCTAAAATTGGCGAACCAGTCGAATTCAGAGTCTTGACTGTCTCCGAGCCGCGCCGTTCCGTCAAAACAACTTGGTTATTCAGCCATAGCCCCAGCAAGCCCTGCGCCGAATCAACTGTCCCGCCCGGATTATTACGCAAATCCACAATTACTTTCGTCACGCCCCTGTCGATAAACTCCCGGGCAGCTTTTCTGGCGGCGCTGACCGTGTCGTCATTAAACCTGCTAACTGTCAATATGCCAATTTTACCGTTAATTCTCGACTCCACCGCCGGCGCGGTAATATTTTGCCGCACCACGGAGACCTCGTGGACTTGCTGCCCGTTCTGCAGCGTCAACTTAACCGACGTGCCAATTTCGCCGCGAATTTTATCGACAACTTTATCAACGCCCCAATCAGCAGCTTCTTCGCCGTTTACTTTCATAATTACTTCGCCAGCCTTTATGCCCGCTTTTTGCGCCGGGCTGTCGTTTAACGGCTTGATAATTGTCGGCTTATTATTTCTCAGACCAATCTCTGCGCCGATGCCGCCGCCGATATTGCCGCTTAATGATTTCTTAAACTCCTCGGATTCCTTCGGGTCCATATACGACGTATGCTTGTCGCCGACAGCAGCCACCAAACCCCGGCTGGCGCCGTAAATTAACTTTTGCGTATCCAGTTTGCCGTCATAATTCGCCGCCAGTTGCTGGTATGTCTCTTGAACGCTAGACAAATCAATCGTTTTATTAGACGCGCGCATCCCAAACATCGGCGCGGCTGCCGCAAAAATTGTTTCATAGCGAGTCCCCGCCGCAAAGCTAACAATCGCCACGATAATCACTACCAAAAACTGAACCGACTGGCTTTTTTTTCTCTCCGTCATATCATTGCATTATACAACAAAACGCCCGGTTAGCGCGAGCGTTTTATGTTAATAGAGGCTATTTTAGAAATAAACGTATGTCAAACCGGAAGCTGAACGCGTATAATATCGGTATAATCCATCCCAAGCAAAGTTGTAGTCACTCACTGTAATTGTACCGTCGCCATTAACCGATTCAACATACATGACGTGGCCGTAAGTGCCGACGCTCATCACTGCCGCTGCGCCAGCTTTTGGCGTCGAGCCGCTGGGGATGCCATGACGCGCTGCTGTTGACGGCCACTGGTTAGCATTGCCCGCGCCGCCAAAATGCGGCACATACCGGCCAGTACTATGGATTTTCCAAGCCACATAGCTCACACACTCGCGCGTATACAACCCCCACGGGTCAACATAAGCATCCAGCGGTGCATTCGCCCAAACACCCGGATAACCGCCGCCGCCTGGAATACCGCCCGGGATTGATACACCATTACCAAGGGCACGCCGGTTGGCTGCCGCTTGTTCCTCGCGAAGCTTAGCGACCTCGCTGTTACGCTTTTGCGCTAGTGCTGAATAAGCGTTTTGGTCGTTCTTAGTATCGGCAACCAGTTTAGCTTTCTCCGACTGTTTGGACGACAAAACATTGCGCTGCGCTTCTTGGTCTCTAAGCGTATTTTCGACCAGTTTTTTATTCTCTTCCAATTTCTTTTGGAGCGCCTTAATCTCCTTGATTTTACCGTTCAGCGACGTCCTCAGCGAGCTGCGCTGCTCTTGCTTATCAATGTAATCTCCTATGCTATTTGAGCTGGCCAGCATTTCCAACGGTGAAATCTGATCATCAACATGCATATCCGCCAGGACCTGGCCCATCGCCTTGCGTCTTTGTTTTATCAATATCTCATTTCTCTTTATCTGCGCATTCAGATTATCTATTTTCTTTTGGCTGTCAGCGATCTGCCCCTGGATGGTAGTAATCTGGCTATTTATTTTATCCAGCTCAGATTGCAAATTATCCGCCATTTCACCCAAACGGGACGCCTCGGAATTATATTTGCTGGCTTCTTGTTCTTTTGCTTTGATTTCTGCCTCGTAATCACGAGCAAAAACATGCGAACCCAAGGCGAGAACACCTGAGCCTGCAACCAACACAGCCACCGCCACCAGGGCTGCCCTGCTGGCTAATGAATCTGAAATTGGCGTGGTGGACCGTAATTTCATACCTATATGTTAGCACAAGCATGATAGCGTTGTCAACAAGATTTGAACGACTTTAAAAAGAAACACCCTTTTAGCCTAAAAACTACAACTTCAAATATTTGCGCGTGGCAATCCATGAGGAGACTACGCCGATGAATGCACCGATGACAATCATCGCTAAAAGTACCAGACCGACGTACATGGTTAGGCTACTAAGCAAACCCTCCGCCGGAATGCCGTATCTGGTCATCGGCTCACGAACAAAGAACAGCAAGCTGTAGCCGGCGATCGTCGCGATAATTGCTGCGATAAATCCGTACATTACCGCTTCTACGATAAACGGCCCGCGGATAAAACTCCTTTCAGCGCCGATCAGCTTCATCATTTGAATTTCGTCTTTCCTATTAAAGATTGCCATGCGAATCGTATTAAAAACAACCAGCGAGGAAATCACCACGAACACCACAGTAGCAATTGAGCCGCCAATACTTGCCAAATGCACCCAGTCGCCAACGGTTTTCAGCGCTTGCTGGCGGTCGCCGCTAAACGACGGCTCTTGGCGCGGATCTTTGTATTTTTTATACAATTTGTCAGTTTTAATAAAATTCTCCAGAGATTTCTGATTATTCAAATCTTCTACCGAGATTCGCAGCGTCGCCGACATTTCATTGCTAGATTCTTTAATAGCCTCCAATGCCTCTGGGTCATCCTCATACTGCTTGGCTTGCTGATCGCGCGCCTCCTCGGCAGAAACGTATTTTACGCCAATCACATTATCCAATTTGGCAATCCGCGACTTGATAGCATTAATTTCTTTTTCCGGCGTATCGCCCTTTAGGTAAATCGACATGTCAGCTTGTTTAGAGATATTGGATGCCGTGTCTAATAAAATTTGGCGGGCGGACATCGTCATAAAAACAATCAAAAGCGTGATACTCATCACCGCAGTAGCAGCAACCGTCAGCCAAGCATTGCGGCTAAAACTATTAATACCGTAGCGGCACATTCTGACAAACGTCAACCAGCCGCGCCGGCGCTGTTTGATACGAACTGCCTCCTTTGAGGATACGGGTTTTTTCCTTGTCTTTGCCTTTGTCATTGCTTATAGCTTCCTTTTGCTTGGTCAGAAGTAATCTTACCGTGATCAATGGTAATAACGCGCCGCTTCAACCGGTTAACAATCTCCACGTTGTGCGTCGTTAAAATCACTGTCGTGCCGTATTTATTAATTTTTTCCAGCAAGCGCACGATATCCCAGCTGTGTTTCGGATCCAGGTTGCCAGTTGGCTCGTCAGCGATCAGAATTTTCGGTTGGCGTACCACCGCTCTAGCAATCGCCACCCGCTGCTGCTCGCCGCCAGACAACTGATTCGGAAATTGTTTTTCCTTGCCTTTCAAGCCCACTAGTTCAATCACTTTCGGCACGGTTGATTTAATTTCGCGGTTAGTCATCCCGGCAATTTCCAGCGCAAACGCGATATTCTCAAATACTGTCCGATTTGGCAGCAGCTTAAAATCCTGAAACACCACGCCAATCTTACGGCGCAGCAACGGAATGTGCTTATCTTTCAAATTGTCATAATCAATACCGCCAACGACGATTTTCCCGGAACTTGGCTTTTCCTCGCGCGTCAGGAGTTTTAATAGCGTCGATTTACCAGCGCCAGAAGTACCAACAATAATCACAAACTCGCCAGCACTAACATGAATACTCGCCCGATTTAAGGCTGGCTTATTATTCTTCCCGTAATTCTTCGTCACCCTATCTAACAGAATCATCAGGCAATATTATAGCATAAACTGTATTCTGGCCGCAAACTGCTGCTATCACTGGGTTTTTCGCAAGTACGCCTCAATAAACTCATCGATATCCCCATCCAGCACCCCTTGAGCATTGCGGTTCTCGTGCTTAGTACGCGTATCCTTGACCAGTGTGTATGGGTGCAGGACATAATTTCTAATCTGGCTACCCCAGTTAGCCGACTCGCCGGCCCTGAGATCAGACAGGGTTTCGGCATGTTGCTCCAGCTTCATTGCCAGCAACTTGGAGCGCAAGATCTTCAGCGCCGTTTCTTTGTTCTGAATCTGCGAGCGCTCGTTCTGAATCGCCACGGTAATACCCGTCGGCACATGCGTCACCCGCACCGCCGAATCAGTCGTATTCACGCCCTGGCCGCCCTTGCCGCCCGAACGATAGACATCAATCCTCAGATCATTCGGGTCAATCGCAATCTCATCCGGCGTATCAATCTTTGGTAGCACTTCCACCAGCGCGAAGCTAGTCTGGCGCAGATTATCAGCATTAAACGGACTGAGGCGCACCAGCCGATGCACGCCATTTTCTGAGCGTAATTTTCCATAGGCAAACGGCCCAGAGATCTCCAGCACCGCCGTCTTTATCCCAGCGTCATCATTGGTCGAACGCTCCAGCGTGTCAACTTTCATCCCCGACTTCTCCGTCCAGCGCAGATACATCCGCTCCAGCATGGCTGCAAAGTCCTGAGCATCCAGCCCGCCTACGCCGGCCGAAATCCGCACCACCGCCTCGCGGTTGTCGTACGGACCGCTGAATAGCAGATCAGTCTTGCGCCGGGTAAACTCCTGCTCCAGCGCCACCACCTGCGCCTCAAACTCCGGCAGTAGATCATCATCGCCCAGCTCCATCAGCTCAGCGATATCCGCCAGCTGCACCCCCAGCGTCTGCCACGGCTCAACTGTCTGGCGCAAGCTAGCCGCCTTTTTGGCTAGCGCCTGCGCCTCGTCCGGATTATGCCAAATCTCCGGCTGGTTAAGCCGCTCGTCTAATTCCGCCAAGTTTTGCTCCAAATCAGCAAATTTCAACGCCGTTTTGGCCTGCACAATTTCCCTTTTCAGCTCTCCAATTTTCTTTTTTAGCGGTTGCATATCCTATATTGTACCATTTTTAGTAGCCACTTCTCTGCTGGAAACTAGATTATATTTATCAAAATTAAAGATTTTCCACCGCCGCCACGAACTGCTCGCCGCGGTCATTATAGCTTTTAAACATATCGAAGCTAGCGGCGGCCGGGCTGAGAATCACTACGTCGCCAGATTGTGCTTGATTGGCTGCCGCTTCGACGACCATTGGCATCGTCGCCATTTCTAATTGCACAATTTGGCAAGAGACGTTTTCTTTGCGCAGAATTTCAGCAATTTCGCTGGCATTAGCGCCGTTGACAATCACTGCTCGCATTTGCTGCCTGGCGATTTCCTGTACTAATTCCGCGTAGTCCGCCCCCTTATCAGAGCCGCCCAAAATCAAAATTTTTGGCTCCGTGAAAGATTTTAACGCGGCAATAGCGCTACCGGGCGTGGTTGAAATGCTATCATCGTAATATTTCACGCCGTTTTTCTCAGCGACGAATTTCAAACGGTGCGGCAATCCTGTAAAACTCTCCAGTCCGGCAGCATATTGCTCGTCGGTCACGGTGATCGGCAGTTCCGTCACCGCACTCATGGCTGCGCAGGCATTCTCGAGATTATGTGCACCTGGCAAACGCAAATGCCTAGTGCTGCAAATCTGCCGACTTTGCACGCAAAAGTAGCCGTCCTGAACATAAACTTGGTCATCGTCAGCAATAGCATAGCGCTGCGCAAAATCCAGCGTATCGCCATGATTGTCGCCCGTATCTGGCAACCTATTAAGCGGTGTGGCAGCCACTTCCCGCGAATATTTATTCGTCGGGTGATATAAACAGACATCACCAAGATGCTGGTGGCGGCAAATATTTTTCTTAGCATTGAGGTAGTCGGCGAAATCCACGTGAACATTCAGATGATCCGGCTCGATCATTAGCACCACCGCAATATGCGGCGATTTTTTTAGATCCCACAGCTGAAAACTAGACAATTCATAAACGACAATGTCGTTTTTTTTAATCTTCGGCAAGACATCCAGCGCCGGCACGCCGATGTTGCCGACCAAGTGTACCGTTTGACCAGCTTGTTGCAAGATAGCCGCAATCAGACTACACGTCGTTCCCTTGCCCTTCGTCCCTGTTACGCCAATAATCGGCGCTGGACACTTGTCGAAAAACTCGTTAGTCGCCGACCAAATTTTACCGTTAGTTTTTATATTACGCGACGGCAAACTGGCTGTTCGCACCACCAAATCAGCATCGCCCAGCTGTTCGCTGAAGACATTTTTACCAGAAATCAGCTTCACGCCGTCCGGAATCGCCGGCAGTTTATCCGCCGGACGTTCATCAGCCACCACAAACTCCGCGTCAGGAAATTTCTGCTGGAAATATATCAGATTTGATATACCTTCTACGCCGTAACCAGCGATAATTATTTTCATATTTACAGTATAACATAGAGTTAAATTAATCATAGCAACATCCTAAACTTGACTTATTTTATATACTATGTTATTCTTCAAACCATGCATGAACAATTTATTACACAACCAGAAGGCAACTTAAGCAGCACACCTGACAAAAGCGATTGGGGCGCAGTTGCTGACACATTTAGAGAAGCTAGCTCTGACAGGGGATCAGCGATGGATTCGCCAATATTACGAGAAGCCGTTGGGCTGCCTCCGAAAGGAGAAAAAATAACTCCAGACTCAAACAGAGGACTGGCGATGGATTCGCCAATATTACGAAAGGCTGTTGGACTGCCACCAGAACCAGAATCAGAATCTGCTGATAAACAAAATTAGATTATCATCAGCAAGTTAATATAACTTAAGTATAAGGAAATTTTGCAAAAGATATATCGGATTTGATATATCTTTTGCATTATAGCTATCTTAGTCCAGCACAGCCAGCTTCTCCTGAAGCCGCAGCAACAGATCTCTGTCGCCAGAGCTCACGCCAGCGAGGACGCGGACTTCTGAGTCGAGGAATTCTCTGGCTACTTGAATTATCTTCTCAGCGGTAATTGCCAAAATTGCCGCCGGCACGCCAGCATAATCTTTGACAAAATCGTCAGAAAAATAGCGCCGGGTATAAAAATTACTGATTTGTGCTACTGTTTGCGCGCCCATCTGGTAGCGCCCCAGGGCGTAAGACTTGGCAGCCTCAATATCCTCGACAGCGATATCGCCATTTAATACCTTCTTCAGCTCGCGCACGATGATGTCAAATAGCACCTCCGCAGTCTCCAAATTGACTTGCCCGCCAAAATCCCACGATGAATCATAAAATCCGACCGAAGTATCGCTAAACATTCCATAAACCAAGCCTTTTTTACGGGCCATACCCAGAATCCGCGAACTCAGCGTTCCGGTTAAAATATGGTTCAGGCAGCCCATAGCATCCGACTCCTCGTTAGTTAACTCGCGCGGCAGGCTTATCGACCAGCCAAAGTTCAAATTCGACGCTTCTTTACGGCGAATTAACAGAGGCCGCGCGCCATGCAGCTCATCGCGCGGAATCGCAAATCGTTCGCCGGGTTCCAATTGCCATTGCTCTAAAAAATCCTTAATAGCGGTCTTGCGGCCAGCCATTTTTCCAGCAATCACAAACCGCATATTATTGAGTGTATGCGTCCGTCGATGATGCTCCTTAATATCTTTTATCGTTACGTTGTCCATTTTTTTCAGGCGCTGGCTATCCGTCAAAATATCCTCGCCCAAAGCTTGCTGCACCCGCAGCCATAATACGCGGCTGTGATTATTCAAATAGCCGGTTAATTCCGAGCGAACATTACCCTTCTCCGCCTCAAACGAATCGCTAGTAAACCGCGGCGTAACAATCGCCAGCCGCTGCAATTCCAAAATCCGATCCCACTCAAAATCTGCGCAAACCGCCTCGTATACCATGGAATAATCGGAAGTATAGGCATTGTGGTAAGCGCCGTTCTTTATAAATTCCTGCTCGTAGGCATGCTCCGAACGAAATTTCTCGTTTGCGCCAAACGCCATATGCTCCATCAAATGTGCTGTTTCATAAATCTCCTTATCTCGCACGTAGCGGTCGCCTGCCCGAAACTGTACCTGAAAACTCATTACCGTGGCGTCTGGGACGTCGATTAACAGACCGCGCGCACCATTCTTCAGTTTAACTTCCTCAACTGTATGCTTCATCTATTCTGCTCCTTAATTGCCTATTGTCTGAATTATCTGCGATGTTTTTTACGATTTTGGCGCTGAGTTTTCTTTTTCTTGCGCGCCTGGTTCTTAGCGCGGTTTGACTCGGCGCTTGATTTGCCTTTTTTTACCGAAAAATCATCGTCGCGATTTTCCTCGCCCGCACCAAGCTCATTAACACCGCGTTCCACCGCGTTCTCTGCCAAGCGCGTTAATTCCGTGTCGTATTCATCATCCTGCGACTGGCGCACCACCGCATCGGCCTCATGAATATTGAAGATAACCGTCAAAACTTCATCGCGCAAATTAGCCTGCAAACTTTCGAACAACTTTTGCGACTCCGAACGATATTCCACCAACGGATCGCGCTGGCCGACACTGCGCCAGTGAATACCCTCGCGCAGGTGCTGCATATTCTCCAAATGCTGCATCCACAAGGTATCCAGCACCGCCATATAAACCTCGCGCTCCACGCCGCGCAAATTATCCGCGCCAATCTCAGACTCTTTCTCCGCGTATGTCTCCTCAGCCAGCTTCAGCGCCTTTTCATAGCGCAGCTTGTCTTTCTTTTCTTTGCCAATTTTCGAAATTTTTGCTTCGTCGCTCGGGAAAATTGCCGTAAAATCTTCGACAAACTTCGGATTATTCTTAGTTGGCAGCGCTGCCAGTTCATGAACCTTCGCTCGCAGTAAGCGCTCAATCTCCGGCTTAATATTGTCGCCCTCCAAGATCTTGCGGCGCATGACGTATACCACGCGGCGGTGGCGATTAATCACGTTGTCATACTGAACAACACTTTTGCGCGTATCAAAGTTGTAGCCCTCGACGCGTTTCTGGGCTGCTTCCAAGGTCTTTGACACGGCGCGGTTTTGGATTGGCGTTTCTTCATCTACGCCCAGCCGATCCATCAGCGCCGCGATGCGCTCACCCTGGAAAATTCGCATCAAATCATCTTCGGTCGACACGTAGAACTGTGTCTCGCCCGGGTCGCCCTGACGACCGCCGCGGCCGCGCAGCTGATTGTCGATGCGCCGTGATTCGTGGCGCTCCGAACCGATCACCACCAGGCCGCCCAATTCCTTGACGCCCTTGCCCAATTTAATGTCGGTACCGCGTCCGGCGATGTTTGTCGCCAGCGTGATGGCGCCTTTTTCACCGGCTTTTTCAATGATAGCCGCCTCGCGCTCGTTGTTCTTGGCGTTCAAAATCTCAAATTTGATTCCTTCTTTCTCCAGATACTTGGCAATTTGCTCGTTCTTAGCAATCGAGCCAGAACCAACCAGCACTGGCCGGCCTTGCTTGTGATAATCCTTGATAGCTTCAGCCACCGCCTTCAACTTACCCTTTTCGGTCTTGAAAATCAGGTCTTCTTTGTCGTCGCGAATAACTGGCTTGTTCGGCGGAATCTGAATGACGTCCAGTGAATAAATTTGTTGAAACTCTTCAGCTTCAGTAAACGCCGTACCAGTCATACCGGAAAGTTTATTATACAAACGGAAATAATTCTGGAACGAAATGGTCGCTAGTGTCATGCTTTCTTCCAGCACTGGCACGCCTTCTTTCGCCTCAATTGCCTGATGCAAACCTTCGTTGTAGCGGCGTCCCTGCATCAAACGACCAGTGTGCTCGTCGACGATGATCACCTCGCCGTCATTGGTCACCACGTAATCTTTGTCACGCTTGAACAATGTTTGTGCTCGCAGCGCCTGGTCCATATGGTAAACGCTGCGCACGTGGTCTGGCGTGTACAAATTTTTTATACCCAGCAGTTTTTGGACTTTTTCCACGCCCTCGTCGGTCAAGGCCACGCTGCGACGTTTTTCATCCAAAACATAATCCTCTGGCGCTAATTTACTGGCAACTTTGGCGAACGTGTAGTAATTGTCTGGGTTTTCCGCTGCTGGCGCCGAGATAATCAGCGGCGTACGCGCTTCATCGATCAAAATGGAGTCCACCTCGTCAACGATAGCAAAGTTCAGTTCGCGCTGACGTAATAAGTCAACGTCATTAACCATATTGTCACGCAAATAGTCAAAACCAAACTCGTTGTTAGTGCCATACGTAATGTCGGCAGCATAAGCCTCCTTACGAGTGACCGGACGGAGCTTGCGCATGCGCGGATCGTCGTGATGCTCGTTATCATACTCTTTGTCGTACACAAACGACGCTTCGTTAATGATCACACCAGTCGTCAAGCCCAAAAAATCATACACCTGCCCCATCCAGCCAGCGTCACGCTGCGCCAGATAATCGTTGACGGTCACCACATGAACGCCTTTTTCCTCCAGTGCATTCAGATAGGTCGGCAGCGTCGCCACCAGGGTCTTACCCTCACCAGTCTTCATCTCGGCAACATTACCCTCATGAAGGACCATGCCGCCGATTAGCTGAACATCATACGGACGCTCGCCGATGACGCGCTTGGCAGCCTCACGTACCACTGCAAAGGCATCCGGTAAAATCGTATCCAGTGTTACATTCTTTTTCGTTAGACGCTTTTTCAGCGTCTCCGTCTGCGCCTGCAGCTCTTTGTCTGACAGTTTTTCATATTTTTCGGACAAGCCGTTAATTACGTCAACTTGCTTACGCAGCCGCTTCAAAATCTTCTTCTGCGGATCGCCAAAAATCTTACTCAGCGCCTTTTGTTGTGTCATTGCCATAAACTCAAAACTCCCTCACTTTCAGGCATTTTCAAAAACTATGTATTATTATAGCGTTTTTTGAATAATTTGAAAAGAAAAAGCGCCCAAAATCTGAGCGCCTCATACCAACTTCAGGTATAAATTATTTTCGGCTCAATCCTCGCTTCAACTTAGCCAAAACTCCGCGGCTGCTGCCGACATGCGTCAAAACGTCATCCTTATACTTTCGCACCTGCCCATTTAACTTCGCCTCGACGATATCCACCGCTGCTAAAACGTTCATCGTCGAATCTTTGGCGGTAATTTTCTTATCTGGCACGTTGATAATCACCTCAACCTCGTACTTGTTGCCGCCAGGGTTGTCAATCTGCTTAATCTTCACGTCAGCGGTCGCACTCTTGCGGGCATGCCGCGGCAAGTACTTGCCCAACGCGCCGATTTTTCGCTCGACATATTTCTTCGTCGTATCTGTCAATTCGTATTTGACGCCGGTAATGGTAATATCTTTAATCATTTTTTCCTCCTATTATTACGCTCTAGCGCGGCAAAACAACGCCCGCCTCCTTCGCTATTTTTAATAATTCTTCGTTAATAATGAGCAGCTTTTCCTTCGACGACATTTTAGCAAAGCTAGCGCTCATGAGGGCTTTATTCGGCTTGCTGTAAATAACATCGTATATTTCCTTAATATCGTTCGTCAGCGCTTGCAACTCACCTTCGACTCGATCAAGCCGATCCTTAACTTCGTGCAGTCCGCCTTCGACTCGATCAAGACGACTTTTAACCTCGTACATCTCGCTTTTCAGGCTAGAGACATCTTTTTCAACCGAACCAAGCCTATCCTCGATCCTGTTTAAACGCTCGCCGTGCTCGTCAAATCGCGGCAAAACAACGGTTTCCAAGGCCTCGACCACGCCATCGGCGATCGCACCCTTGATCCATTGCTTGTCGTCATTAGTTAGCGCCATATACCCTCCTAGTCCCTATTATATCACCTCGCAGCCATTCATGTACGGACGAAGTACTTCCGGCACTGTCAAACTGCCGTCTTCGTTTTGGAAATTCTCTAAAATCACCACCAATGACCGCGCCAGTGATACCGCCGTACCGTTCAGGGTGTGAACCGACTCGATGTTGCCATTCGCGCGTCGCACGCGAATATTCAAACCGCGCGCTTGGAAATCCGTACAATTCGAACAGCTGGTCAACTCGCGATACGTCTCATCTACTGGCGACCAATATTCAATGTCATACTTTTTGGCAGCTGGCGCGCCCAAGTCACCCGCCGCGATATTCACCACATGATACGAAATACCAATTTGCTGCCACAATGCTTCCTCGACGCTGAGGATTTTTTCATGAATTTCCTTAGATTGCTCTGGCAAACAAAACGCGTACATTTCCAATTTATTAAATTGGTGCACTCGGAACAATCCACGAGTATGCTTGCCGTACGTGCCCGCTTCCTTGCGGTAGCATGGACTGTATCCCGTATACAACAGCGGCAAATCTTTCTCGTCCAAAATTTCATCAGCGTGATAGCCGGTCAGCGGCATTTCCGCTGTCCCGATCAGTGTCAAATCCTCGCCCTCGATCACATATTCGTTGCTGCCCTCGCCCTTCGGCGTAAAGCCCGCGCCCTCTGCTGTGCGTAAATTCACCATGTGCGGCACAGTCATGAACGTAAAGCCTTGTTTCATGACATAATCCAGCGCAAATTGCGTGACAGCATTTTCCAGCAGCGCCAAGTCGCCCTTAAGGTAGTAAAACTTCGCACCAGCCACTTTCGCGCCGCGCTCAAAGTCCACCCAACCGCGACTGACAGCATAATCCAAATGATCCTTGGCGCCTGTTTTATGCTCACCGTAGACCTTTACCTCAACCGAATCTTCCTCGCCGCCAAGCGGCACGTCGTCAAAGGTGATGTTCGGCACATTTTTCAGGATTGCCGCTACTTTTTCCTCGGTTGATTTTAAGTAGCTTTCACGTTCCGCCAACTCAATTTTCAGCTGTTTTCCCTGGTCGATTAGCTCCTGATCTGGGCGACCGCCTTTCATTTTGGCTGAAATTGCATTTCGCTGTTCACGCAGTGCTTCAACTTGCTTTTGCAGGTCGCGGCGCTCGTCATCCAATTGCAACATTGTTGCAATATCGACCGCATACCCCTTGTCATTTGCCGACTTTTGCACCAAATCAGCATTTTCTCGAATAAATTTGATGTCTAACATGTCTTAATTATATAACAACTTCTGCTTAAACGTGAGAGATTATCCCTGCGCCAAGCAGCCCTATTATCACCAACCCCAGCGCAAATCGATAAATTATGAACGAACGAAAATTATTACTCTGGATAAATTTCAGCAGCCAGGACACTGCCACATATCCCACGCCGAAAGAAACTACCGTGGCAATAATAGTTGATGCCCAGCCGACGCCGCCGGAAATGTGCTTATACTTGGTGACGACCTCCAATAGTCCTGCCGCCAGCAAAGCCGGGATTCCTAAGAAAAAGCTCAGTTTCGTGACCGATACGCGGTCAAATCCGCGGAACAAACCAACAGAGATTGTCGCGCCAGAACGGCTGACTCCAGGAATTAGCGACAAACATTGCCCCATGCCAATCGCCGTCGTATCCTTCCAGTTCGTCTCGACTTCATTGCGCTTATTTTTTGCCGCCCGATTATCCGCCAGCCACATCACCGCGCTCCAGCCGATCAGCCCGATTGCCACAAACCACAAACTCCGAAGCACCGTCTCAACTTCGTGCTTGAACAGCAGACCGACAATAGCGATAGGAATTGAGCCGATAATAATCGCCCAGCCGTATTTATAATCAAACTTCCGGCGCGCTCGCTTCCACCACAGCCCGCGCCACCAGGCTTGCAGAATCCGCCAAATATCGCTCCAGAAGTAAATTACCGCCGCCAGAATTGCCCCAATTTGAATCACCGCCGTAAACGCCACCACGCTCGGATCGTCGATTTTCATCCCCATCAATTTCTCGACAATCGTCAAATGTCCAGTCGAAGAAATCGGCAAAAACTCCGTAATTCCTTCAACAATACCAAGGACAATCGCCTGCCACCAAGCCACTCTTAAAAATTACCTTTCATCTTTTAAGTGTAGCATTAGCAGAACAATCATTCAAATATTTTCTTAGTAACCTCAGCTTTAGAGTGCTCTAACTCGTCTTCATCGTAATATGTCGGGCTATTGATGCTAACGTCCGCCGGCGCATAGATCTTAAACCTAACTGGCGCGCCAAACATATGACAACTACCGAAGAACATCGTTCGCGGACACTCTTCCTCGACGGACAATATCAGCCGGTCGCCATCGCGGCGAGCTTTGATAGTCGGTTGTTTGACGCTTGGCAAATCTACATAGTTTGCTTCGACTCGCAGCTTGTCAGAGTCTGTACGAACTACGCTGCCTGTCGATCCTTCAATGACAATTGACTTAACACCATTTGTATCCGGCATTTTAACGTCCATTTTCCTCATCAAACGCTGCACTTCATAGGAAAATTCCGAGCCAGCCTGCATACCGAAAACCCCAGCGCCCGCCATGCTCATAGAAATAACAATCGTCGCTGTAATCATCGCGATCATAGACACGCGATTCATCGTCCATGTAAATACGCTGCGCGCCAGCACCATACCCAGCACCACCGCCGCGACGCCGCCAATCACCAGCGAGATCCATAAGCCCCAGGCCCACATTTGCACGCCCAAGCCGCCAAGCCAGTTAATTGCTGAGATGCCAAATGCGCCGCCGACAATCAGCCCAATCAGCAAAGCCAGCGTCATTAAGAAAATCAGCGCACCGCTGGAGTAGCGAAAAACCTTAGCGATAGCCGTTACTCTACTGCCGTCAGCTGCCGCCGAAGCTTCATCGACTGCCGCTTTTTTAAGCGCCGCTAAAGTCACTGGCTCGCCGCGCATCCGAAGCTTGTCCGACGCCGTTCGCGCTGGCGGCATCGACAGCCACATCACCACATAAATCAGTACTGCCGTACCAAATGTCATAAACGGCGAGATAATGGCAATTAACCGCACCCACAGCGGATTGATATTAAAATACGCCGCCACGCCCGCACAGACGCCACCGATAATCGCGTTATCTGGATCGCGCATCAATTGTCTCGCTGGCTTATCATCAATATCTTTATCTTCTATCTCGTCAATTGCTTCGCTGGCATCGTCCGAAAAATCGCGCGGTTCACCCATTTGTTTTTGCACCGCCAGGACGTCATCGTTGCCAATCACGCCGTCCTTTGACACGCCGCGCTCCGCCAAAAGCTCCACCATTCGCGCTTCGATTTCCCGCATAGCTTCTGGCTCGGCGTGCATGTTTTTCTGAATTAAATTAAGATATTTCTCCAATGATTTTTTGGCATCAACTTCCACGCTAAACGGCGTTTTCGCCAAATGGATTCTGGTTATTTCTTTCATCGCTTTGCTCCTTTCTCGAGATTTTTCAGCGAATTATTTAACAGTTTTATCCGATCTTTCAATTCGTCCACCAATTGCTTGCCATTGTCAGTCAGCGAATAATATTTGCGCGGCGGACCTTGCTCGCTTTCCTGCCATTCGTGCTGCAAATAGCCGTATTTTTGCAAGCGGCTGAGTAGCGGGTAAATCGTTCCTTCAACCACCATCAGCTCCGACTCGCTCAATTGCTTCACAATGTCGCCGGTATATTGCGGTTGTTTAGCACAAACTAGCAGCACACAGTAGACCAAAAATCCTTTGCGCAGCTGAATCGCCAAGCTTTCAGCGTAAGCACTAACGTCCATGTTTTCTCTCCTCTGGCACGGTCGATTTTTCAACCCGCCCGTCTTTAATTATAATCTGATAATCGCATTTTTTCGCCAGGTCGGCATCGTGTGTCACCACAATCAGCGTGACACCCTTTTGCTTGTTATAATCAAATAGCAATTCTTCCACTTTGGCGCCAGTTTCGCTGTCCAGGTTGCCGGTCGGCTCGTCAGCAAAGATGATTTGCGGATCGCCGACAATTGCCCGAGCAATGGCCAAGCGCTGCTTTTGCCCGCCCGACAGGTCTTTGGCACGATTCTTGCGCTTATCGTACAAATCCACCGCCTTGAGTGCCGTGTTGATTTTATGCGCTCGCTTTTTCCGTGGCAGCCGTGCAATTTCCAGCGGCAAACTGACATTGTCAATCACACTCTCATTGCCTTGGACAAAAAAGCTCTGAAAGATAAAGCCGATTTTCTTGGCGCGAAACTCATCGACACGCTTCGGCTTTAGCTGCAAGATGTCTTGCCCGTCGATGATCACCTGACCATGCTGTGGCCTGTCCAGCCCAGAGATCGCGTGCATCAGCGTCGATTTTCCAGAACCAGATTTGCCGAGGATCGCCACGCTCGCGCCCGTCGGAATGTTCAAGCTGACATTTTTCAGTGCCGTAAATTGGTTTTTCTTTTTGCCATAAATTTTCGTCACATTCTTTAGTTCAATCATGATCTCTCTCCTATTCCGTCCTTAACGCCTCAATTGGGTCTAATTTTGTCGCTTTGCGGCTCGGCAGCCAGCCGGAAATAACCGCCATCGCCACCAGACCAATCACCAGCAAACCAATGTGCAGCGGATTAATCACCAGCAAGTTCGTCCCTGCGCTTAACTTCAGCGCGCTGGCAATCACTGGATTCAGCAGCGTCACCAAACTTGCCAGTCCGACACCAATCAAGCCGCCCAGCAAACCAACCCACGCCGCTTCGTAGCGGAATAATTTGCCAATATCGCGGCCGCTCATTCCCAGCGCCTTCATCAACCCAATTTGGCTGGTTCGCTCCAATACTGAAATATACATGGTGTTGATAATCCCGAACACGCTCGCCAGCAGCGCCAAACCGCCGAATCCCGCCAGCGCCGCTTGCGCCGCGTTGACCATGGTGAGCAGCGTCTTGCGCACATCCTGAATCGAATAGGCGCTGTAGTCTTTGCTAATTTCGTCCTTCACCGCATCGATATTTTTCTCATCATCAACCGACACCAGAGCCGTCGAATACTCGTTCGGCTGGCTTTTGTCGTGGCTAAATTCGTAGATTTCCTTAGCGTCAGCGGTCGAGATTCGCAGCGTCGGCTGATAGTACAAAATCGTATCCGACTCTTTGTCAACCGCAGTAATTTTCAGCGACATCTCCTTAGCAACCTCGCCGCTCTGCTCCGCACTACGCAAACCCAACGTAATCGTCTGTCCAATCGCCGACTGCGCGTCCTTGAAGCCCAGTTGCTTGACATAAGTCTCCGGGATGATAATCTCGCCCGGCTTTGGCATGAAATCATCCAGCTTGCCAGCCGCCAATTCTGCCCGCGTTTTATCGGCCTTTACTGCTACTTCCAAGGCAAATTTCTTACCATTACCCGAACTCTGAGCATACGCCACGCCGGCAGTTGAATACGCCGGAGTAACCGTTTGTACATGCGAAATTTTTCGAAGTTTAGTAATATCAGCATCGCTCATTGAATACTTGCTACGACGCGCTACCTTTTGTTTATCCAGCTGTTCTTCGCCAGTCTCTTCCGACGTATTGTACTCTGGCAGTTCTTCTTTCTTCTCTGACTCGATTTTTTTATTGACCATAATCACTTTTTTATCGCCAGCCGCATCAACCATACTATTGGTATATAACCGACCGCCCTCGCCAGCCATCAGCGCCAAGCTAATCGTAAACGCCCCGACGGAAATCGCCAATGACGTCAAAATTGTCCGGCCTTTCGACTGGCGAAGATTCCGCCCCGCCCGCTTGATGATATCGATTCTTCTCATACCTTACTCCTTATAGTTTTATTGTACATAGTACTATGTTATACAAGGTACTGTTAAATGTCAAGCTATTTTGATTATTTTACAACCCGAATAGCAACCTACCCCTTAGAATTCTTCGATTTTTATTTTTATTTTACAGCAAGCCGAGAGATTACCTACCCTATTCCTCGTCATATTCATCCTCAATCTCCTGGTCCAAAATCTCTTCAATCACGTCCTCCAGCGTGATAATCCCCAGCTCATTCTCGTCATCCATCACCACAAACAGATGATTGCGAGTTTGGATAAATCGGCTTAGCACCGTGTCCAGCCGCGACCGCGCGTCGATGTCGTGAATCTTATCCCGGTACAATTGACTGACTGGCAGCGGCAACTCGCGCCCTGCCACATCCTTGACATATAAAATCCCCGCCAGCCGCCCATCATCACGCACCGGGATTCGCGAATGTCCAGTGTGTTTAATCTGCGCTAGTAGCGTCGCGTCCAGCTCATCATCCAGATCCACGGTAAATACCTCATCCATCGGCGTTACCAAATCGCCAGCTGTCTTTTTACTGAATTGCAGCGCGCCCGAAGCAATCCGGCTTTCATCGTAATCGACCGGACTATCCGACCGCTCAGCATGCTCATGAATAATCTGTTCCAACTCCTGATGTGAATACAGCTGCGGCGTTTCCTTGCCTAGCCAGCGGTTCAGTAGCTTCGACATCGGACGAGCCAACGGCCAAAATAACACATAAATCACATCCAGCAGCCAAAAGAAATGCCGCACAAAACGGTAGCCGCGTTGAGTAAAAATCGCCTGCGGCAAAATCTCGCCAAACATCGTGATCAGTAATGTGGCAATCAACCCGCCAACCACGCCGTTCGTCATATTACCCAGCAAAATCGACATCGCCGTATTGACGCCAACGTTACCCAGCAAAATACAAAAGATCAGATAATATCCATCTTTGCGGTAGCGGTAGACTCGTGCAGCAATTGCGTCGCCCTGCCGGGCCTTGCGCCGCAAATCATCCGGCCGCGCCATCATCAGCCCAATATTAAGACCTGAAAACGACCCCGACAGCACCAGCAGCAGCACCGCCATCGCCAATAATAAAATATCAGACACGGTTACCAGCCGCCGCCTCCGCCTCC
>CAJPOP010000004.1 GCA_905372305.1 Candidatus Saccharimonadota bacterium
GCCAGTTGAGCCGCCAGAGGTCGAAGAGTAATCACTGGCGCTACTAGCCACGCTCGACAGACTGTTCATTCCAGCCGCAAATGCCGCCGCATTAAACGCACCCTGACCACTGTACCAATCGGGCTGCTCGCCAACCTGCTCATAGTACTTACCCAGCTGCGCACTCCACTCTTTTTCCTGTCCAAACAACACCGCGTATGGTAATACCCTCTCATACAATTTCACCAATTGTTTCTCATCAGCCGTATCAATCTTCACTTTTTCCGCGCCCTCAGGACTCTGAAGCATCCGTAAACGCTCGGTCTCAGCCGCACCTATATACATCTTTAACCCTGACAAATACCGCCTGAGTACTAAGCCCTCATCAGTCAGCGACCAACCAAACGATAATGAAAATAACATTACTGCCACTGCCAGTAAAAGCGGCGACAGCAGCAATATACCAATAATACCAATCTCCAGCGCCCATCTTTGTACGGCTCGTTTATTAGCTGGCTTTTGCTCGCACAAACCATATTTGCCGCATACCAAATTCTTCAAATTCCTATCATCATCGCGTGTCCGCGCCGCATATGATATACTATTCTGCAGCTTTTTCAGATTTAGCCGCTGGCCTGGATTTGGCATCGACGAGCCAAACATATCACTAACAATCTCGCATTCCTCAGGTCTCAACTCTTTCAAATCTTTTACAATTTCAATTTCATACTGCACAGGCCGGAAAAACGACGTCTTCTTCATTTCGTATAGTTTAATATAGTGCCGCACCGCCAAGTCCAGCATCTGGGCTACCTTTGCCGAGCCCTTAACCATCAAGGCGTCATATTTCTTCAGGATATACGCTGAAGCCAGCACGCTCGCTTGATTTGGCGGTAGATATTCCGGCGGAATT
The DNA here is from genome assembly GCA_905372305.1 of Candidatus Saccharimonadota bacterium. Taxonomy (GTDB): domain Bacteria; phylum Patescibacteriota; class Saccharimonadia; order Saccharimonadales; family Saccharimonadaceae; genus Nanosynbacter. The sequence continues at coordinate 893 of CAJPOP010000004.1, forward strand.
GGCTTCAGTTCATTTTTCCTACCAAACAACCGCCGATATCGCCAACTGCACCAGATCATCAAAATAACCGCCAAAATACTTGCTGGTATCTGTACCATTGCCCAAATTTTTATCAGTCTTTCAATCAACGACTCCTGATATCCAGCAAACGTACCGCTATTAAAACCAACCGCCATCGTCACGCCTTCTCGGCGGTTCAGCCGGCTCACATTTGTAATAGTCTCACCATTACCACCGCTGACATTACACCGTTTAGTTGAGCCGTACCTGCCGACATAACAGAATAGTTCGCCGCGCCGCGCCGCCTGAAGCGACCGGTCAATTTTCATTGACACTCGCACATTTTCCATTGGTACGCGCCACTCATTACCGATGACATCCCAGTAAAACTCATCGCGGCCCGTATCTTTATAATGCTTAGTCACATCGCGTTGGGTAAATTTGATGATATAGGTTTTTTCGCCTCTGACGTAGGTGTCCTTATCGCCAATCCGCAGCTCATTGCCATTCCAAGAATGCTTCAGCGACACACCCCGCTCATCAGTCACCGACTTTATAGAAAAACTCGTTGAATGCCCGTCGTAATTTCTCACAAATATCGGCGCAATACCGTGATTTTGATTCGGTGGAAAATTAGCAGTAATTCGCCACGTCGCCGCCAAAGTTGAACGATTCTCGCCGTCGCGGCCCAATGAATATTCCGCGTCAAATTTAGTGATGGTAAAATTATCCGTCTGCGCTGCAAACGCCGCTTGGCCAGATCCAACTAACAAAGACCCAGCGATTATTATCCCCAATATAAGTCGCTTCATACGCCTATTATACCAGGAAAAATCTTAAAAGAAGCAACAATTTACCTTACCCCAACCTGTTAAATCGTAAAAACATCATATTATGGTATAATAAAAAAATGCGTTATAAGACGACTACCAGAATCCCGTTCGAGTTATCTCCCTCTAGTAAACAAGGCCTCTCAGATGCACCCAAGGACACTGCTGAGGCTGCTGTTGCTTTCTATACCGACAAGCGTGCTAGCAATACACTACCCTCAGATATGTATACCCTTACCAACTTTGACGAATTAAAACGTTACATACAGGTACGAAGCGACTATATGCAGAAACAAATTCGCTCCAACCAAGAAAAGATTGAGCCAATTAGTAAACAGCCTGCCAACACTGGCATGACGATTTGTGTACCGGTAGCAATTCGGCACGAAACACCAGAAACGATTGATCGGCTAATGAAGCAATTAACGGCAGCAAGTGCTGGCATTGAAAATGGTATCCACGTCGTTGTTTGGGCGAACGCCAAAGCCACGCCCTCCCAAAAACAATTTACGCAAAAACAGTGCAAACCGCTATACGACCGCTTGCGGCAACAATTCACGAGCTTCAACTCAGATGCGATGACAATTAGCACAGCATTTGAAGTTATCTGCACCGACGGCTTTATTATGAATGTCGTTCGTAATAATTTCATGGAGGCTGTCATCGCGCGACTCATGGATGGCGAGATCGACATTGACCACCCTATATTATGGCTTGACGCCGACACAACTCGTATCCGTCCCAACACGCTACGAACAGTTCAACAAGATATCAAAAAGCATCCTTTCGGATTTTGCCATCCCGACATTGATTATTCGCTGGAATGGCTTGAAGGGATTCGTCCGCAAGATTGGGACGCATACAGTAAGCTTTTGTTTGTGGACGAAATGGTACGACGCGCTTTCAGAAGAGTGGCTTGCCAGCGGTTTAGCTCTGAAAATTCAATCGAAGATCGAATTTATGCGGAAGAAAGCGGACTGGCATTTCCTCTTTCTACATATCTGGCATCGGGCGGTCTTTATCCAGAAGACTTAATGGGTGAAAGTTCTCATTTACGACGACGCTATATGAGATATGGAGCAAAATTTCTTAGAAAACTATATAGACCAGAGATAACTAACCCGCATCTGGATGATATACGGTGGCTAGATGCCTCAGGTATCGGTATCGAAACTTCAGCTCGCCGCGTTCATCACGCCCTACATAAACAGCCTATCGGAAGTACTACTTTTAGTCGTGCACAAGACGCCAATTATACCTTATCAACAGAGCAAGAAGAATTTTTACATGATCAAGCGCCTAACACCGACAGAATAGAAACCCTAGCTCGCATTATTCTCACAAGAAAACGAGGCGTCGCAGATGAAGAATTGCAGCAGGACGCTAGAAAACGCGTCGAAAGGATGCTTAGAAACCGCGCTCTCGGTTTTAACCTGCCAGAAGAGTTCTTTAAGAATATCTCAACTTATGAAGACTAATAGCAGGGCTGGAGGTTCTTATTACTACAACTTCACTTCTGGATAGATCGCCCGCGTCGTCTCGTCGATTTCACTTCTTAGCTGCGGGAACGGCACGCCCTCGCGGGCAGTTACGCCTTCAAAAATCCAAAATACCCGCTCAGAGTAACCCCAACCGCAAGCTGGCGGCATACCGTACTCCAGCATCTCCACAAAGTCGATATCCAGCATCATTGCCTCGTCATCGCCGGCGTCGCGCATCAGTTGCTGCTCAACAAAACGATTCAATTGATCAATCGGATCATTCAGCTCAGAAAAGCCATTGCCCAGCTCTGACCCGGCAATAATCGGCTGGAAACGCTCCACCGTCTGCGGATTGTCGGGGTTGGTCTTGGACAGCGGACTGACGAACTTCGGCGTATTCACCAACCACACCGGCCCAGCCACATCTTTACGAATATTCTTCCATAATTTATCGATACTGCGCGGAATGGAATCGGTCTTCTCCACTTCCAAGCCATGTTCTTTCAACTTGGCAGCTACCTCTTCAATCGTTGTATTATACACATCAATTCCATAGTGTTTGTCGATCACCTCGGCATAATCCCAGACTTCCCACTCGCCGCTCATATCCACCGTGAACCGGCCCAGCTGAAACTGCAGCGTACCAAACGTCTTTTGAAGTACGTCTTTATACATCGCCTCCATAAAGCGCATGCCCTGCTTCCAATCCCAATACGCGGCGTACCACTCCATGGCGATGTGTTCTGGCAAATGCTCATCGGAATAATTCTCATTGCGAAAACGCGGCCCGAGGTCATACACCTTCTCAAACCCAGCGCCAATCAGGCGTTTGAGCGGCAGCTCGTGAGAAATACGCAAGTAAAACTGCTGGTCGTCCAGCGCGTCCATATGCGTCACAAACGGGTTAGCATCAGCGCCGCCGGTGGTATGCTCTAACACCGGCACATTTACCTCAGTAAACCCATGGCTGTTTAGATAATCACGTGTCGCCTGCCAAAACTTGCTGCGGCGAACAAACCGCTGACGCACCTCTGGATTGACATTCATATCGACATAGCGGCGGCGGAAGCGTTCTTCTTTGTTCTCCAGCTTTTCAGGCATCGGCCGTAGCGACTTGGTTAGTAATCGCAGCTCACGCACGCCAACCGACTTTTCGCCAGTCTGTGTCGTCGTCATCACTCCGCGCGCCTCGATAAAATCACCCGTATCTAAAAGCTTCAACTGCTTCATGCCCAACACACCGCGTCCAGCGTCCAGCTCCGCCACGTCATCGCGCTGCAAATATAACTGCACCTCACCAGACTGATCACGAAGTTTAATGAACGCCAGCTTACCAAAACTGCGAATTGAAGTGATGCGACCTGCCACAACCACTTCCCGGCCCGCCAGCTCATCATAATGCGCCAAAACCTCGCCGCAGCCATGCGTCCGCTCCGACCGCGCTGGATACGGATCAACGCCTAGTTCTCGCAGGGTTTCTAATTTTCGTAACCGTTCGTTTCGATAATCTTGTAATGTTGCCATAACAGAGATAATTATACCACACTCACTTGAGCCATGAACCGATGAAACCTAAAAGTCGTCTTTACGATATTGACTTAACAACATAGACCATCTCTGCCTTCGGCGTCTTAATTTTCACCTCATCGCCAACTTTCTTGCCCATCAACTCCTTGCCAATTGGTGATTCGTTAGAAATCTTACCCGCCAAAGGATCAGCTTCCACCGGCCCGACCACTGTGTAAGTAACCGTCTTAGCAGCGGACTGCAGCTCTACTGCACTTCCCAAAACCACTGCCGAGCCATCACTCGATTGAATTATCTCGGCGTTCTGCAAAATTTCTTCAATTTCAGCAATCCTAGTCTCGACCAGGCCCTGCTCTTTACGGGCAGCATCATATTCCGCATTCTCCCTCAAGTCGCCAAAATCACGCGCAACTGCAATTTTCTCGGCAATCTCGCCGCGCCGGCTTTTTAGATCCGCCAATTCTACCTCTAAATCACTCTGGCCTTTTTCTGTAATCTGGTACGTCTTTTTCATTAGATTCCCCTTAACTTTCATATATAGCGTACATAGTCAATGAAAAACACTATATATAGCGTTCATTTACCTTTTCAATCCCTACGAGTATACCAATCACCGCCTAGGCTGTCAATGCTCTTACTTCTCCGAACAAAATTTGACCAGCTGCTGGTAATCCAATTTCTTCGTCTCGCCAGTCGCCCGCTCGGTTAGCTCAAACAGTCCGTCGCCATCAATTGCCCGATCGCTAATCGTAATCCGCCACGGCAGCCCCATCAGCTCGGCGTCAGCAAATTTCACACCCGGCCGCTCGTCCCGATCATCTAGCAGCACTTCCACGCCTTTGCCAGCCAGCTCAGCGTACAGTTTATCCGCCAATTCCCGGCCCTTTTCGCCGATTGACACCGCATGAACCTTAAACGGTGCAATGTTTTCTGACCAGACCAGTCCTTTATCATCAGCAAAGTGTTCTGCAATCAACCCCATTACCCGGCTCGGACCAATACCGTAACTACCCATAAACACTTTCTGAACATGTCCTTGTTCATCGGTATATACCAAATCAAGCGCTTCAGAAAACTTAGTACCGAGCGTAAAAATATTGCCGACCTCTACCGCTTTTTTCTCCACCAGCTCATCCGCCGCTATCCCCAAGTCAGCCAGCACCTCGTCGGTGTACACTTCCTGATTGATGGCAATTTTTTTACCTTCATGCACATAAATCGTGTCCTCGCCGACGTCCGACAATGTCTGAAATTCGTGGCTATATTTAGAGAAGCTACCGCCGGAAGCAAATGTCTTATAAGTAATATCGCCAATTCCAAGCCGCTCGTAAATTCGCCCGTAAGCCTGAGAGATAATCTCATAAAATTCATCGTGCTCTGCCCGATTCCGCGAAAACGAGTACAAATCTTTCATTAAAAACTCGCGCCCGCGCATCAAACCCGATTTTGATCGCAGCTCATTGCGGAACTTGATTTGAAACTGATACGGATAGCATGGCAAATCCTTATAGCTGGCGATAAATCCGCGCATCATCTTCGTAATCGGCTCTTCATGCGTCGGCGCCAAGCCCAACTCTGAACCGTTGGCAAGCCGAGTCTTGAACCATACATCCATCACCTCGTCGTCCCAGCGCCCAGACGCTTGCCACGTCTCGCGCGATTGCAGCGCCGTCAAACTAACCTCGTTGCCGCCGATAGCATTCATTTCCTCGCGGATAACCTGCACAATATTGTCCAGCACACGCTTGCCCAGCGGTAAATATGCGTATACGCCCGCCATCTCTTTATAAATAAACCCTGCCTGGATAAGCAACTGCGCGTTTTTAGAGACTTCTTCCGCTGGCGCAGTTTTGTTTGTCTTGGTAAAAAGTTGGCTCATCCGCATAATTTTCCTCCTTTACATAAGCGGTAATAGCGCATTTATTTGCCGTATTACATCAGGATTAATAAACAACAAATAGAACGCTATACCATTTTTTATTATATGCACCATCATTGGCACCCAAACTGCACCGGTATATTCCCGCGCCGCGCATATCACCAGACTGAGTGAGAACGTATCAACTGCCACCGACCACTGTAGCGGTTTATCAGTTCCGGCCCACAAGTGCGCCAGTCCAAACGCCAAACTCGTCACTAAAACCGACAACCAAACAGAAAACGATTTGCGCAATTTGCCATACAGATAACCGCGAAATAGTAATTCCTCGGCAATCGGCGCCAAAACCACCATTGTTATAAACGCTAGTAAAAACTGCCACTGCGTTCCCAGCATTGCTTGACTGAATGGTAAAGTTTGCGTTTGCGTCATATCCAGCGAAAACAAAGCAACTGCTATCGCCACCAGGACACTGGTAACTAGAAAATAAGCCACATATGCCAACGGCGAAATCAGTATTTCCAAGAATGTCGGCCAATCATCAACCCCTAGCAGCCTCAGCGTAGTTTTATGTTTCATGACATATAGCGGCACCAATATTACGACCAGCAGCGTCAGAATATAAATAATAAACGACGCCGCCGCATTAAAAATAACCACGTTTAGCGAACTCAGCGGAACGCCAATGGAGTTCAAAAGTCCCGCCAGCAAACCAACCGCATACTGTACCGCGATAAACGCCGCGTACACCCACGCCGGCAGTACCAGCAGCAGCCACCATTTATATCTGCCCGCCAGCGCTTTATTAGCCTTCGCTAAAAATTTTTTCCTGTTTTTAGCTAACCTAGAATAATTTCCCGACATCGCTCACCGTCACTAAAATTGTTAATACTAATAAAACCAACATGCCCGCTGCTTGGATGTTTTCTTCGCGTTCCTTGGTTAACTCCTTGCGCATCAGTCGGAAAATTGCCATCGTAAACCAGCGCCCGCCATCCAGCGCTGGAATTGGCAAAACATTCATCACTGCCAGCGTCAAAGAGATAATCGCCGCCAAAAGTAGTATTTGCGTCAACCCAGAATTGACAACCGACGGAAATAGCACGCCCAAAATACCGACCGGTCCAGCTACGTTTTCGCCAACCGCTGCCAGATCTGCCCTTGCCGCCTGCCGCGATTCATCCGAACCAAAAAATTGTCCAATAAACCCGCCGACAGATTTCACCAGCAAATCGCCAACGCCTCTCAATGTTTCATATGACAATTGCGCCGTCGTCGCTACGCCCAAAACTGGCGCCGACCACGTACTATGAAACTTTTCTGTTTGCCGCGACGCTACGCCCAGATAGCCGCCAGATTTAGCCTTCTTAGCATCGTTAAGCTGGATATCAATCATCTTTTCTGTATTATCCCGGCGATATATCACCGCGACCTTTTTACCGGCATTAGCTTTCGTAGCTGCTGATAAAACGCCAGGCGTCGTGATATCGCTCTGAGCAATTTTTATAATTTGATCATCTGTTTTCAATCCCGCCTTTTCAGCCGGCGAACCTGGCGTTACCCGCGCCACCGTCACCGGTGAGCGTTCAACCGCCGTGTCAAACGGCAATTGGACTTGATTTGGTAAAATTTTTGGCAGACCCGCCAGCGCCAAAATCGTAAACAACACAGCTGCCGTCAGCCAGTTCATCAGCACGCCAGCCAATAAAATCTTAGTTTTTACCCAAAATGTCGCGCCGCCATATGTTCCCTTGCCTTCAGCAGAATCATATTCACCCTTTAACTTAACAAATCCGCCCAGCGGCAGCCAGTTCAGGCTAAAAATAACGTTTTTACCGAGAAAACTCTTTTTTGGCTGGAACTTCTTCGCTCGCGGTGGAAAGCCAATGCCAAACTCTTCGACAACAACGCCATTTCGCTTAGCGACCATAGCATGCCCCAGCTCGTGTAAGACAACCAGCAAGACTAGCACAAATAATCCTAAAACAACCCCCAGAATCAACATCATCATCCTCCAAACCGCCGATTCCGGCGCGCATACTCATCCAAAATTACTGCCACATCATCAGTTGTCATATCCGGCCAATGTTTATCAATAAACATCAATTCGCTGTAGGCCGCCCGCCATAACATAAAATTACTCAGACGCTGCTCGCCGCTAGTCCGTACGATCAAATCGCACGGCGGCACTTCCGGCGCATACAAATTCTGAGCAATCAATTCCGGCGTTACGCCCTCCGCCGAGATACCCGACCGAATAACTTTTTTAACCGCATCAGCAATTTCCAAATGTCCGCCGTAATTCAGGCAAAGCAGCAGCTCGCCGCCCGTCAGATTCCTAGTCTTTTCCTCGGCATTGTCTATGACCTTAATCAGCGCGTCCGACAAACCGTCGCGCGACCCAATCACTCGCAGCCTAACATTATTATCCAAAAAAATCGATACGTCAGCTTCCAGCATTTTAACAAATAGTTTCATCAAATGCCCGACTTCTTCTTCGGAACGTTTCCAATTTTCCGTACTAAACACATAAGCGCTGGCGTATTTCACGCCGCAGCGCAGCGTCTCTAACAGCACATCCTTCAAGCAATTATACCCCGCTAGATGCCCCTCATAAGTCGGCAGCCCGTGCTGCTTCGCCCAGCGGCGATTACCGTCAACGATAAAGCCAACGTGCACAGGCAAATCGGTTTTTCCACCAGCGCCAGCACTTGTCTGTTCAGAAAAAATCTGCGCCATCAAACCGTCAACACATCCTTTTCTTTTGCCTTAAACGCCTCGTCAATTTGCACCTGCACCTTACTCATCAGCGCGTCAATTTCCTTCTCGACTCGCTTATAATCATCCTCGCCGAGTTCCTTGGCGTCTTTCATGCGCTTGGCATCCTTCAGGGCGTCCTGGCGAATCGTTCGCATAGCGATCCGCGCCTCTTCGACCTTTTCGCTAACTTGCTTGACTAATTGCTTGCGGCGCTCCTCGGTCAACGCTGGCACTGGCACGCGCACCACCCGCCCGTCATCAGACGGATTAAAGCCCAAACTCTGATTATCGCGAATCGCTGCCGAAATTGCCGTAATATTACTTGGATCAAATGGCGTCACCAGCAACATCTGCGCCTCTGGCGCTGTTACATTCGCCACCTGGTTCAGCGGCATCCGCGTCCCGTACGCCTCTACTATCACGCCGTCCAGCATCCCGGCATGCGCCCGGCCTGTCCGCACCTTTTTCAGCTCGTCCTGAAAGTGGCTAAACGCCTGCGCCATTTTATCCTCATATTGTTGTGTGTCAAACATCATTACCTCCAAATTACCTGCCTTATATTATAGCAAATTTTACCAGCAATTGTCCGCCTTATGTAACATAAAGTTTACACCAGGTAAAATCCCGCATAAAAATCTAACCAACTTCAGTCCTGGCGCCATGATATAATAACCTCCGTGATAACCAAATTAAAGCTTTATAATTTTCGCTCGTACGGCTTACATGAAGTCGATTTTAACAGCTCTGGCACGGTTATCGTTGGACCAAACGGCACAGGTAAAACCAACTTGCTGGAGGCAATTTACGCAGCGCTGCGCGGCAGTAGTTTCCGCGGCAGTTTGGGCGACTGCATGAAATTCGACGCGGAACAAACAATTGTTCATTTGGAGGGCAGCTTTGGATCGCGCCGCCTTAAATTAGCTAGATCGAACGATAAAATCAGTAAAGAATTTATCCTAAATGATAACAAATCAAAGGTCTTGTCTCGTAAGAACCGCTTGCCCATTGTTCTATTTGAACCCAGCGAATTGCGGCTAATCTCATCGTCGCCATCGCGCCGCCGCGACTTTTTAGACGGACTACTATCTCGCCTTGACCCGAAATACGATACTACTCTCAGAGCTTTCAGCCGGGCGCTGCTGCAGCGCAACGAACTATTAAAGCATCCTCAGGAAAATTCGCAATCTTGGCGTAATAACTTGTTCGCTTGGGATATAAAATTTGTTCAATACGCCGCCTTAGTTTGCCGGCAGCGTACAAATTTTTTGCTCAAACATGAATCAGCTATCAAAAACCTGTACGAATCGCTAGCTGGACAGCCGACGGCTTTATCAATTGAATATTCAGCCAGCGCTCCTCTGCAAACCTACGAACAATCCCTGCTTGACCGCCTATCCAAATCGCGCGAATATGAAACCAAAACCGGTTTTACCTCTGCCGGACCGCAGCGCGAGGATTTTACTATATTCCTTCATAATCAGCCCGCCGTAAAAGTTGCTTCCAGAGGCGAGATGCGAACCATCATGCTAGCTTTCAAATTACTAGAATTAGATTTGCAAACCAGCATAAACAACACCAAACCGCTTATTTTACTGGACGACGTATTCTCAGAACTCGACGCCACTCGCGAAAAACTGCTCCAGGAGACTATCCAAAATCATCAATTCATCGTCACCACCACCGACTCCCGCCGCCAGGCAGACGACTGTTTGATTATTTATACGAAATAATCCCAGTATGTCACGCCCTTAATGTATAGACAACTAAATAACCAGCTAGTTCGCATTTGAAGCCGAAGCTGTGATGGCATCTGAATTTTCGACCAGCTCGCCCAACACAATTCGCACATTGTCTTCAATAATCTCATCGTAATCTGGTATACGTTCTTTAATCCATTGGCTCACTACATCGTCAGAAGCTCCGCTATCTTGCAATCTTACTAACTCCTTCAGCTGGTCATCATCCAACGAATCAACAATTTCTTCGCCAATCCTCTCATTAACCGTATCCTCAACATGTTGGATTAACGCCTCTATTTGGTCGTCAGGAAGTTTAATTCCAATCGCATTCAGCTGGCCTTTTGTAATAATCGTCGCATTTATCGTAATATTATCGTTATTCACATCATTGCCTTTCTATTTTTATATTTTGCTATCTATATTCATATATTCAATTTCACCGAGCAGCACGGACTAACTTTCTGCCAATACTTCTCATATAACCTGGGGCGTCGTCCAAAAGCTGCCCAACCCTGTCTCTAGCAGAAATACCAAGATCGCCAACCGCTTCGCGCCGTAAAGCATTTCGGCGCTCCTTACGAGACTTAGCCTGTCTCGCTATCTCCTCAGGACGCTGATTATTCTCTAAAAGCACGAGCTCGTGTTCTGCTTGCAACTTCATGATAGTCGTACCTCTTTCTCTAAGGTCTTTCAGATCAGCTTTAATGTTCTCATAATTCTGATCAGCCAGTGACTTCCTTTCTTGAGCTTCAACAAGTCTCTTTCTAGACTCCTGATTTATATCTTTAAGATACTCTTCTTTTGCTCGCTGAAGATCAGCGTTGGCCGATTCCTTTTCCTCCCTAGCCTCGCTCACTGTGTTCTGTTTTTCTTTATATAGCTTCTGTACCTCGCCAAGCTCCTTGCGCGACTCGCTCAATATACCTGTTTCTGTCTTACGCACATGTCTTACATCTCTTCTCTGATGTCTGCCAACAGCATCTCCGCGGTCCAAGCTATCACTCTCAGCCTTTCTATCAGATCTACGCCCATCAATCTCTACGCGCCGCTTCTCGCGATCCATAATTCGCTGCTTACGAGCCATAGCCCGCTTAGCTTTTCTTTCTTCCGACCGCTTCTCTTTATCAGCAGCGAACTGGCGTCCTTTAGCTACAGTTTCTGCACCCCAACCAACAGTAGCGTATACGCCTTTCATGGTTCTGTTCATCAGTTTATTTAGACCGCCCTTGGCTTTTTCCCTTAAACCGCTAAGAGCCTCTTGGCCCTTTTCTTTCAAGTTGCCGATTATTTCTCTTCCTCTAGCCTCATGCGCACTCTGTTTATTGTCTAATAACTCAGCTGCAAAGTTTCCGGAAAAATCTGGCCCAAACGGATCTGGTCTTTTGTCAGATTCCCGCGGAGTGGGAGTAATATCATCAAACGGGCCTGGCGATTCTCCCATGCTTACCCAAGAGTTGTCACGGTCTCCCACCCAAGCGTTTTCCTCAGGCGAAGAACCTCGACCACCGCGCGTTCCCATTGTTTCTGCTGTCATTTTTGCCGCCTTTTCTTTTTTATTTTATTTATTTCTATACTCTCGTATACTAGCACAGATTTGCATTTTTGTCAACTAACCATATTGACTTATACTAGTTATAAAGCCTAAGCAAAATACCTGCCATCAGGCAGGTATTTTATCCTAATCATTACTTACTTTTTTGATTCGTCATCACCCCAATTGCTTTTCACCGTGTCAATCGCTTCCTGTACTTGGTTGACTGCTTCCTCGCCAGAATAAAAAACATCCAAACCTTTGCCCACGCCATTGTTCCGACTTATATATATTGTCGAACTCGGATCGCCGCTACACTCTTTTCCTGGATCGCACTTAAACTCTTCAATGCGCCCGTTTTTATCGTAATCATCAGTATAATACATTTCACTAGCCCAAACCTCAGGAGATTTTACAAATTCTATAGCTTTCCTATAGTCAACCTCACCATTATCCCCTTTGACACCATCCGATGCCAAACTGCTTTCCGAGCTAAAAGTAGCACATACATATGAATCAGTAGGATATCCTTCACTCTTTTTATCTTCCAGTATACATAGCCTGACACTCGTTCCTTCATCACTATAGTCAGTGACTTCACCAACGCCAGGTATTGTCTCTTCACCAACTGGGATACCCCTATTTACACTAATATGAAGTGAACTGAGCGAGTTTCCATCGTTAGCCATAATAAAATCTCCCTTACGACTGTCGTCTTCCTGATGAGAAGCGTTATCCACTATATATTCAGCCCTATCCAAAACAGCCTCGCGCACTACATCTGTCGCTTTAGACATCTGCTCATCGCTCATCGCAGGCTCATGCGCTTTATGCCAGATACCGCCAGCTGCCAACAAAGCCAACGCCAACGCCCCTACTTTCTTTACAAAACCAGGCAGTTTTTTACCAGATTGTTCAGGCGTTACCCCCCCTGGCGCTTTTTCAGATTTACTCATATTTTTACTATATCCTTTCTGTCTATGAACAATTAATAATAGTAAACTAGCGTCGATTATACTCCATATTTGCTAATTTGTCAAGTCTCGGGCGTTTAACAATAAACGTAAATAAAATAAATGCGGAGAGTTCTTAACCCTCCGCATAAAACCAGCCAAGATTAGCGCAGTATTACTCGCTCACGCCCAGCTCAATTCGCCTGAACTGGCGCACCACGATGTTCTCGCCCAGTTTAGCGATCGCCTCCTTAATATGCTGCTCAACTGTCTTGGAATCGTCCAAGATGTATGCCTGGCTCATCAACACCTGTTCGACAAAATGCTTCTTTAATTGACCTTCAACGATCTTCTCGCGCATTTCTTCAGGCTTGCTTGCCAATGCATCGCTGGCCATCAACTCAGTTTTCACCCGCTCCATCTCCTCAGCCGGAATATCCGCCTCAGAAACATACTTCGGACTCATGGCTGCAATCTGCATAGCGATTTCGTGCGCCAACGTCTTAAAATCATCCAGCCGCGCCACGAAGTCGGTCTCACAGTTCACTTCAACCACCACGCCAATTCGGCCCGAGTGAACATAGCCCTCAATCAAGCCTTCGCGCGCTTCGCGGTCGCCCTTTTTCTCCGCCTTGGTCAAGCCTTTTTTACGCATCGCCTCCAGCGCCTTGTCAAAATCGCCATCAGTCTCGACCAGCGCCTTCTTTGCATCAGTCAAGCCCACTCCAGTTAATTCGCGCAGTTTTTTAATGTCATCAACAGAAACACTCATCTTATTTATCTCCCTTTTTTACTGCCTTGTCTTCCTTTTTTGCTGCGCCAGTTCCCTCGGCTGCTGCTTCGGTAAAATAACTTAATAGCAATTGAATACTCTTAATTGCATCATCATTGCCTGGAATAACATAATTGATGCCAGTTGGATTGACATTAGTATCAACCACGGCAAACACTGGTACACCCAGAGACTCTGCCTCGCGCACTGCGTTCGCATCAGTCAGCGCGTCAACCACGACCACTGCGCCCGGCTTGCCCATCAAGTTCTTAATACCGCCGTATTTGAAATTCAGGTTATCAATTTCCTCCTGGAAACGCTGCACTTCCAGCTTGTTGTAGCGCTTTTCCAGGTCACCTGATGCCATACGCTTCTCAAGGTTCTTCAGCTTCTTGATCTGCTGAGCAATCGTCGCGCCGTTGGTCAGCATACCGCCAATCCAACGCTCAACCACGTACGGCTGGTTGATACTCTCGGCCGCTTGGCGCACCACGTCTTTGGCTTGCTTTTTCGTACCGACGAACAATACCTTTTCACCGCTAGCGGCGATTTTTGTCAGCTCCGGCAGTGCCTTCTCCAGCGCCTCAGCCGTCTTCGCCAAATCAATAATGTGGCTATCCTGGCGTTTTGAATGGATATATGGCGCCATTTTCGGGTGCCAACGGCTAGTTTTGTGTCCAAAATGAACGCCAGCTTCAAACAAAGCTTTCATGTCTACTGCTACAGACATTAGGTTACTCCTTTTCCTCGCCCGCCGCTTTTGGAGCTGCGGCGGGCTGTGTCGTTAATAATTAGTTACCTAATTATTGTAGCATACTGGGGAATAGAATCCAAACCGCCGACTTACCAGCGGCCATATGGATTGCTTGGAGTTCTTTGCAGACGATTACTAGGCGGTGGAGGTGGCGGAGGTATCGCGCCAGACCCTGACGTGGAAACACTACCCCATATATCTATATCTTCTGGCCTATTAGGAGAACCTCCTGGATCAACTCTATCTGTCTTACCAAACGATAAATTAGCAAATGGATCAGACAGTTCTTCATACGACGTATACGGCTTAGGCGGTCCAAACGGCTCATATGGCTCAGACGACATGAACGGCGAATTATCAGGTGTAGTCTGCGGTGAATATGCTTGACCCTGCTCAAACACTGATGCGCCTGCCGCCCGAGCACCCGCTTTACCCGCTTCCGAAAGCGCATCAACACCTGATCTGCCACCCGTGCGAAATAGATTAAAAGCAGCTTTGAAAAGACCACGAAGAACCTTCTTCCGACGACCATCCACGCCGCGCTCAATTCCCATGCTACTCTCAAGGCTGTTTCGTGCCGCCGACCAGCCGCTTCGTGCAACTTCCCGGCGAACCTGTGAGCTTTGCGATAATACATCTGCGGAATTAGTTAACTGATTACCAGTATCCACAACCGTTCGCGCCATCTCTGTCACTCCTCTGGCAGCGCGGACATGTCCGCCAACAACAGGAACGTGCTCAGCAAATCGCACTGCTCTATTATCAAGCACCTTCTCTGCTGCGCCAACTATCTTGTCGACATGACCCAACCCAGCCCGAGTCGAACCAACCATATCTACGCGCTGTATAACACCAAGAACCCCTCTACCAAGCTCAGTTGCACGCTGGACCCGCTCTCCAACAGCCTCAAAGACACCCGATTGTTGTTCCCGGCCATAACCCATCAAAGATTGAAATCTTTGCTCGTGCGGCGAAGGTTTAGCGGAAAACGGATCAGAACTTCCTGGTTGGCTTTCAAACATTTTTATTCTTTCTGTTTTTGAACTTTATTTATATTTAGTATACTAGCACACTATTGATTATTTGTCAAACTCATATAGTATGCGCGCCATAAAAGATTTCTGCAGAACCATTTTTCATAACCCATCCACCTCTTCATCATATTTGCGTGTTAAGCCATACTGTGTTACTACAGTTTCCCACATGTCTCCGCCCACAGAGGGATCTCTAACTGTAGCAATTCTCATATGTATATTACCGTCCTGCTCGCTGTTATTTACAACAAAGCGCGTTGCGCCGTCCTGACCGCTGTGAACTTTTATTCCTGAAAATGCTACGGAAAGCGCCGCTGCCGTACCTTGCCGCCGCTGCAGTTCGCCGCCAACCTCCAGAGGGTTAAATTTATCTTCCTCCCGCACAAGTGGATGACAGGAAATTAGTACAATAGACTTCGGCCTGAGCGCAAATATCAGCTGGCGCATACCTTTCTTATCATACCACTCATGAGGATCTGGCGGTATTTTTTCTGTGTTTGACATCTTAAAAGCATCCTCGTCGCCATGACCAAATAGCACGACAGTGTCAAATTTATCGGCGACGCCCGCTTTTCGCAACTTCTTTACTATAGCGGGTAAACAACCAGTATCATCTATTTCAGCAGCAAACACATCACCGGATTTGACATCGTAAAAACCGCATGCAGTGCCATTAGAATCCCCCGAAGCTCCCCGAAGAATAAGCGTTGCCGGACCGCCAGATTCGGTATGCCCAGTCTCTAGCATATTCAGCGTTCCCCCCAAAACTTCCGGACTCCAATCGGCAAAATGCAATATTCCCGTCAGCCTATTCAACTTATTAGCATTTCTCTGTCCAATCTGGCAAATAGTACTGATATATCTACTGAAATATCTTGACTGATAGCCCTTGCTCTGAGAAAACGTAGACAGAGCCATTTGTGAGCTGGCATCCAGTACTATATCGGGATTTACTTTCGGCAGACGGTTTCTGTAATATCTTCCTAGCAAGGCGACACGGTCAACAATGCCAATTCCTTCAGGGTCAGTACTATCAATTATATGACAAATCGCTAGAATATCCATTACATCCTCATTGCCCGTATCAATCATCTTGCGCAAATCTTCTGGAAAATCTTTCTTTTTTATATCCTGCGTCCAGCGATCTGGCGGAAAGCCGTGCTCTGCCAGCGATTCACACAACTTGTCAAATACAAATTCATCACGAACACCGTCTGAGACCGCGCCAATCAGCTCGTTGAGAATACTATCGTCAACCCCTTTCATCCACTCTTCAGGCAACTGTTGTTTGCTGAAAAATAATTCCCTGACAAGTTCAGGATAAATCTCTTTTTTCCGCGAATCCTGCATAAGATTAATATATTCTTGCACCAAGCCTAAAGAGTCCATCATGAGCTCCGGCATATGGCGGTAATATTTCCCAGAGAGATTTTCAACTTCTTCTGAAGCGAGAACGTATAGATTATCAAGGACATATTCTTTATCAAATTTTTCCGAGTTCGGGTTAAACCTTTCGTCTTCCTCTGCTAATTGTCTTATACTAGACAGCAGTTTTTCCATCCCTTCATATCCATCAGCAACCGCCTCTTCCACGGCTTGCTCACCGTTCTTCAGAACAAATCCGCCGCCATGAATATCAAATTTCCAATCTTCCTGAACTTGTTTAAGTCTTCGCAAGGTTTCTTTGTCGGGGTTTTCGTATTTTTTAGCACCGCAATATTCAAAATAATCGCGCCTAATATTGCCTGCAAAATCCGCCGCACCGCGCTTAATACTTGATTTAATCTCTTGTAGTCCTTCGCTAAGGCCTGCTGCCGCACTCAGTGCTAGCCGAGCCATACACCTGCCTGTTCGCTTTAACAATCCTGCTCTTTTTTCTCGTATACCGTCTTCTACTTCTGGAGTATGCGGCTCGGTATCACCAAATTCAGAGATAAACGCCATTTCGCCAACCGTAACCTTGGTGCCGGCAGTCTCGCCAGAAACAACATAAACAACCATCCCTACGCCGCAACCGCATCCTCGCGCGATTTGAGGAATTTATCGAGTTCATCTTGCAAACTTACTGCTTCTTTGCTTGACGGGTCAAATTCAATAATGACCGGATCCATGTAGCCCTCCTTTTTCGGAGCAAGCTGAAAATATGTAATAGCATCATCTTTCACGACTGCGCCGTAGACGTCATTCTTATCCCGATCAGAGCCTGTCATCGTTGAAAGCGGAAGAACTTCGCCAGCCAGATCTTCCGACATATTAAACAATATTACTGAACCTTCCCATTTTCTGGTAGTCCCACTTCGATGAACGCCGCGTTCATAAGCATCAAAAGCCGCAACGGGAACGGTCGTTTCTATTGGCGCAATCTGAGAGTCGCCGTCAGAAAATTGGCGCGGATTAAACAACTTTGCCCGAACAATATTGGTATAAGACGTACTTTTTAATGTCAAATGAAATTGAAGATTCAGCGCAACATGAAAACCGTCCATCCGGCTATTACTGCGTACATAAAGATATTCAACACTGTCGGGCGATTCTAACACCGCATTCAGTTTTTCAATTCTTTCCTGACCTTCCGTTTCACCATGTTCGACTGATTTTTCTGAGTTATCCGCACCGAATGTATCAGATTCATAACATCCAATAAACGACGACTGAATACTTTTTTCCATAAAAAATAATAGACTCCCAGTTTTTTCCTTGCTATTAATCTGGACTATACGCTTTCCACTCTGTCTCGTCAAGCATTTTGACATATTGCATGGATTTTGCAACAATTTGCAATCTATCTGCTTTCCTGCTAAAATACTAGGGTTATGAAAAGCAGTATTCACCCACAGAACTATCGCCCGGTCGTATTTAGCGACGATCAAGCGGGCTTCGCGTTCTTGACACAGTCAACAGCGCAAACCACGGATACCATCGTTTGGGAAGATGGCAAGACTTATCCGCTTGTCAAGGTGCACATCTCCAGCGCTTCGCACCCATTCTTCACCGGCGAAGAAAAGATCATCGACACCGAAGGCCGCGTTGACCGGTTCAAAGCACGCCAGGAGGCAGCCGCTAAACGCCGCGCCGAGTTGGCTAATAAGGCGAAAAAGCGCAACGCAGCCGCCGCAGCCAAGGCTCAGCAAACCGCCGCTAGCGGAGACGACGACGCCAAATCAGCGAAACCGTCTAAAAAGGCTAAGAAATAGCCGAGAAAAACCAAACCTGCAATAAAACATCTCTGCTCCTTGCCGAGGTGTTTTTATAGTTTTTATACAATATGAATTACATATTGTTACCAGAGTTCAAGCAGTTCAAGAATTACTCCATGTTTTCATTCTTACGCCATAACACGTTCGCGCTCTTGTAAAAACTCCTCTAATTCAGCATTTAGCTCGGCAACTCTTTCATCTTCTGAGCTAAGTATCTCAACGTCAGGAAAAAGAGGATTTAGATCCTTACCTTCAGCGTCTTTGCATGATATACGAAACCACTTAATGTTATTAGGTGTAACACATGCTCCATAAGCGCAATTTTCACCCCATTTCATATCCTGTGCCGTTAATTTTGATCTACGGCGCCACCAACTAACCGACTGTACATCAGCTTTGAACACAATAACCGAGCCGATTTTTTTTCTTTCGCCTACCCCAATCCTGATAATAATCACTATAACAAATATCGCCCGTACCCTCGCGTTCATAAGCATCAAAGCCCACAACTTCCATATTTACCACTTCTCCATCGTCACGCATAATACTGCCGTGCGGATAAAATAGATTAGCCGTCACGTCAAATCTTGGTTCACTAAAAGGCGTATTATTCAAGGTCAGCCTCTTCTCGCTCAGCTCCTTATTGCCGATAACAATACTAAGTTGCCTCAGAGGGGCGGACGGAACGATTACCCTACAATTCTCGACTTTGTCAGGTTTTTGCAATGCCCGTTCAAGCCTAGGAAATAATCCCTGTTCTTTTTCAGTTTCGTATACGCCGTAGTCTCCAAAAATTTGCCACGATTTTTCCATTATATAAATCACTCCTTAAACAGTAATCCATACAATACCACGGGAACTGTAAAATCGTCAAGTTTCGCCCACCTCGCTTGCGAAAAATAAAGGAATAATATGCTATAATTCTATACATATGGCAAAGATTTCCCTCGATTTAGACGCTTTGAAGGCCGAGCGCGCTCGCCTGGGTGATTTTTTAGCGCGTCCTGACGCGTATGGCTCGCCAGATTTCACGAGTAAAAATAAGCGATTCTCAGAGCTGGAGACGCTTATTGCCAAGGGCGAAGAGCGAGCTACGTTGGAGCAAAATCTACGTGACGCCAAAGAATTAGCGAATGACGGCGGCGAATTGGCAGAATTAGCGAAAGCTGAAATCACTGAAACTGAAGCGCGTCTGTCAGAGCTGGAAGAAGAATTATTTATCCTATTGACGCCTAAAGACCCGAACGACGAGAAAAACATCATCATAGAGATCCGCGCTGGTGCTGGCGGCGACGAAGCCTCACTGTTCGCGGCAGAATTATACCGCATGTACCTCCGCTGGTGCGAGGCTAACGGCTATAAAACCGAACTTATCAGCGAATCCGCTAACGATTCCGGCGGGTACAAAGAAGTTATTTTCATGGTCAAGGGCGACGCGCCATACGCCAAATTGAAATTTGAAGGCGGCGTCCACCGTGTCCAGCGCGTGCCGGTCACCGAAAGTCAAGGCCGTGTCCATACCTCGACCGTCACCGTGGCGGTGCTGCCAGAAGCTGAAGAGACTGACATTGAAATCAACCCGAATGACCTGCGCGTCGATATTTATCGCTCCAGTGGTCACGGCGGCCAGAGCGTCAACACCACCGACTCGGCGGTACGGATCACTCACCTGCCGACTGGCATCATCGTCACCAACCAAGACGAGAAATCGCAGATCAAAAACCGCGAAAAAGCCATGAGCGTGCTGCGTTCGCGCTTGTTGCAGATGAAAATTGACGAGGAAAACGCCAAATTAAGCGCTGAACGGCGTTCACTAGTCGGCACTGGCGACCGCTCCGAAAAAATCCGCACCTATAACTTCCCGCAAGACCGCATCACCGACCACCGTATTCACTACAGCCGCAGCAACATCCCCGCGGTGATGAACGGGGATATTGACGATTTGATTGAGCAATTACAGCGGTATGAGCGGGAGTTGAAGGCGAAGAATGCTAGAAATTAAGATTTGAGTGACTTAGAGCTAGATTGCCTCTCTAGATTATAATATCTTTACCAGTTATTAGGATCACCAGAATCAAGTATGTCTTTTAATTTTTTATACTTTAAATAGAATTCCGGACTTAGTTGTCTCTCTCCATCACCATGCTCTATGACAATCACCCCGCCGCCGTTCTGGATTAGACCCTCCACAAACGGCCCTATCTCTTCAAGCAGATCAGACTCAGACCCCTGTGAACTAGCATATCCTACATCTAGCGCCGCAGACATTGTCGAACGGCGGTTTTCTGCAATCAGTAGCCCACAAGCCTCATCATAATCAGTTATTCTATGGTATTCCAGACCAGCTTCACGAGCAGCCCGTACGTTTATAGTCACAAAATATTATCCTTTGCAGGGCGCGCTGTTGCCTTTCCATTAAGAACCATACTTGTAAGAGTTGGTTTTTCTTGCTCCTTTTCAACAGTAGACAAACCGTCAATCCCAGCAGAGGTGGCACCTAAAGAATTTCTAACTCTTGAATATTTATCATTACCAGAACTCTCAAGAAAATCAGGATCAATAGAATCACCGTTCAAAGAAACTGGATATTCACTATCCTCAGATTCAGCAGAATCGAGATCTGGATTTAGTATTTTAGCCTGCTCTTCTAGCCTGCGGTGTTCTCTCCAAAAATCACTTAAGCCAGTTTTTTATCCTTGAGAGCCAAAACAACCATTATTTTACCGTGATCAACCATCTCCTCGGCACGGCTGCTCAAGCGGTCCATTTTTTCTTCGAAAGACTCTTCCGACTCTACACACGTACGCCGTTCCATTATACCCATAAAACTTATAACTTCGTTGACATTTGCTGTGGCATAATATCGCGTGCCGGTTTTGATAGCAGCCTGCTCGACAGTGGTTATATCATCAGCCTTAAACGGCTGCGCGAATGCTCTATTGTACAATATATAACCAATCCAATCATCAACGCTTGCTGGACGTTCGCAACCTTCGCACCCCATTCTTTCCATGTTAAATCTCACTTCCTCGCCCACTATAATTTTTATCAGTGTTTCATATATTACTCTCTCTTAATTTGTCAAACAGTTTTACAGTTTTTATATTATTTTGCAAGAAGCAAGCCTAAGACTCGGATAATTCAGGATTAGCCTGCCTTAGACCGTCGTATGCCCGCCAAAAATCATCCAGACCTTTTCCTTCTTTACAAGCTAAGGCAACTACCGCCCCGCCAGCTTCCAGTATATTTTCGGCGCGGCGTTGTTCTGATTCCTCTATACGTTCAAGATAAAGGTCTGGGAAATATCCTTCGCTCTTGGCAAGACGACGTCGTAATCTTGCAACCAGCAACTTACGAGTTTCATCAACACCCGATGCCACACGATATCGCGTACCAGTTTCATTGACAGCTTGCACAACAAGGGGTATTTCACTTTCGTCAAACGATTCTGCTACTGCTGCTTTATGGCTGAAACCTACAAGAGAAGCCCAGCTATCAATATCTCTACCTACTCTTGTTGTAACACTTCCGTCTTTCACTGTCTCTATTCCTTGTTTTCCCATCTCAAATCTCACTTCCTTGCCCACTATAATTTTATCAATGTTTCATATATTACTCTCTATCTCTGAATTTGTCAAACAGTTTTACAATTTTTATCTTATTTTGCAAGAAGTGAACTTCCCGCTCCGTCTCAACTTGATGCCAAGCGCAGCGAGATTATATAAAACAAACAAATATTACCATTAGCCATACTCTGGCAATCAATGCTAGCTAATAATGCCAATTTTCAATATCATAATATCGCGTTTACTGAACGCTCCCAATCCAATACTACATATAGAGCCAGGCACTATAGCCATCACCGCACCGCCATTCTTAATGGCTGTATCCGCATAGCCCATAAATCTATCAGTCTCTTCATCAATCGCTTCTAGTATATATTTATTTCTTACAGGCGCTGCGCTTCTGGCTGATTTTGCACATCCGCAACAAAATCTTTCAGCCCTTTTTATAGCAAGCATTTTAACTTCCTCCGGATCTGTTGTCGTATAACACGATAAGCCAAGTTGTCTGGCGGCTTCCTGCATCGCCTGCACCTTATGTTCGTCTCCCCCTGTCTGAACCGATGTCCAAGGGTGAGATAAAAACGACGCTATCTCATTCTCAGACTCAGCGCTTATGCGCCTAACAAACGCGTGGGGCAGCCACTCGCCTTTTTTTCAGCCTCGCGAGCGCGCTCTTCGCATGGATTATGATAGTATCCTTTCAAATGAATTCCTAATAACGCCGCAGCTGAAACGTTATTTGAAGCCAAAACAGAAATTGCAACCTCCTTTAGCTCCTCAGAATTAAAATACATACCGCATACATAAGCAAGAGCGCCCAGAGTATTGAGTGCAGCAGCCTGAATACGCAAATCTTTTCTATGTATTGAAGCCCCTAGCCTATACAGCAAATCCGCCCTCTGTAAATCAATCTTTCCATCTATCGCATCCTTGACATGGCATAGTTCATGCCGCAAAGTAGCGTCAGGATCAATACAATAACCAGTCTTTACGACAACATCAAGTCCTTGGGCTATCAGTTTTATTGATTACCGCATGGCCCAGCTCTCTATTTCTCAAATACAAAGAACTTTCAGCGCCAGTAACAACTATTGACAAATCGCCCCAGCGATCTCTGGGGATACCAGCATACTTAAGATACTCTTTTAAGCTTTTTTCAGCAACATCAATAGTCTCGCCAGGCGCCAACTCAGCGCCTAATTTACGATCAAACTGAATCCTCGGAAAGTCTCCCCATTCTCCCCGCATAAACTCATTGCAAGCTGGGTTATCCGTTATGTGCAAACCTTCCGTGTAACTGCTCATAAAGCATTAAATCGCGCCAATCGCTTCCGCACCCTCCAGTAGCTGCGTCAATTTATCAATTTCATACGGACCGACTGGTTGGTCGTTTACCCCTAATCGCCTTTCTAGCTGCTGATTCTTTGAAGCATTTTTAGTACGAGCTATAAAACCCTTTAGAGCTTCTTCATCAATCGTATCTGAATTGTGTATATCAGCTAATATTAGATCAATCTCCCCTGGTTCACTTGCGTCTTGGTCGTAGCGCAGCACCTCATCCTGACTCTCCATATGATATCGATGTTTAGTATGATTCTTATCATCAGTTAAAAATATTAACTTGCACATAGAACCATCGTCATAAAAATGCGACTCGACACTGATAGATATTTTCTCGTTATCATCTAACGACATCTTTAACTGAAGCACCGCCACTTTCATATCTGTATGATCATTTATCTCTGTATAATCAGCAAACCGAAGCAGCAAATCATCCACTAACGCCGACAACCTATATGCCGCCTCCATTTTCTCGGCATCTGTTAAACTCTTTTGATTTTCAAACGGTTTGATGAAATCAAGGTTGCCTGACGGCTCTTTCACTGGCTATCTCTTTATACTCATTATGAAATTTATTATCAATGGTGTATAATGTAGCATATAATGCAAGAAAAGTCAACCATATCGTTTTGGCTAAAGAATGCCGCCAAATCTCTGAAGAATGCCGGTATCTCCTCGGCGCGGCTAGACGCAGAATTAATCTTAGCCAATACCTTGCGAAAGAATCGGACATACCTTCATGCGCACCTG
This sequence comes from Candidatus Saccharimonadota bacterium, assembly GCA_905372305.1. Classification (GTDB taxonomy): domain Bacteria; phylum Patescibacteriota; class Saccharimonadia; order Saccharimonadales; family Saccharimonadaceae; genus Nanosynbacter. Next base: position 25,007 of record CAJPOP010000004.1, read on the forward strand.
GATGAGGAGATTGATCCACGCAGAGTTGACATCGCTAATGCGCGGCTGGATCTGCGGCTGGATCGCGTGCCAATGGCCTATATTCTGGGCTATAAAGAGTTTTACGGGCGCAAATTTACCGTTTCTCCCGCAGTATTAGTTCCCCGCCCCGAATCAGAGGATATGATTTCACTATTTCTGGACGCGACAGCCGGCGAAATTGAACGGAAAGTATTAATCGACGTCGGGACTGGTTCGGGCTGCCTGGGGATTACAGCAGCGTTGGAACGGACAAATATTTCCGTTATTTTATCGGACATCAGCAAAGGTGCGCTCCGAATTGCCGAAAAAAATGCCGATGAGCACCGCGCCCGCGTAAAAATCCAGCAGCAATCGCTACTGAATGGACAGCTGGAGCCAGTGGATTATATTTTTGCCAATCTGCCGTACGTTGATAAGGACTGGGAAGTGTCGCCAGAACTTCAGTACGAACCGAAAATCGCCCTTTTTACCGAAGATGGCGGACTAAAATTAATCCTTGAACTCATTCGGCAAGCACCGCGCTGCTTAACTCCAAACGGACAATTGTTCATCGAGGCTGACCCAACACAGCACGAGCGAATAATACAAGCAGCCGCTCGGCAAAATTTTAAGTTAGCGACGATTCAGCGTTATATTATCGTTTTACGATTTATAGGCAGCCAGCGTTAAATCCACCGTAATATTTTTCCCGGCGCGCACCAAAGTAACTTCGATCTTTTCACCAGGCAGATATTCCGAGACTAGCGTCGATAAACCGCCGTCTTCGCCGACATTTTTATTATTAATCTTAGTGATAACATCGCCTTCTTTAATACCAGCTGCATCCGCCGGGCCGCCAGTTTCTACCACGCCGCCCGAATGCCCGCCGATGTAAGCGCCAGATTTAACTGGCAAATTATATTCAGCCCGCACTTCCGGCGTAACCGCGACATAACGGACGCCAATGTAGGCTTTTTGCACGCCTTTACCTTGTAAGACGCTTTTTGACATGCCCTTGGCGGCATTAATCGGGATAGCGAACCCCATGCTCTGCGCGTCGGAAACAGTCGCCGTGTTTATACCTATAACCTGGCCGGACAAGTTAATCAGCGGGCCGCCAGAATTACCCAAATTCACAGCAGCATCAGTTTGCAGCAAGTCGGTTAACTCCTCGACTTTAGTTTTTCTATCATCAGACGAGGCCGATACTGGCCGCCCTTTGCCAGAGATAATACCGCTAGTCACGCTGTTTTGGTAACGTCCCAGAGAATTGCCGATAGCGATGACTTTTTGCCCCACTTTTACCGTACTGGAGTTGCCCAGCTCCGCTGCCGGTAAATTCTTAGCGTCCTTTATTTTTAAGAACGCGATGTCGTTTAGCGGATCTCTACCGACGATAGACACGTCGGTGTGCTGGTTGCCGTCATTGGTGATAATACGCACGCTGTCGGCGCCGTCGACGACGTGATTATTCGTCAGAATATAACCGTCAGGGCTAATGATGATACCTGTTCCCGCCCCTTGCTGAGCCCTGGTTAAGTAGCTGCCCTGAGTGGTTATTATCGAAACAACGCTTGGCGACACCTTCGCTACAATCTTTGAGGTGTCAATTTCCTCATCAGTCAGCCGCAGATTACCATCAGGAACATTCGTTTGCGAAACGTTTTGCCTGTTGTTCAGTTTATAAACAACCCAACCCGCAAATACGCCGTTGCTAATGATTAATATCGCCGCCAGCACCGCGCCAATAGTCCAGAAAACTATCTTTTTATTATTTCGCTTCGCTCTGTTAGCTGCTGTCGTGTTGTTGTCCATGTTTATATTACCTCCTATATAACCACCGAGTTAAAGGCTAATAACATAACCAGAGTTGTCGCCGCCGCCAGAAAAACCGGCCCTACTATCTCTGAAAATATGATTTTCTTATGCTTTTTCCACGACTGATAAACCTTACCGCCGCAAAACGAAATAAGCAAAAGAACTATCGTTATTTGCGGAATGCCGCCAGCCAGCGTCCTCAGATAACTGAAATTCCAATAATACGCCAGCCAACCCAGCTCCGCGAAAACTAGCCCCCAAACAAAGCTAAGCAGCGTAGTCTGCTCCTCGTCATAACTATGCAGAAAATGCCGCGCCGCGCCGTAACCGAGCAAAAACATCAAAAATACTACCGCCGAGACCGGCCAATTGTAGGATACTGCCATCAGCGATATCGTACCGACAAGAATAGCGCACCCCGCCTGCAAGGCTATCTGCCAGCGTTTAGAGAGCGGTTTGATAACAATAAGCCAAATAGCGTAAAGAACCGCCAGTACAGTCTGGATAGTAAAACCGATGTTTGGCAGATACATTAAACCGACAATGCCAACGCCGACTGCTACATCAACCAGATTTGCTTGAATATTTGCCCACCAAAACCGCGGACGCACAGCGATCACCCGCCATTTGCTAAGAATAACCAGCGCCAGCGCCGGGTACGGCGACTGAATTGTCCTGGCAATCGCCAGCAAAACCGCTGCCAAACCTAAGTTTAAGCTATGGTAGACGATTTCGCTCCAAAATGTTCGCCGCTTTACTGTTTTTAACAAATCCATATGCTTTCCTTATTATATCAATTAAGATCCAGGTCCCACAACTACGATAAATTGCGCATCAACATTCAAATTGTAGCCCGGAGACTCAGTAGTCGCTGGCGTGCCGTAAACTTCTTCCAATTTCGACTTGGTCGCAGGCTTTTCCTTGCCCGACGGAAGCTGGTAAACTGTATTTTTACTGGCTTTAGCACCGCCAGGAACATTGCCAACATGAACCACCTTCAATCCTAGTTCAGACAGTTTATCGGCCTGTTTCTGAGCAGCCCCAGGCACACCGCTGCCGTTAAGTACGGCTATTTTAGCTTTTTCTTTAAGTAGCGGCGTACCGTAAATCTCGCCCTTTAAGAATGAATGGATCTCGCTGTAATTATCTACTCCTGCCGACGGCTTGACAATACTCATACCGCCAACCGAGCCTGTCGTCATTAGCATATTATCTTTTTCGACGAAGCTCAATTTATGGACGCTCGGCTCTTTAATTTCCGCCGCCAATTTCATAACCGTCTGAATTTCTTTGGTACTAATATTAGTTCTCAGATTTTTACCCATAGCTTCCATCAGCGACGAGACCTTACTGAAGTCAGTTAGCGTCCCTGTAGAGCCAGCCTTGCTCTTTAATGCCATTAAGACCAGTTGCTGGTTTTTTTCGCGGTCAAAATTAGACTGCTCCAAGCCGTAAGTCGGAGGCGTATGTCCGCGAGCCTGCGAAAACGCCATAGCCTGATCGCCGTTCATCTCGTTCGGACCGTTCGGAAATGCCAGATAATGCCCGCGCGGACAAAGGCTGCGGTTCTGGCGGCATTTGTCGTCAAAAGTGGCGTCCAGTACGCCCCGCGGGTCGCGGCTAGCGACATTAACTGTTACGCCGCCGACAGCATTGACCGCATCGCGAATAACCACGGTATTTACGTGAACCGCGTATTGAATGTCCATATTAAAGATATTACCGACAAACTTCCGCGTTTCATCCATCCGCTGCTTTTCCGCTTCCTCGCCGCTGCCATCCGCCGAGCAAATAAAATATTCGTTTATTTTACCCGCATATCCAGAATTACACGCCCTGCCAAACTGTACATACAAATCGCGGGGAATACTGTAGATATAAACGTCTTTTTTCGTCTGGTTGACGCTTAACACCATCATGGAATCTGTTAAGTTCGCCCCGTCGCGTCCCGCCATATCATCGGTCGAACCTAAAATCAGCACGTTACTGCGCCCATAAGCATCTTCTTTTAATTTTTGCTGCGAAAACAGATTAAGCAGATTGCCGTCGCCGAATACTCGATGCATAGTTTGCCATAACCGAAACGCTACGTAACCTGCTATAACTAAAACAATCACCCCCACGACAGCCGAGATGATTTTTACCTTTAATTTCTTTTTTCGCTTGTTTTTACGCTCCTGCCGATGAGACGGCTTGGCATTCTCATCAATCGCCCGCAACGATTCGTCAATATTCTGTTTCAGGCTAGCAGCTGGCTGAATTCCATTTCTATGGCTAATATCCGCAGCAGGCTTGATAGCGCGTCGTCCGCTGCGCATTTCATCAATTCCCTGCTGGACACCGCGAACGTGGCCAATCGCCGCCCGCGTACCAGCAGCATCCGCCCCCAGCGAAGACCGCTGAGGACGTTTTGGTACAAAACCGTCCATAGACTGTTTGCGTGGATTCATATCTATTGATTATAGCACACAAAACGCTTATAATTGAACCGATGGATGCAACTTTTATGGATCGCCATCCGCGGCTAAGCGACGGGTTGAGTTTGGTTATTTTCGTTATAGGCGTAGCTATCGGTACGGTTTTATTAAACGCGTTCGTATTTCAAACATTCAATGTTGAAGGCGCAAGCATGGAAACCACGATGTACACTGGCGACAGGCTGATTGTTAACCGCTTGCCAGTCACTATGTCAAAGCTGCAGAATAAAAACTACACGCCCAAACGCGGCCAAATTATCGTGTTTAAGAATCCGAATTACAACGCTTCTCTGGGTAAGGACGAATATATTGTCAAGCGAGTTATCGCCTTTGCCGGCGAGCGCGTAACTGTTAAGAATGGCACGACAACGGTCTACAACAAGGAAAATCCAAACGGTTTTAATCCTGATTCCACTGTTAATAAAAACGAACCTGGACAGCCAACTTCTGGTAATGTTGACGCTGTAGTGCCAAAGGGAACGATTTTCGTCATGGGCGACCACCGCCAAGGCAATTATTCGTGCGACTCGCGCAATTGTATGGGGTCAATACCGCTTTATGATATAGTCGGACCAGTTGGTTTACGGATATTCCCGTTCACTAAAATCCGCGGATTTTAACTATTTTCCAGTAGCTGGCGGATTCTATCAAACTCAGCTTCATTCTTAAACGTGATGCTGATTTGTCCGGCGCCCTTGTTATTAGTGCGAATTTTTACGCCTGTGCCAAAGTGCTTTGACAAGCTTTCAATCGCCTCGGCATGCGGCGAATCGGCAGGCTTTTTCTCCTCGGCTGGATTATCCTGCGTTTGTTTCCACAACGCCACCGCCTGCTCAACGCGGCGAACAGACCAGCCGTCGGCAATTGTTTTTTTCATGATTAATTCCGCCATACTCTCTGGCAAACCGATAAGCGGGCGCGCCTGCCCCTCCGACAGCTCGCCGTCAAATATTGCCTGTCTGACGGATTTTGGCAATCGTAAAAGCCGCAGCGTATTACTAACAGCGCTAACAGACTTGCCACCCAGGCGCTTGCCGATTTCCTCCAAAGTCATATTAAACTGATCGCGTAGCTTCAAGTACGCCGTCGCTGTTTCTAAAACATTCAAATCGTGCCTTTGCAAGTTTTCAATCAGCGAAATCTCTAATCGATTCTGACCGCTCATACTGCGTACAATACACGGCAATTCTTCCAGCCCAGCCTTCTTAGCAGCCCGCCAGCGACGCTCTCCAGCTACAATCAAATAATTACTACCCTTTGGCGTTACCACAATCGGCTGCACAACGCCATGCTCTTTGATGGATTCAGCCAGCTCGCTCAATGCTGCCTCGTCAAAGAACCGCCGCGGCTGCTCTGGATCCGGGGAAATTTTCGTAATAGCGATGTCTTTCAGGCGCGAAACCTTATCGTCCTGCTTGGCAGTCGGATCAAATGTCTCATCAATCAAATTCGTCGGAATCAACGATTCAAATCCTCTGCCCAGACCCTTTTTCACTTGCTAGTCCTTTCTACGATTTCCTTAGCCAGCGCCTTGTAAGCCCGCGAACCTTTGGAAAAACGATCATAAACCCCGACTGGCGCGCCGTGGCTCGGCGCCTCCGCCAAGCGAATATTGCGCGGAATAGTAGTCTTAAAAATCTTATCTGGAAAATACTTCTTTATCTCATCATAGACCTGGCTGGATAAAGTCGTCCGCGAATCCATCATCGTCGGCAATACGCCGAGGAGTTTCAACGACGGATTCAGACCTTTACGAATCAGCTTCATACTCTCCAAAAGCTGCCCCAGACCCTCCAGCGCATAGAACTCCGCTTGTACTGGCAGCAGCACATAATCCGCAGCAACCAGCCCGTTCACCGTCAATAAACTCAAGCTGGGCGGACTGTCGATAATAATATAGTCATAATCAATCACGCCGTTAAGCGCTTCCCGCAAACGAGCAAAACGCCCGTCAGCCTGCGCCAATTCCACTTCGGTATTTGCCAAATGCGATGTTGACGGCGCTAAATATAGATCTTTATACTCAGTCGGCAAAACAACCTTCGCCAGCCGAATTTGACGCATAATGACCTCTGCCATCGTCGCTCCTAATTCCTGTTTATCGATACCTAAACCGCTGGTCGCATTACCCTGCGGATCAAAATCTATAATCAGTGTCCGCTTGCCCATTTTTGATAAAAAATACGCCACGTTAATTGAAGTTGTGGTTTTTCCCACGCCGCCTTTCTGATTTGTCACCGCAATAACTCTTGCCATTCATTCCCCTTTTTACTTATTACAGTATAGCATGAGCAAGACGTAAATAACAGATATTAAAACCGCCTCGCTAGCGGAGGCGGCAATACTGCATACAGAAAATTACTTAATTTTAATCGAGCTAATCTGAATTTTCGTGTACTTCTGGCGATGACCAGTTTCTTTGTGAACGCGTTTTTTAGCTTTGTAGCGGATAACGCGGATTTTATCGCCCTTGACTTCTGCTTCAACGACTTTCGCTTTTACCACCGCGCCTTTTACGGTTGGCGTACCAACTTTTGTTTTATCACCATCAATCACTAAAAGTGCGTCGAGAGTGAGTTCTTTTGTGCCTTCAGGGAGGAGATCCACCAAGAGGGACTCTTTTTCGCTGACAATGTATTGTTTGCCAGAGATTTTTACGACTGCTTTCATTTCGTTCCTTAATAATTAGTTTTCAATCTGTACTATTGTACCAGAGGTACGATGGTAAATCAAGGTTTGCAGGCAGTTTATCGTTCATCCCTAGCTTACGTAAACAAGACATTAAGATCTTATTCTTGTTGCATACTGCGACGCTTAATATAAAGCGCCCTCCTCACAGATTCAAACGGCGATGAAAACTTTGACACTGTCATGCCGTCTCGCGGTTCAGACATACTTGGTCCTTCTACAAGCAATTTCTCTACCGAATATTGATGACCCATAGGCCATTTTTCTCCAAACCTTATATCAGGCATCGTTTCATCCTTAGGTTTTTCTAACGCTGAACCCTTTTCGTTTTCCTTGCCTTCAGGTAGAATCAAACCGTCGCCAATAGCAAAAGATTCAACATCTCCCGTTTCTGGATCTTTAGTAACTAGTACATACGCCCGACCGTCGCCTTCATGCGTGTCGCTGATATATTTATTATGTACCTCAGGGTCAATTGAAAATGAAATACCATCACCGGTACGCCTATCAAAAACGATGCCTGTAGCGCCATCCTTAAAATATACGTACTCGCTAGGATTATTTACTCTTTCTGGCGACATTGCCCTTTCTGGTTGCCCCATAGAACGTTCGCTTGCCACTTTTATAGTTCCTTTCTTTTACGGCGTTGCTAATAATTCTCTATTATACTCTCTCTCTCTCTTGATTTGTCAAGTATTTTCAACATTTTCTGTGATTTTTACAATTGACTAATTTGCCTGCAGCCGAGCCATGGCGTTATTTGCCTGCAGCCAGCCGCTTGGCGAGCCGCACTCCATGTAGTCGCCCTTAGCCTCGCCAACCGCGATGATACCGCCGCCCGCAATGTACGCGTTGATGGCATCGGTCAGTTCAAATTCGCCGCGCTGCGGATTAGCGGGCAATGTCCGTGCCAGCTCGAAAATCTCTTTATTAAGAACGTAAAAGCTTGAATTACTGAGATTACTCGGCGCTTCTTCCAGCTTCGGCTTCTCAATGATGCGGACAAAATTACCCTGCTGGTCGGTTTCGATAATGCCCGTCTGTGGAATAAGTGCCTCCTCAACAGGGTTACCCAGCAAACCAGCAGATAAACCGCGCGCCTCCACCAGTTCCGCCAGATCAGCCGCATTTGAACCGCCGTCAACACGCCAGAAAAATTGATCGCCCATCACCACAAACGCCGACTCGCCTGGATCAATGAATTCGCTAGCCAACCCCACTGGGATACTCGTGCCGTAACCGCCCGTACCAGGCTGGGTTAAAAAATGTATTCGCACATCGCGCAGCGGCGCTACTAGAGGTAGTTTATCTTCTTTACCGGCACGCCGCAGATAATCGTTCAACTGGATATTTGACCGATAGTAGCTTTGCACCTGAGTACTTTGCTCGCCAACCACAAAGTAAATATCCTTGACGCCCGCCCGAATTATATCCTGTACGATATAATCAACCACCGGACGCGTCCCTACCGGCAGCATACACTTTTCGATTGATTTGGTAATCGGCAGCATCCGCGTACCCCAACCAGCAACTGGAATGATAGCTTTGGTAATCATATTCCCTCCTTACATCTTCAGTTCTTTATGCGATTTCTGTAAAATATCCATCATTTCCGCATAGCGCATCTCGCCCTCGGCAATCCTGGAATAGAGATAAACAACATTATCCACCACCTCAATATTAACCTTAATATTCTGGTCGTACAGCCACGCCATGAAGCTAGGATTAAGCAGTTCAAAGCTGGTTACTTGGTTTTCATCAGTGGCATACACTTGATAGCGCTTATTAAAATCGCCCCACTCCATTTGGACTTTTTTATAACCCGACGGCGCTTTAAATCGTTTTAACAAACGTGAATCCCGACGTTCCACTAAAATACCGCCGTAAGATTTTGGCAAATTAACCTGCCCAACAATATAATATTCCATATTATCTTCGCCGATCGGCTTATTATACGTATACAGCTGTACCAGCAGATTGCCCGTCCAAAAACCGATGATATGATTGTTAATATCAGCGCCCTGAAAGCCGCGCTTAAACAACTCGCCGCGAGTCGGCAGCAATAAATGCCCCCAATCGGGGCTAAAATACATATTATATTGCGCGGCAAATTGCCGCATTGAAGCGATGAACTGTGCCGAATCTTCTGTCGCCTGATCAATACCGTCCAGCAACCAGCCATTTCCCGAACGCACGAAGTTCCACTGCTCGCCGAATTCCTCAGTATCGCGATAAATCAGCGAACCGTTTTCAATCAATTTATCATCCGCTGACGCCACGAATCCGACACTCACTCGGTCGTTTTGATCGTTCTGATCATCGTAGGCTTGAGTGATCACCGCTTCGCTTATCGACACATTGCTCATTTGATTAACTCGTCCCATCTGTTGTAAAGCATACAACATCAGGCCGACGTGCCGCGCATAATTTGGCGTGGTGTACTGCTGGATTGACGGCAAATCCAACCGCTCCCAATCATACTGGAATCGATTGAAAACTGTCGTGGCATAGGAAATAATCCCCTGCTCATCCCAAGCGCCATCCTGCATAGCCGCTTGCTGGACAGTTTGCCTGGCGGCTTGACTATTCTGGCGAAAACGCCCCAATTTATCAGTAAGCGCTCCAGCTACCGCGCCGACAACTGCTGAAATAAGTGCAATAATAAACAATATTGGACCGCCTAGTAGATACAATAAGCTTACTAATAAGCCGGCAGCAAAACCGACAGCCGCGCCGGCTGCTTTCGATTGGGTGCGTTTTTTAACCGGCTCAGCAGTTAACATGGCAACGATGCCTGGTATAATGAGGAGAATACCAGCACCGCCTCCGCCGCCAGAGCTTGATCCGCCGCCGCCCGCCCGCGCAAAAAGTATGAACTGATGAAAAATATCGTACATAGCTATATTGTAGCGCGTTAAGGGATAATCTGAAAGTTGCGCTGATTACTTTTTCACTTCATCGAAGAAATAATAGCGACAATAAACACCAATATCACCAGAGCGACTCCGGAAATTGCGCCAATAATTATATATGTTACTCCCAAGTTGCCAGATTTTGCATACGGAGCATACAGGCGCAAGTTTTCGTACCACCAATGAATACCTTTATCTTTAGCAGCATTTCCCTGCGCAGCCAAGGCAGCAAGACCAATAAACGGAGTGGCAGCTGCGCCAGCCAAAAGAAACGAGCTCGCCCGACTATTAAAATTAAGCTTCAAATTTCTGCCAGCAGCTGTAATGTATAAATAATCAAAGCTAATTTTAACTTTCGTAATCTGACTGAGGTCAACATCAAGCTCAAGCCCCAACGGCCGGTTGGTGTTCTCATCAATCCGAACCAGCCGAATTCTGTTAGCTGTCGTCCATTCCAGTATACACGCCGGCAAGCCATTGAATATGGTTACGCCGTAGCTAATAACTTTTACATAGTTGACCAAAGGCATATTATCGAGAGCGCTAACCATTGACGGCGGCTGAACCGGCGCTTGAACTGGCTGCTGCATTTGCATAATTTGGTTTTGTTGCGGATTCATTTCATTATCCTTTCTGATTTTTATGACTTTGCGCCAAAGTTAATTATGCTTTTTCAGATAGATTTCTACCGGTTTACCGTCAACTTTAACGTCGTATTTTTCCATATCATCCGCCGCCGCAGAGCCTAGTTTTACAGCCAACGTCTCAGCCTTGATGGTATCAGTAAATACATCGACAGCTTGGGTGATTTCTGAGTCACTACTAGTAATAGCAAGCTCAATCCTATCGTCCACCTGCAGCCCAGCTTTCTTACGCGCACTCTGGACGTGGCGAACGATCTCGCGCATCAGACCTTCGCGTTTGAGCTCGGGTGTTAAGTGCTTGCTAATTTCGATCCAACTCTCTGGCTTGATCGCGCCCTCGGTCACATCATAGTCCGCCAGGTGTTCGTCTAGATTCTCAATCCAGCGAATTTCCTTAACATTTAGCTCCTCGGCCATAATCTGCTCGTAATACTCAGCCAATTTCGCACCCGCATATGCCGCAAACTGCAGCGGTTGGCGAACCTTAATTGATGCTTGATGCTCATCTTGCTTCATACGCAAACTAAGACCATTGTCGATCAATTCACGCGTACGGGACATATCGGCTAGAACCTGCTCATCCACCGCACCAGCTGGCAGCCAATCCTTCAAGTGAATCGACTCGTTATCACCCGTCAGGTTATGGTAGAGCTCCTCAGCCAAGAACGGCGTAAACGGTGCTAGCAGGTGGCTCAGGCGCACCAGCACGTAATGTAGCGTGCGATAAGCATCGTTCTTGTCACCATCGTCCTCAGATTTCCAGAAGCGGCGGCGGCTGCGGCGGACATACCAGTTGGAAGCGTCATCTAGGAATGGCAAAATTGGGCTCAGCGCATCAGGAATATTGTAGGCATCCATCTGCTTCTCGACCTCCGCCACCAGCTCGTGCAAGCGACTGATAATCCAGATATCGAGAGGATTGGTCACAGAGTCGATCGTCGCTTCATCTTCCGAAACATCTGCACGCGCCCGAGAATTGAGGTTATCAACATCAGGCAGATACGAGGACTGTTTGAGCGCAGCGAGTTCCGCAGTATCACCTGTGGTTGATGAACGAGATTCCCGGTGCACGGAAGCCGTTTCGGTGGATGATAGGGACGTATAAACCGGCTTGCCACTGAGCGGGTCAATCAGCGTGCCGTCAAACTCCCAGCCATCAACCTCCGCGTACATGGTGAAGAAATCATACATATTCCAAATCATGCTGAGTTTACGTGCCACGTCACCAACGTCTTTGTCGTGCAAAGCAAAGTCTTCACCGTTCAGTAACGGACTGCTCAGCAGCAGGAAGCGCAAGGAATCAGCACTGAACTTATCCATCAGCTCGTTCGGGTCGGTAAAGTTACCGAGGGATTTACTCATCTTGCGGCCGTCATTACCCGCCACCACACCGGTGGTGATGACATTACTGTAGGCGTTTTTGTGCTGCGCGCCGGCCTGGCCAAAGGCACCGATTTCGGCCAAAGCAACGTTGACGGCATGCACATAGTAGAACCACGCCCGCACCTGGCCGATGTACTCAACGATGAAGTCCGCCGGGTAATTCTGCTCAAACTTGGCCTGGTTTTCAAACGGATAATGCAGCTGCGCAAACGGCATACTACCGCTCTCGAACCAACAGTCCAGCACCTTATCGATGCGAGTAAAGGTCTCGCCGTCAATTTCAAAGGTGATGTCATCCACCCACGGACGGTGGTAATCATCCAGCTCCACGCCACTCAGTTCCTTCAGCTCTGCGTATGAGCCAACCACCCTCACCGTGCCGCGGTCGTCCTTCCACACTGGCATGGCCGTTGCCCAAAAGCGGTCACGACTGAGGTTCCAGTCTGGTGCTTGCTCGATATTTTTGGCAAAACGACCGTGCTTCAGGTGTGCCGGAAACCAATTGACATGCTCGTTCTCGTCCAGCATCAGCGGCTTCTGCCCCTGGATATCAAAGAACCAGCTGGGGATGGCCCGGTACATGATGCGCTGCTTGCTTCTAGGATTGAATGGATATTCGTGGCGAATGTACTCAATCTTCCACACCACACCCTTTTCTTTCAGGTCTTTGGCGATGAATTTATTATTTTCCCACACCTCCAGGCCTTTGTAATTGGTATCGGTGTAGTAGCCATTATCATCAATCACATGGAAAGGCGCGATACCATTGGCTTTACCAAGCTCAAAGTCATCCTCACCATAGGCCGGCGCAATGTGCACGATGCCCGTACCCGACTCGTGCGAGACGAAATCCGCCGCGTAAATGGTGTGAATCTTGTCATTTTCTGGCCAGGTCGAGCCGGTATCGAGCGGCTGATACCTTTTGCCCACCAATTCACTACCCGGGAAGGTGCGCAGCACTTCGTAATCAAGCGGCTGGTGCTTTTCGTCCTGCAGGGTGCGCTCAAGGGCTTCCTCGGCGATAAGCAGCTTTTCGCCGTCGACCAGTACTTCGCAGTACGTCATATCTGGGTTGACGGCTAGCATTAGATTCGCTGGCAACGTCCATGGCGTGGTGGTCCAGGCGAGAATATGGGTAGCGTTTTGTGCTTCGACAAGTGCTTCAATCGCCTGCTGAGCTACAGCCGTCACGGGACGGTTTAGCAGCTCTTCTGGCGTACCTGTGGCGAAGCCTGCACCCTCATGCAATTTGAGTTTTTCAGCGTCCACGCCAGTAATAATGTAAATGGAGCATGCAACATTCGTTCCATTTTCATGCTTGACGGTCTGCAGCAATAGATTGTTCGAATTTACTTCAAGCTCAAGCTCCTCCTGAAGCTCACGGCGCAGCGTCTCAATTGGTGACTCACCCTCATGGCTCGTCCCGCCAAAGAGGCTCACCATACCTGGATTCGTGATACCTGGCTTATCATCTCGCTGCTGTGCGATGAGTTTGCCATTCGTATCCACCAACAAAGCACCAACATAACTCCTCTCGCATTCGTCGAAGCCTACTGGCTTTTGAGTATCATCAACTATTTCACCGTTCAAAAGTTGCTTTACTCGCTGCTCAATTTCATCACGCGCTATCCGATTTTTTTCTGCACTCTCGTTGTGCGGATCGGTCACGTTCCACCAAATAACATTATCACCCCTGAGCCAGTCTGGTGTCTGAGACTTCTCTGCTAGATTAACGATCAAATCATAATCACCCAGCTTGTCGGCGGTAAGCAACTGCCGCTTATGTCCAGTAATGTCGATACCCACTTCTTGCATCGTCTCGCTACTTTTGGCTGGCTTGTGACTCATGGTTTCAAAATCACTCAACGTTGGAGATTCGTCCCATCTTTTCTCTGGGTTCAACCCAGCCGAATCGGCATTTTGAGAATGAGAATAGTGGTTATAAAATCCCTGCGCCATCTGCGAGCGAGCAACATTTGCATTACATACAAACAGAACTTTTGAATGCTCGTTTAATACTATTTTGCGGCTCGTCTTACCATCTTTTAACTTAAACTTCACATACACACTCGGGTCGGTCACTGTCTGGTAAGTGTCGTTGTCCATGGTCACTTCGGCCTTGCTGACGGGGGTGGCGAACTTCGTGTCGTACATCAGCACCTTTTCACCTTCGTAGATTTTGCCGGCTTCATACAGCCGCTTAAAGGCCCACCAGACGCTCTCCATAAAATCCTTATCCATGGTACGATAAGCGCCTTTGAAGTCCACCCAGCGACCAATGCGGTCGATCACCCCCTGCCAGGTTTCGCTGTTGGCCACCATGCTTTCGCGCGCCTTGGTGATATATTTTTCCAGGCTGATGGTTGGCAGTGGCTGACCGTCTTTATCCAGCGGTGCTGGCTGGTCGCTACTCGTCACAATCTGCCGCCGATCCATAATATTCATCTGCTTTTCGACGAAATTCTCTGCCGGCAGGCCATGACAGTCCCAGCCCCAGCGGCGCTCCACGCGCTTGCCCTTCATCGTCCAGTAGCGCGGCACCGCGTCCTTAACGATTGAGCTCAGTAGCGTACCATGATGCGGCACCCCAGTGATAAACGGCGGCCCGTCGTAAAAAACGTAGGCATTATCTGCCGGCCGCTGCGTCACCGACTTTTCAAACGTCTGATCGTCCTTCCAGCGCTGCACCCAATCCTTTTCATATTCTGCCGCCCGGCGGCGTGTTCCGTGTTTGAATTTCATACTTTTCCTCCTTATCTACCTTATATTCACTGCGTTTTATTTAAATTATTCGCTCAAATTTTCCTATTCCCTATTCATCATTCTATTAGTTTCCTCATCGCTTCCACTATATCCTCGTGAACGATTCCATTGCTTAATACAGCACCGCGGATATCCTGATCATACCGCTGCTCCCGGCCGAAAAGATCAGTCACCTTACCGCCAGCTTCCTCGACGATGACTTTCGCCGCCGCAATGTCAACATTCTTACCTTTTGTACCAACAAAAACCGACGCAACAAACTCGCCGCGCGCCACCAGTGCCGCAGCGTGCGTTGTACTGCCAACCGTCGTTACATACACATCTTTTTCATAAGCAAGATCATGAACGACTTGCATCACATCCCATGGGGCGCTCGGCCACCAATCAATACTCATTTCCACACGGCCATCCAGACTATGCTGACTAACGTGAATCGGCTGGCTGTTCATGTACGCGCCACGACCACGTGACGCCCAGTACAGATGGTCGCTAAACGGCGCATAAATCACACCAACCTCTGGCTGGCCATCAATCACTAGCGCCAGAGAAAACACCGACACAGGCAATCCCATTATAAACGAAGCAGTACCGTCAATCGGATCGCAAGCCCAAACATATTTTGAGCCATGGCACTGGCTCGCCTCTTCGCCATCAATATCATGGTCAGGGTATTTTTCCATGACTTTATTGATAACAAGTTGGTTAATCTCCTCATCAGCAACAGTCACGATTGTATTGTTTGCTTTGAAATGAGAGTCTGGTTTCTTACCAAAATATTTTCGCATAATATTGCCCGCCTCCAGCGCCACGCTTTTCGCAAGATCCAGCCATTCTTGATGCTGATCAGCCATGACTTGCCTCTGTTTGCAACGATTTTGTCATTAACCGTAGCTTATATACCTGCGGATTAGGCTTGCCGAAGAGAAAATCATATGTATCGCTACCGCCTACCTGCTGATAACTGTAACCCAGTTTTTCATATAGTCTTTTCGCTGGTTTATTTGAAATTTCAACGCCTAGTCCAATCATAGAAAAACCTTGGCAGCGGGCTTCATTTTCTGCTGCCGCGATAAGCATAGTCGCCAAGCCCCGACGTCGATAATCCTCATCAATCTCCAGCGCATTGATTTGCGGCAAACCTGGAAAATCCTTTTCAATGATAGAGGTCTCATTACCCCAATCATGCCGCAAAGTCACCCGGCCGACATAGCATCCACCCGCCTCTACCGCCAACACCACCGCCTTTTTCTGTTTAATTAGATCGCGCAATTCCGTCTCATAATCATCAGAGATATACATCTCCTTTTTAAGACGATCGAATAAGCTACTGTCAGGCGATACCATCTCAATCATCGGCGTAGACTTCTTGGGTAAGCATTCACCGCTAGTATTTTTGAGTAGTTCTTGCTCGCTAATGGACATTGTTATAGTTTCCTTCCAAAATAAAATCGCCTCTTTCGACTTCGAGAATCCGCTGGAGGTTTTTCAAACGGACGGTACCATCTCGATTCCAAAAGAAGTGATTCTTTTAGCGCTTAATCGTTCACTTTGTCGCAGCGAGTTACGGCGGGGTCTAATTTCGGCTGATTCAAAACACGCCGATTTCTTCCCGCAGGCTTCACGGTTGATAGCCGTTCATTTCGCCGCGCCGCCACAACAGCCGACATATGCGAAAACGCCCTACAGTAATTGTAGCGCGTTTTCATCGGAATTGCCAGTTACTGCTAATCGAAATCAGCCACAATATCATTGAACTTTAAATCATTCTCCATATTATTCAATCTATCAATACTCTCTCTTAATACAGAATCATACGTCCTCAAGTCTTCGTCACCAGGCAGCTGGCATACTGGGCGATCTTCTTCGGGACGTTCAAGTAAATCCTTCAACGCACTTTCCATACCACCCCTAAAATTACTTGCATATCGCAATGCGTAGCCTACTGCCTCAGGCGAACGGTTTGCCTTAACCACCTGTATAACCTTATCGGTATTCCAAGCAACCACTTTCGCTATGCCGCCATCTATATACGACCAGTCCTTCAACCCTTCTCTATCAGCATCGCCTAAAAATACATACTCTGGCAGAACATTCTGCGCATAATACCCAACATACTTCTCTAGACGCCGATAAGTCTTTACTGCATCCTCCCGCCGATATATCTCTAGCCAATCCTTCGCAAAATATTTTTGCGAATCGCCAGAGCGTTTAGCTGCAGCCTTTTTAAACTCTTCATAGCGCCTAGGCAAAAACTCAGCCAAGTTAATATTATCCGCCGCTTGGTCTATCCGTATAAATTTCTCGACTTCTTTCCCTGTTAAATCGTAGATTTTCTTTTTATCATCAGTAATATCATCGCCATATAGAGATTTGCAACCACTGTAAATCGTTTGCCTGGTCGTTTCCAAAACGTCTGCCACCAATTGAATATCATCGTCTGGTCGCAGCTCTGACACGTAATCGATAAATTTATTAGCATCTTCCTCCGAACTACCCAAAACAACCGGATAAAGCGAACCGCTGCCAATTGCAATATCTTTAGGTCCGCTGATTATAGCCATTGAGCCGCCCCCGTTCACTAGCCGGACACCCGCATCAGCAAGAGCATCTGAGTGCCGTAAGTACTGTACATCTGTTCCCATTTCGCGCCGTTTAGATTGTTCCGAAAGGTTATTCTGAAAATTCTCATCAAAGTTACTATTACCCGCTGCTTCGGCCTTTTCTGCCGCCATAACGGCACGCATCATACCTGTTATAAGAGATCCCAGCTTACCCTTGTTGTGGCCGAGAATTTCGCCATAAGCTTCATTTACCAGCGATACCAGCGGCACCTGGCATTCACGCTCGTTGTGCGGTGTTAGAGATTCACTCATATATATTATTTAACTCCTTTGCTTAACCTTTGCCTCTGTAGGTTTTCTGCTATACTCTCTATCTCTGGATTTGTCAATAGTTTTACAATATTTTTTATATTTTACCAACTACAGAAAATAAAAGCCAGCGAACTTTTTCACTGGCTTTTTTAGTATGGTGGATTTTTTATTTTACTTCCAAACCGCCCAAAACGCATTCGCCGCGCAGATAAATTGTCTTTTTAGCGGAAGATTTAGATACTGTTTTATCCTCGCTGCCGCCCAAAATGCCGCGAACTTCGTTTTTAACAATCACATCGTCTGGCAAGCTTATGCTAACGCCGCCGCAAAACGTAAAGATGTCAATGACCGCACCGTCCTTAATTTTCGCCTGGCGCAAATCCAAATCTACGCCACCAAATATCGCCGTTGCTGAACCGCCAGCATAATCGCCCTTCACGCGCGACTCTTCACCATAAAAAATCGCAACTTTTTCATTATCGCTACTGTCACTGGCTGATTTTTCATATTTCTTGCGATTTCCAGATCCAATACTAAACACCATCATCAGGCCAACAGCAATCAGCACCACCGGCCAAAACAACTTCCAGATACTAACGTCAATGATGCCATACGTATTTAGACCAACCGACACACCAGCAGCCATCAATAGCAACCCCCACGCTCGCGTTAGCATCTTCCGGGAGCTGACTATCGTGGTTAGCCCCGCCAAAACCAGACCAACCGCCCAAACAGTTCCCCAGAACACGTTCCAGCTATCAAACTTGATAATCTCGAGATTCCTCAGTAACAGAACCCCGCCGAGCGCCGCAATGGTGATACCAAAGAAAGCCCTAACGAGAAAATTTTTCTTCATACCCCCCATTATGACATATCAATCGCAGCTAGTAAATTATCGCTTCCGGCGCTTTTTCACGAGGACAATCACCCGCCAAACCGCCGCAATAGCTACAGCAATCGCTCCAATAATAATCGCCCAAGCAGCGGGTGTCGGCCAGAAAAATAATTCTATCGGTTCAACCTTTTTCGTCGTTAAACCAGCCGAATTTTTACTAACGCCCCATTCGCCGGCCTTTTTGTTGTAAGCAATTGAAAACTCAGCGCGGTACTTGCCGCCCCAGAACGGCTGTAAATTACTCTCGTAGCGGAACTGGCGGACTTGCTCGGCAATTGCCGCATACTCGCCGCCGTTTTGATAAACAACGTTGCCCAACATATCTTTAACTACTAGCTTGACGTCAACATCAGCCGAAACGTTGCCAGAATTTTTAATAGCAATGTTATATAACTGCTTGCCGTTATTATCGACGGCGAATTTATCAATTGTCACATCACGGTGAATATTACCAGGAATAGTAACCGCCATACGCACCGCTTGGCGCGTTTGTAACTGAATGCCGCCTTTCTTAGCAGCGGCTGGATCGGCTTTACGCTGGATTACCAAACAAGCATTATGCTCGCCAACGTCAGCCTTATCAGGCGCGGTAACTGTGAAATCAACGTTCGTCGATGCACCAGGCGCCAAAGCCACCTCGCTTTTCGCTAGCTTTACCCAATTGCCAGCATCTTTCTTTTCCTCGACTTGCTGCTTACACGTCATATCGCCAGTCGCTGTGACTGTACCGTCGACGGCGTACACCTCAATATTCGCTTGTTCGGCCAAACCATTAGTAATCGTCAACTGATCAGATTTGCTAGCACCGCGGTTCAATTGATAAATAAAAATCGACTGCGTCCGCGGGTTGTTCGGATCGGGATTCGCCGGGCGGCTGCCAATCCCTGCTGCCAGAACCGACGACGGCAGCAAAACACCTGCCGCGACCACCATTACCGCTAGCCTGCGCCAGCATGAAGCTATACCCCGTATTCTCCTCATTAAAATCATACGTTTATTATAGCAAGCCAAGACGCTCATGACTATACCGACACCCGCCGATCCTCCCAAAAATTAAACAATCCGTGTAAATGAAAATCAGACGCCCGAAAGAACGCCCAATTTTCATTGATATAACTGCGCCAGATCTTAGATAGCGGCCACAGTTTGAGTCATCGGCAAAGTATAGGTACCTGCTGCCTGTCCAGCTGGAATAGCCTGGCTCAAGCCGACACCCGTCACATAACCGCGCCAAACATCATCGGAACCAGCCGCCGCGCTGATCAGCGTTACCGGAGAAGTGCCGGAAAATGCTGCTTGCGAACCTAGCGTGATGCCTGTGGAAGCACCGATCATTGATGTCAGCGTTCCAGCAGCCGGATTAACCGTCAACTGTCCAGTCGTAGCATTACCGTTGTACTGGTATGTGTTGCTGCCGCTCGTCCATTTTCCCGTACCAGGGGTTGTTGCATTCAGTGTTAGCGTCCAGCCATTATTAGCGCCGCCAGGGTTATCGACAGCGATACGCTTGTCATTAGCGCCAAATGTACCAGTCGTCGTCTGGGCAGAAGTCGACGCCGTAGTCGCGTTCATGGCAAATGTTGGGTTTGTTACTACGCTATCGCCAGTATCGCGAATGTCGGTGCTGAGCACGCCAGCGTTAATCGTCTGGCTCAATTCTGACGTCGCCGTAGTCGCCGCATACACCGCCGTACCCGCCAAACCGACTACGCCAGCTACACCGACCGCCAAAGCTACGTTTGTTATTAGTTTTTTCATATCGTATCCTTTCTTTTACGTTATTTTCGTTGCTTCGTTGTCTATTATAGTGCTACTACCTACCCTCCTTCGCACCTCCGAACATCCGCTAATTTCCTATGGTTCATGACTGCCTCCTCGTCTGTTACGTATCAGCAGTATGAACGCGATAATAATCATTCCCAGCGCCGCTATCACCATAAACCATATGTTTGCGCCAGTATTAGCCAAATCTTTACCAGGTTTTATATCTACAGCGGCTGCCGAAACAGCTGGAACCGCTGGTGATGGCGGAATTGCTGGCGGCGTCGGCGGCAAAGTTCTCGGCGGAATAGTAATTGTAAAAGGTACCGCGTGATTAATTTGCAAAGCCGAGCCGTAAGCCCGTGTCGAGGAAGCAATCTCGCCAAGGTAAGTTTTACCGCGTTCTATCACCAGCGTCGTATCGCCAGGATGTGTATTCGGCCAATTAGATAGATCAAGCACCCAAGCATTACCATTAACCGTCAATTCCGGATCAACTCCTAGGACAAACACCCTGCCAGCAAATTCAATCGCCAGCTGATGCACGCCAGTCACCGGATCAATAACCGTATGTACCGCATCATACGCGCCATAAATCACTGGGTAGCCGTTATCTTTAATTACTGAATGGTCGTATTTTGGCGCGAAAACGTCGCACTCCACATCATTCACTTGCCCAACTGCTCTGCTGTAAACTGTATGCGAACAATCTATTTCACGAATTAACTGTGAAAAAGTTGAATCCGCTGAAATTGTCGCCAGAGCATCTTTGCTATTAAAAACCACGCCAATTATTGCTGTTAAAAATACAACAACTACCGCACTAGTTCTCATTACATTTTTCATCCTCATCACTGCGCTACCACCGTTACTGTTACCGGCAATGTATACGTGCCTGGCTTCTGATACGCCGGAATAGTCTGCTTCAAGGAAATATTCTGCAATTTAAACAGGCAGGTCAAACCACTGCTGCTCGAGGCGGTCGCTAGCGTAATAGCGTTAGCCGACGCCGTACCAGCCACAAAAGCACCGCCCGCACCATACGACAAGCCAGCCGTCGTACAGGCCTGCCCTAGCGGCGTCGAACCGGACGCCGTAAACGCGCTTGATGATAGGTCAACCGATAACTGTCCTTGGTCTGCATTAGTACTATTAAACGCATAATTCACTGCGCCGCCAGTCTGCGTCCATTTAGCAGTTGGGCCGCCAGTTGCTGCCAATGAAACGCTCCAGCCTGTCGTCGATAAGCTATTTGCCACCTCAAGCTGCTGCGACGAATTATTAGATAATTTCGCAGTCGTGGTACTTGCCGTTCTACCGGTCATTGCCGCCGAAAATACAGTAGTCGGATTAGTTAATGTGGTATCAGCAGCATCTGCAAATCTAATATCTAGCGAACCGTCAGCGGTTTTGAACTCTGGATAGTATGAATATGTATCGATACTCGTCCCCGGCGCCGCTGTCGTATCGGCTGCCAAGCGAACACAATAATTCGTATTACGCTCCAGGCCATTATCAGTCAACGCCAAATCCCACAGGCCCGTCTCGCCGGCATTAATCTCGCGATTGTTGGTGAATGTCAGCTGCGCAGCGCTACCTGGGCGGACTATCGACTGATAGCTGTAGCCGACACTGGTAGACGGCAGATTCGGATCGTTTACTGCCACCGCAATCGCCGTCCCGTTATTCGGACCGGCTGCCGAGTACGCCAAAGTCGAGTTATTAGTCACATCCTGCCAACCCGCCGCCACTGCCTGGCACGTCGCCGCAGTCTTTTTGGCGTACTGAGTGCGAAGTTTCATGGTATTAGCCGATATTGTACCCCCTCCATTAGAAGTGGCCGTTGGCACTAGAGAGTCAACCGTATTACCATCTCCAAACTGTCCATGATTATTCCTGCCCCAGCAATATATCTGATTATCTGATGCGATGACGCATGTACGATACGCTCCAGATGAGATCTGTTTAATTGTTTTTCCCGCCAGAACGCCAGACGTCGAGACGGCAACGGGTCTCCTGGAACTAGTTGTAGAATTATTGCCAAGTCCACCATATCTACCTTCCCCCCAGCAATATGCCCTATCACCGTAAGCAATAGCACAGGTACGATTACCGCCCTCTGCCGAAATCTGTTTAAACTGACCGCCTAGAGGAGAACTACTTCCCTGGGGCGGCAAGACAGCGACAGGAACGTTCGATTGATTTGTTGAATTATTGCCAAGTTGGCCATCTGTATTACCACCCCAGCAATAGGCCTCTCCATCAGACGCTATAGCGCAGGTATGAAAGTCTGATGCGCTTATTTGTTTAATTGTTTTTCCCGCCAGAACGCCAGACATTGAAACGGCAACGGGAACGTTTGATTGAGAAAATGTACCATTTCCGAGATCGCCAAAACTAATCCCATAACCCCAGCAATAAACCTTATCATCCGAAGCAATTGCACATGTATTCCAGTCGCCAACCGAGATCTGCTTAATTGTCTTGCCTGCTAGGACACCAGACATATCAATTTCTACCGGAGTATACTTATTGCTTGTTGAACCATTTCCTAATGCCCCATTTGCCCCTTCCCCCCAACAATGTGCTTTCTTGTCATGATCAACACTGCAAGTATGATTCCATCCGCTAGTGGAGACCTGCGCTAATACACGAGATTTATTCTCCACTCCCACCCGCATACGAAAACTAGCGCCAGCCTGCGGCAATGTCGCTACTGTATTATCAGCCGCCAACGGGGCGCCAGGAGCGGCGGTATCCGACGATCGATATAGACGATAATTCGCTTGATCAACCTTTACTTGCCCCGATGACGCTGTCGGCATTAGAGCCTCAGTCGGGCGAGTTAACCACCGCACCGCCACGACAGCACCAATCCCCAGTACTAACAAGCAGACCGCAGTATACACTAAAACAGTCCGTTTGCGTCGTATTCTCAGCCCAAATTGCTCGTTCTTACTCTTCACTTTTACATAACCCCGCTCACCGCACAAAACGAAAGCAGCTTATACTTGATATCATTTTAGCATAAGCAATATAAGGACTCAATTGTTTGGACTATATAATTTGACTGCCAAACTTCGCTAAAATCGCCATAACTATCAGCGCCGCCACCGAGACCAGTACTAGCGTATCGTAGCCCTGGTCAACAAACCGGCGCAACCCGCGGTGTTCAATAATTTTGTTCAAGATGTTATGCCTGGTTAGTCCATAAAAAATTAGCAGCATACCCGCATCCAGCGTCAAACACCACGGACACAACGCGCCAATCTCGATATAACTCATGTAGAACATCCAACCAGCAAACAGCAGACCAGCCACTGCGCCAAGCTGCGCGCCCCACATAAACCATTTCGGAAATTTCGCGCCCGCCAGCAGCGCCACCGCAATTGTCACCATCACCGGCAGCGTCATCATACCAATAAAACTATTAGGAAAGCCAAGCGGCGCCGCCGACCAATGGTTCGCCACCGCCGAACAGCTCATCGCTGCGTTCAAATCGCAGTTCAGTACGGCATGCGAATTTTTAGCAAGCGTCAGCGATTCAATCGACAACACAAACGAAGCCAACAAGCCCAAGCCGCTACCAACCAGCATCAATAGCGCCGCCAATTGCCGGCGCTTTAGTTCTTTATCCAGCAGCCGCTTGCGCAACTTTTCAAACATAAAAACTTACCTCGCTAATCGTCGGCAGCGGCAGCCCGCGCCACATATTCTGCATCTGGCTATCAGCACTCAGCGCAATAATCGTTGGGTATTCAACGATATCGTACGTCCGGCAAAAATCACTGCCCTCAGCCGAATCTGGGTCAATTTCCTCAATCGTGTGCCCCGTCTGCCGATTAAAGTCATGTAAAAAATCCATAACTTTACGCGCATAATCGCTTTCTGTCCGATACACGACAACTACTCGCATGATTCCTGCCCTTTCTGGCGGCGCTGTTCCAATATTTTGACGAAATCATCCAGCGTTTCAAACTTCTGAAACACGCTGGCAAAACGTACGTACGCCACTTCGTTGCGCTTCGCTAATTCATCCAGCACGAACTCGCCGATCTGCCGCGACGGCACTTCTGAGGCGCCCAGCGCATACAGTTTATCTTCAACCGCCGTGATAATCGACTCGACTTCCTCGTCAGATTTAAGGAATTTGCCGACCGACTGGCGCACCGCATGCGCTAACTTGACTCTATCAAATAGTTCGCGGCTGCCATTTTTCTTAGTCACAATTAAGTTTGGCTTTTCCACGCGTTCATACGTAGTGAAACGCCGTCCATCTGGCGTCTCGCGGCGGCGGCGAATCGCCACGCCGTCAGAGACTTCACGCGACTCAATCACGCGGCTGTCTCCGATATTAAAACTCGCCATATTTAGTCCTCATTCTTCTTACGCCGCCGCAAAAATGCCGGCGTATCATCATCTTCCTCGTTTGGAACGCTGTCCGGATCCGGCATGGCGTCCCACATACTAACTTCATTATCAGCAGCAAATTCCTCCGCAGCTTTTTCTCTGTCAAGTTCCAAATCGATGTCTTTAACCACGTTTTCGTCAACCTCAGGCACTGGCTGCGGCGCAGGATTACTCACACTTAGAGCTTCTTCCTCTTGCTGGAACGATTCGCTATCAAAACCTGTGGCAATCACCGTGATTACCAACTCATCTTCCATCTCCGGCTTCAGCGTTGCGCCAAAAATGATATTAGCGCTTGGACTGACCGCTCCGGTAATAATCTCAGCCGCCTCCTGAATCTCCGCCATACTCATATCGTAGCCGCCAGTAACGTTAAACAGCACACCCTTTGCACCGTCAATCGACACCTCAATTAGCGGGCTTTCGATAGCTTGCTGGGCTGCTTGAACTGCCCGGTCGTCGCCGCTCGCCCGTCCAATACCCATCAACGCTGAACCAGCCTTACTCATAATCGCTTTTACGTCAGCAAAGTCAAGGTTAATCAAACCATGTTCGGTAATCAGCTCTGATATCCCCTGCACGCCTTGGCGCAGCACGTCATCAGCAATCTTAAATGTCTCCAACAGCGGTGTCCGCCGATCAATTGTCTGCAGCAAACGGTCATTTGGAATAGTAATCAAGGTATCAACCTGCCGCCCAAGCCGCGAAATTGCCCAATCAGCATTAATCCGCCGCTTCTCGCCCTCAAAACTAAACGGCCGCGTCGCCACGCCAACTACCAAAATCCCCAGCTCGCGCGCCACTTCTGCCACCACATGGCCAGCACCAGAACCAGTACCGCCGCCAGCGCCAATTGTTACGAACACCATATCCGCACCCTCAAGCGCTTTCTTAATCTCCTCGCGCGATTCGTTAGCTGCCGCCTCGCCAACTGTCGGATCAGCACCAGCCCCTAAACCGTTCGTCGTATTATATCCCAGATGAATTTTAACGTCAGCTTTCGAATTGTGCAGCGCCTGAGCATCGGTATTCATGGCGATAAACTGCACGCCAGTTAATCCCGCATCTTTCATCCGGTTTATAGCAGAACCGCCAGCACCGCCGATTCCAACGACTTTAATACTGGCAAATGTTTGAACTTCACTTGGTTGTACTTGCGGCATCTATTTCCCTCTCTCTAATTCTTACATCAGTATAGCATTTTTTCAACTGATATATCAAAACTTACTTAAACTTAGCAAAAATACCTCTTAAAAATCCGCCTGCTTTTTCCGCTGCTTTTTTAGCATTCTGCGGCGATTTCGCATACGAAACATCGCTCGCCGCATCTATCAGCATCAGTCCGGCTGCCGCCGAGAACTCCGGTCCTTTTATTTCATTGCTAGCACCACCGTACTCGGACGGCTTGCCTAGCCTGGCTGCCACGCCCAGCTGTTCTTTGGTAAAATCAACCAAACCTTTCGTATTAGCGCCGCCGCCAGTCAAAACCGCACCGCTCGGCAGCTTGCCAGCTCGACCTGCTTTTTTCAATTCCTTAGCTACCGCCTCAAATATTTCCTCATACCTCGCGCCGACAATTTCATCAATCTCGCTCTGCTCAAACGAGTATGTTTTTTTCTCGTGCTTAGTTTCCACTTTGCCTAATTTCTTACCGCCAAACCGCGCATGCGCCAATTTTACCGACTCGGCAATCTCTGGATCAGTTCTTAGCCCAATTGCCAAATCATTAGTCACGTTTTGGCCGCCCAGCGGAATTACCGACAAATATTGCAAATCGCCCTCTTCAAACACCGCCACGCCAGTTGTTGCCGCACCGATATCCAATACCGCCACGCCATTCTCGCGCTGGTTTTCTGTCAATACTGCTTGCGCACTCGCTAACACCGCCGGAACAACCGAAGAAACCTCAACTTTAGCCATTTCCGCCAATTTTTGCAGATTAGTAATATGCGGCAGCAGCCCTGACACAACATTTGCTTTAATTTCCAGCCGCGTACCGGTCATGCCGATTGGATCTTTAATATTATCCTGCCCGTCCAGCCGATAAGAATGCGCTACAATTTCCAGAATTTCCCGGTTCTGCGCTATTTTGCCAGTCGTTGCCATGTCTTCCAAGCGCACAATATCCCCAGGCGTTACCTCATTATCAGTCGTACCAACTGTAATCATTCCGTCGGCCTTAGTGCTTGTTAAATGTGATCCGTTGACGCTCAGTACTGCCGTCTTTACCTGGTGGCCGCTCATGCGTTCCGCCGCCCCCAGAGCCGTATCAATCGCTTCCGCCGGACCCGCCAGATTAGTTACTGTGCCTTTTCGCATACCGCTATTTGGCGCTGTCCCTACGCCGACAATTTTTGGCGCATCGCCATCCGCGTCAATATAACCAATGACGCAGCGTACGTTCTTCGTACCAACATCAATTCCTACAGCATATCGAGATTGTTCTTGCATACAGGCTTAATTATACAGGTTATGGCTATACTTTTGCAAGTAAATCATAGCCTCGTCAAAATCTCCGCGCCAGTTTCGGTAATTAGCACAGTATGTTCAAAATGCGCCCCCAAACTGCCGTCTTTCAGGCTAATCGTCCAGCCGTCGTCCTCGGTAACAATTTTCTCACTGCCGAGGCTAGCCATCGGCTCAATGGCGATCGTGTCGCCTGTGTGCAGCACTGGCCCGGTACCGCGCCGGCCATAATTTGGAATCTCTGGACTCATGTGCATTTCTAACCCCACGCCGTGACCAACCAGCTCGCGAATGATACCCAATTTGGCTTTCTTCAACACCGCTTCCACGCCCGCCGAGATATCGCCAACGCGCGTCCCGTCACCGGAAATCGCGTCAATTCCGGCATACAAACTCTGTTCCGTCGCGTGTAGCAAATGCTTTTTAGCGCCGCGCGGCTCTTCATCAACCACCATAGTAAAGGCGCTGTCGGTTTTCATACCGCGGTAGCCAATCACCAGGTCAAAACTCACCACGTCGCCCTTTTCAAAAACATATTCCGTCGGAAACGAGTGTACCAACTGTTCATTGGTTGACACGCAAATCACCCCTGGGAATTTCACCTCATCTGTCAAATACGTCGCTTCCGCGCCGAAATCCTTGATTCGCCCAGCCACAAACTCATTAACATCCAGCTCGCTCATTCCAGCCGTTACCTGCTGGCGCAATTCATCATAAATTGTCGCCAACATCCGCCCGCATTCGCGCATATCCTTCATCTGCTGCGGCGTTTTTTCGCCAGTAATTAAAGTTGGCATGCGTACGCCGCCTCTTCATAAATCCGATCATGTACTTCGCCAGCCGTACCGACGCCATCCAAATGGACAATCCTAACCCCTGCCTCGGCAAAAATACCTAACACCGGATACATTTTTTGCCGATAAATCGTCATCCGCCGGGCAATCGCCTCTGGTGTATCCTCCAAACGTCCGCGCTTTTCTAGCCGCCGCATAATCTCCGCCTCTGGTACTTCCAGTGAAATCACCGTATCAATTTTCTCATTCATCCGCGCCATGTAATCATCCAGCCATGCCGCCTGTTCCTTTGTCCGCGGAAAACCATCAACAATAATATTCGAATATTTTTTATCGCGCGCATCCTGCACCGCCTGCTCAAACACCTGGTAAATCAATTCATTGCTCACCAACTCGCCCGAACGCAAAATATCAATCACCGCCGGATCATTACTTCGGCGCAACATCTCGCCGGTCGACAGCCATTTCCAACCCTGGCGCGCCGCCAGCATCTGCCCCTGCATACTTTTACCAGCCCCCGGCGGCCCAAACAATAAGATCATCCTTTGCTCCTTTTTCTGTGTTGTTATTGTTTTACTAGCGTTTCTTTGGTAATTTTCGCGATCAGTGCGCCGTCAGCTGCATTGCCAGCTTTAGCCTTCACTGCGCCAATCACCTGGCCCATTTGCTGCATCGTCGCGCCCAGATCGGCGACCGCTGCCTCGACCATTGCCCGAATCTCGTCCTCGCTCAGCTGTTTAGGTAAAAATTCCTGTAAAATTGCCGCCTCTTTCTCCTCTGGCTCAGCCAATTCTGCCCGGCCATTTGCCCGGTACAACTCGGCGCTTTCTTTGCGTTTTTTAACTTCGCGGGCAACTACCTTCTCAACTTCTGTATCACTTAGACCTTCATCGCGCTTGCCTAAAGCCACTTCCTCGTTAAGAATCGCCGCTTTCAAATTACGCAATACATCGCCTCGAAAACGATGCCGCCCTAGAAGAGCGGCTTTCATTTCCTCAGCAATACGCGCTTTCAGCGCTGGCATTAACGCGCCGCTCCCAAACGCATCCTGGCTGTTTTCTCAGCTCGGCGCTCGCGGCGAATAATCGCTTTCTTACGGCGTTCAGCCTTGGAAATAGGCTTCGCAAACCGCATCACCGACTTTGCCCGCGCAAGAACACCGCTCTGTAAAACCCTACGGTTGAAACGGCGAATAATATTTTCGTTCGCCTCTTTTTGATCTCTACGTGTAACTTGAACCATACTTTTGTTATTATAACAGATGAGGAGGTTATTTTGCAACCATTAATACGCAATTTAGCATTAAATTAACAAGTTACTTAAACGACTAAGATAATTCAGCCGCATAGACTGACGCTAAAGCTGGCGGTTGATTCATACTGTTGTGCGTATGATTCAGTACATTCCACTGGCTTACATCAGCCGTCAATCCAGGCACAGACCGTAAGCGCCCAACAATCATGGCAACATCGCGCCAATCATTCAAATGGCTCCCATCTGGCACAAGAATGTCAATCCTACGTTCTACATTCGGTGCCGCCACCCGCAAATCACCCTCAAAACCATCACGCCTCAACCCAGCCGGATCAACCAAGAATTGCTGAACCCAACCATTTTCTGGCCGCTTAAATTCACCCACTTCACTACTTGATAAACCAGCAGCTACCTCAATGTTATCCGGATCATTTTGCGGCAGAAATTCCAAACCAACATCCCCAGGCTTTGGTACAGACGATGCCTTATCATACTTTATAAGCTCTCTACCTTCGCCTACGAAGAATCCCATCGCGATACCGCCGAGGCTCGTTTTTCGCGTACCAGTCGGATCATACAAGCGAAGCCCTTCTGTAAAACCCTCTCTATTAGCAGCAACTGCCGTAGCTGTACGCGCACCTAACGAATGTCCGCCAAGATTTACTAATTCATAATCCTGAGCAACATGATCAACTACCGGTGCTAAATACTTTCCTAATGGTAAATAACTGCCAGTCTTTCTTATTTCTTTCTGAGCTGATTCTGGTAACATACCAGAATTACCAACCCCTGGGCCGTTCATAACCACATAAGCAACATCTGGATCGGCATAAGTCATTGTGATTGCTTCACGCTGTGCATTTGGATGACGGAAATTACCACCCCACCCGTAAAACACAAATTTAACCTCTTCTGCATCTGGATTGCCAACCACCGCTGCTTCAAAACCAACACCGCCTAGGCTACGAATATATCGTGGATTTTTCAGTTGTTCTACAACTCTACCAGCATGCTCTCCAGAATACGGGTCCTTAGATAGCCTCTGTATCTCTTCAGGCGTAGCAATTCGAAGCCGATTATCAGGCTGGCTAATATCTCTCGGCAAGCCCAACACTTCCGCATTGCCAATATTCTCTTGAATATGCCAATCTGGCGTTAAATGAGTCTTCCGCTCAATCGTTAAACCCTCTGTAAATCCATAATCTGGCGATTTCATAATATTTCCATATACATTAGTTTGTCTACTTGCTTATTGTATCATATATTATACAATAATGCAATGTCCAGTACTAGGATTCCTTAATCTAAAACGGAACATCCCGTAGAATTAGATTTACAACAACAACGAAAGTATATACCATAGACACACAGATACCAAAAGATTATATTAAGGTCGTAAACTTTTATGATTAGGCCTGCTCGATATTCAGCAACCGCCCCTCCACCGTCCGCGCTCCCTGCCATTCATTGATAATTGGCTGGAACCACGCCGCTACCTCATCACCTGGCTCGCGGAAAAACTCCTCCGGCGCGTTAAACGCCAGCATCTGCAACACTTTACCATTTTTATCGCGCAGCGCTAATTTAACGTGCTGCCCGTCCGCACCCATCCGCCGCACACTCAGCACGCTGGCTCTGGTAATTTTCAGGACTGGCTCTGGGTTGCCATTGCCAAATGGCTCCATTTTCGCCAGATTCGCCACCAATTCCTCGTCAATTTCCGAAAAATCATCAATCTCCACGTCAGCCCGCGGCAGCAAATGTCGCTCTTGATTTTGTAGCTGCAGCGAGTCATAAAACTCATTCACCCGCCTCCGAAAATCACCAATTCTCTCAGTCTCCAGCGTCACGCCAGCCGCCGCTCCATGCCCGCCGCCTTTGATGATAATGTCGTCCGCCGCCCGCACAGCATCTGCTGCTGAAAAATCACCAAAACTGCGCGCCGAACCCGTCGCTTCCTCGCCGCGCTCGCCAATGATAAACACCGGCTTTTTATATTTTTCCACCAGTTTTGACGCCACGATGCCGATAACACCGTGATTCCAACCATCACTACTTACCACCAACACCCGGTCATCAGCCAATTCCTCAGCCTGCTGACACGCTTCTTCAAAAATCGCGTCCTGAATACCACGCCGCTTAACATTCAACTCCTCCAACTTTTCGCTCGCTTCCAGTGCCGCCAATCCATCGCGCGCTACCAACATATCCAGCGCGTGCTGCGCCGTCTCCAGCCGACCCGCCGCATTCATTCGCGGACCCAAACCGAACCCCAGATGTCTAGCATTGACCTGTTCTGGCTCGACACCCGCCACCATCATCAACGCTTTTAACCCTGGGCGTTGCTGTTTTTTCAACACCTCTAGTCCCCAATACACATTCGCTCGATTCTCATCCGCCAGCGTCACGATGTCGCACACCGTCCCCAGTGCCACCAAATCGAGCAGCCACTTTTCATAGCCATCAGGCAAGCCCTCCAGCTCAGTCTGCAGTGCCTGCACTAACTTGAACGCCACGCCCGCACCGCACAAATCACGAAACGGATAAGTATGCCCTGAAAACTTCGGGTTCACCGCTGCCACGCTAGGCGGCGGAGTCTCAGCGACATTGTGATGATCCGTCACCACCGTATCGATCCCCAAACTGGTGGCATAAGCAATCTCCGCATGGCACAAACTACCGGTATCTACCGTCACGATCAAATCCGCGCCCATGTCGCGCACCTTATCCACCGCGCCCATGGTCATGCCGTAGCCCTCGACAAACCTATTTGGAATAAAAGCGTCAACATCCTCAAAACCAAACTTACCAAAAGCATCCAGCAGCAGCGCCGTGGCACTCAGTCCATCAATATCATAATCACCATAAATGACGATTTTTTCGCCCCGCTCTCGCGCCTGTTTCAACCGCACCACCGCTTTCTCCATGTCCGGCAGCAAAAACGGATCGTGTTTCACCGCCGTATAATCGGGCTGTAAAAAAGCCTCGCGCGCTGCCCGCGTCGTCAGGCCTCGCGCTGTCAAAATCCGCTCAAATAGTGTCATCAATCTCTATCAGCCGAACCGTGCCTCGGCCGTGCTGCATGCTGCTGCGACTTAATCACCATGCTCTGTAATTCTTTGAAAATCGGGAATTGCTTGTTCGTAAAGTATGCCCGCGAATTGCCCTGCTTCTCGCTCCTCAGGAAGCCAACCTTTTCCAGCCGTTTAAGCTCGCGCTGAATATTACCAGGATCTTCCTTAATCAGTTTCGCCAAGCCGCGTACGTGCGTATGAAAATCGGGATACTTAGCGTACACAACTACGATTTTACGCCGCACCCTAGATGTAATAAAAACGTCAAGCATTTCCTCCCTTATTCCCTTTCGCTACCACTCAGTGTATCACAATTTTACAACACCCGGCAACCTATTTATTGCCAATTTAGAATAACTTGATTAATTTTCTTCACCGTCTCCTCCTTTGACGGCAGCGTATTATCATCATAATAATGATTTGTTCCCATAAAATTCTCCTTAACGTCCAAAATATGCATTTCATCGACTGTCATATGCAGCCTGTCCACTGCCGCTATACCGCAAAACGGCACCGCAATTACCAGTTTGTCAATTCTTACCGATTTTAAAAAACTCAACGCCACATCCAGCGGCGATAAATTGTCGCCAAGTCCATCGCTCGCTAAAATCACCGTCCGGTCTTTTAACAATCTTTTATCAATAATACCGCCGTCGCCAAGCAATCGGTTAATCCGCTGATGCGCCTCGCGCTTTTTTTCCTCCAAGTAACCGTGAAATTCGCCTGTATATTCGTTAATTTCGCCGTCAGAAAACTGGCTGTTATACGTAAACTGTCCTGACTGCGACACCGCGCCGAAACTCAATCCTTCGCCAGGAATATCTATTTCCTCGCTCAGAAGCATCATCAGCACGCAGTGCAGCTTGACAGCAATTTGCTCGCCCACCAGCACGCCGCCCTCGCCAAGCGCCACCACTGCGCAGTTTTCGTAGCGATATTTTTCCAGCACTTGGTCTGCCAGCTTAGCGCCAGCTTGTGAACGACTCTCAAAATACATATGCTTATTTTAGCATCTTTTTGGCTATATAATGGGTATATGTATTTTTATCTGGTTTCGCCTATTAAAATTGTCCGAGCGCATGATTATTCGTTTACCTATTCCTCGGAAGATAAACTGCCGCCTGGAACAATCGTTACTATTGAAGTTGGAAAAAATCATTTGACTGGTGTCGTTCTACAAGAAGTCAGACAACCAGATTTTACAGTAAAACCAATTGATTCGATCGTTGAAAAAAGTCCTTTGCCCTTGCCGCTTATCCAAACAGCGCTATGGATGAGCAGCTATTACGCAACGCACCTGGCAACTGTCTGGCAAACTATTTTACCCAGCGGTTTAACAAAAAACCGGCGCCCCACCCCTGATAAAATCACATCAAACGCTCCGTCAAATAGAATAAAAAAAGTATTCACTAAAGACCAGCAGGCCGCTTTGCAAACGATTGAAACCATGCTCAGCGGCACGATACTACTGCACGGCATCACTGGTTCCGGGAAAACCTTAGTATATATTGAAGCCGCCAAGCAAGCCCTAAAAGAAGAATTATCGTCCATTATTTTAGTCCCGGAAATCGCGTTAACCTCGCAGCTGGTATCGGAATTTTCTAAACATTTTCCAAAAATTATCCTAACCCATTCAAAGCAAACCGAAGCCCAAAGACACGCTGCCTGGAAAGAAATTATCAACTCCAGCGATCCAGTAATTGTTATCGGGCCGCGTTCGGCATTGTTTGCTCCCGTTCAACAACTCGGTCTTATCGTCATTGACGAATGCCACGAGCCCAGCTTCAAACAAGAACAGTCGCCGCGCTACTCAGCCTTACGCGCCGCTTCCATTCTCGCTCGCCAGCATAACGCCAAACTAATTCTCGGCAGCGCCACGCCAGCCGTCGCCGATTATTACCTTGCCAAACATTCTAATAGCGCCATAGCCTCCATGACCACCCCCGCCCGCACCGACGCCGTCAAACCAAGCATCACACTCGTCGATATGACCAAACGCCAAAACTTTTCAGAACATCAATTTTTATCAAATCCATTATTACAATCTTTGCGGCTGGCGCTAAAAAACAACCGCCAAGCACTCATCTTCCATAACCGCCGCGGCACTGCTGCTGTCACGCTGTGCGAAAGCTGCGGCTGGCAAGCCGGCTGTCCGCGCTGTTTCGTGCCGCTAACCTTACACGCGGATAAGCACCAGTTATCCTGCCATATTTGCGGCTTTTCAACCAGCGTCCCCACCAGCTGCCCAGAATGCCATAATGCCGACATTATCCATAAAGGCATCGGCACCAAGCGCATTGAATCCGAGTTGAAAAAACTATTTTTGAACAAAAAAATTGTTCGTTTTGACGGCGATTCTACCCCTGAAGAAACAGTTGACGTCCAATATGACAAGTTAAAAAACGGCAGTATTGACATCATCATTGGTACTCAAGTCATCGCCAAAGGATTAGATTTGCCAAACCTTGGCGTCGTCGGCGTTGTCCAGGCGGATGCCGGGCTATTGCTGCCCGACTACGCCGCCGCCGAACGTACATTCCAACTCCTAGCCCAAGTCGTCGGCCGCGTCGGCAGATCCCATAACCCAACCGAGGTTATTGTCCAGACCTATCATCCGTCGCACCCATCCATAGTTGACGGTCTGCGCCAAAACTACGCAGACTTTTACAAACGCACAATCGCCCAGCGCCAGAAAACCAGCTTCCCGCCTTTTGTTTATTTATTAAAATTAACCTGCACTTATAAAACTGAAAAATCCGCCGTTAATAATTCTCAAAAAATCGCCCAGTTATTAAAAACCAAGTCTCAAGACATAGAAATCCTGGGACCGACGCCAGCTTTTTACGAACGGGTTCGCGACACATACCGCTGGCAGATTATCGTGAAAAGTCCGCAGCGCCGCCAACTAATCAATTTGATAAAGTACATACCGCCGGCACATTGGCAGTATGAACTCGACCCTATCAGTTTGCTGTAATTTCTGATATAATATTACGAATGACGAAAGACGATATTATAGCCCTGCCAAATCCGCACCTGCGAAAAAAATCAACCAGAATTCA
Organism: Candidatus Saccharimonadota bacterium; assembly: GCA_905372305.1. GTDB lineage: Bacteria > Patescibacteriota > Saccharimonadia > Saccharimonadales > Saccharimonadaceae > Nanosynbacter. The sequence goes on from CAJPOP010000004.1 coordinate 60,281, forward strand.
TGTCATCACCGACGATATCATAAAACTATCTGACGACATGATAGCCGCAGCCCTTGACTGGGAAGATTCCCGGCCGCATGAAATCAGTGCAGCGCTGGCGGCAGTTCAGGTTGACGCGCTCAAACGCCTGGTCATTGTTCGTAGTGATTTTGATAACAAATCAACCCGCGAATTTATGACCCTAATCAATCCCGAAGTTGTTAAGTACGAAGGCGAAATCGTTGCTGACTACGAAGGCTGTCTCAGCGTCCAGCATATTTACGGTAAAGTTCCCCGCCACACTAAAGTTCGCATAAAAGCAATGGACTTGGACGGCAACGAAGTACGCTTCAAGGCCGAGGGATTTTTAGCGCGGGTGCTTCAGCACGAAATCGACCACTGCAACGGCAAGGTATTCATCGACCATATTAAAGATAAAACAGACGCTTTTTACACGCTCGATGAGAAAGGCGAGCTGCAACCGCTTGACTATGCCAGCGAAATCGCCGAAAATAGCATTCTTTGGGACTGAAGAACATAGCTTAGACGTCCTGCGGGCGCTTGTTGACAATAAGTTTTCTATTGCCTGCGTTATCACCAAACCGGATTCAAAGCGCGGCCGCGGACATAAACTTGTCGAACCGCCCGTTAAAACATTTACCAAAGAACACCACATACCTGTCTTGCAGCCGCAAAAAGTTAGCGAAATTACCAGTTATATTAAAGATTTGCAGCCAATCACTGGCATTCTGGTAGCATACGGAAAAATCATCCCCCAAAGTATAATTGACTTATTTTCTCCGGGAATTATCAACGTTCATCCGTCGCTATTACCGAAATATCGCGGGCCATCGCCGATAGAATCAGCCATCATCAATAGAGATAACGAGACTGGCGTATCCATCATGAAACTGGACGCTAAGATGGATGCCGGGCCAATATACGCCCAAATCCATAAAAAATTATCCGGCACAGAAACGAAACCGCAGCTTTATAATGAATTATTCAACAGCGGCAGCGACTTGCTAATCAGCATTCTGCCAGAAATAATGTCGGGAGCGCTAACCCCCAAAGCACAAAATGACGCCGACGCTACCTACTGCAAACTGCTTACCAAAGAGCTATCTTACATCAACCCGCAAACAATGACTGCCGCCGAAGCCGATGCTCAGGTTAGAGCTTACCTAGGATTTCCGCGCAGCCGGCTTAAAATTAACGGCACAGAACTCATAATCACCAAAGCACACACTGGCGCTAGTTCGCTTTCACCGCTTGACGTACAGTGCGCTGACGGCAATTGGCTTATTATTGATGAACTTATCGCCCCAACCAGCGGCAAAAAAATGACCGCAGAGGCGTTTCTCCGCGGCCATCAAGGCTAAATTCACAACCCTAAGCAGCTAAATCAAAGTCGCCTTGACCTTGTTGAGTCTGCTGCGGCGCTGGAGATGAACCTGCGCCGCCTAAGATAGCATCGCGGTGAGCAACAATCTCCTTCTTCAGTTCGTCCATCACCGCCGCCACGACATCGCGATAATCCGGACGGTTCACTTCCAGCCACTTCGTGGCGGCGAACTCATCCTTCAAACGCGGATCGTTCGGATCGGCTTTAGTTGCCTGCACCAGCCTCTGGAACATCTTGTCTTGCTGGTAATTCGGCGCATATTTAGCTAAAAAATTATCGACTGCATTTGGTTTTTTATCAATGATATCCGCAAACTCATCCAGCTGAGCATCACTCATACCCTGGCTTAACCGTTCGCCAACACGCATCTCCAATTCGCTGTAAATGTGCTGTAAAAACGGCTTGCGCTGCTCCTCTGGCAACTGATCCAGCCCTAGTTCTTTTAAGAATTCTTCGTTTAGTTGAAACATTTAATACCTTACCTCTTTAGTACTAATTTATATGGTATCATTATAGCAGTTTTGCATGTAAATCGCCAAAATATAAAACTACAGGCCGTCGCTATCAGCCATCTCGTTGACTTGAGAAAGTGTAGATCCCAAATCATTCATCACCTTTATAGCTGACTCTCGAATTATCCTTTCGACGTTAATATTCTTTTCTTTGAACCAAGAAAAGAGAGCGAATTGCTGAATTATTTTATCGTCTGTAGTATTATTTTGCCTGCCCAACTGTTGTATAGCCAAAAATTCTTTGCTTTCACGAAACTGTGCGTTTGTGCGAGTCGCTACACTCAAAGCTAAACTTTCGTCGCCGTCAATCAAACGCTCAATTTCTTCTGATTGCTTCTCACTAATCGCTCCGGCAATCCTCTCTTTAAACTCAGACTCCATTCTACCGGCAGCAATTTTACGCAGTCTCTCCATTTGTTCTGCCGGCAAAGCGTCAAATCCAGCTTGCTGCAGGAATTCGTCAGTAATTTCAAACATTTTTATTTCTCCTTTTTTATTTTTATTAAAGATTCATATTTTCCAATGCCCAATCAATTGCACCGTTCACATATTCAGGATTATCATTACCACCCACTGTCATACCAATTTCACCATTTCCAACCTGTGGAAAATCAACCGAGAAGCCCTGTCCTCTGAGCCAATCGCCAACCTGATATAAAGTAGAAGTGGCTTTTTCAGAACCAATCGACGGATTATTCGCTAAATGATCCCACGGCCAAGATGTGTCTGATGATATCGTGGGAGCTTCTGTCATAGGGATTCCCGTCATAGGGTTTTCTGCTATGTTATGCCTTGAACCTGTCATCCCTAAATCCTGAGTCTTATCTTCTAAAGGC
>CAJPOP010000005.1 GCA_905372305.1 Candidatus Saccharimonadota bacterium
TCCAAGCCGACGGTAAAGGTTCGCTGCTATCGTTTGGCAAAGGATTGGTTTGTAATAGAAATTCAAATAAACCCCAGGTACCATCAGCAAAATCAACAAGCCTCTCCAGTATAGGGCAAAGGAAGTAGCCAATACCTTCTACGTGGCCGCCGCACTCTTCTTTGGGCTTTTCTCCTTCGCCTTCGGCGGTTTGTTCTTGGGCGAGCTGCTGCTCGGTGGCAGCTCGTGCGCTTTCTCCTGCTGCAACAGACCCCTGCAGATCAATACCTTCAAGGGCGGCTTTGATTTCATCTACTGATTTACCAGTTTTTTCAGATAAACATTCAGCAAGGAACTGCCGCCGGTAATTGTTTTCAAGACTAACACGACTACCAGATTTCGTTAGTCCTAACCTCAGCATCGTAGCTGTAGCACGGGCAGTAGCCCTTATCAGACACTCGCCAACAACTTTAGGGTCAGAAGTGATTTTGGCTAACTCGGGAGATTTAGAGAGGAGGTCTTTGCCAGAGGCTTCAGCTTCAGCTTCTTTGGCTTTTTGTTTTTGTTCGGGGGTGAGTTCTACTTTTTCGCATATCCAAGCGAAACGGACACCTCCTCGCATAGCCCAATTTATAGAGTTGCCTTCAGCCTGTTTTGAACCGGCAGGGCAGGTAAAGTTCTCTGCAGCTGGTGGGGCTTGCACTCCATATTCACAGAAATAGCCACTGTTTTTATCACCTCCTAATGTACTACCGACACACTCTTTTTTAGTAGGCTCTACTGTATTGCGTGACCCCTTGATGCATTTCATTCTTGGTACTTTTGCACGCACTTCACTGCCTTTAGCTACATATGAACCAGCTGGACATTCCAAAAACGCTATATACGAGTTATGTCCAGCTGGGTCGCCGCACCAATAACCTTCATCTTTATTGCCTTGGAGTTTTTTTGTACTAACAAGACCGGCTGCTTTACATATTTTATCTCTAGCTATACTTGGTTCTACAGTCTCCTCAGCATACGCAACATGCTTACTCACCAGCGCCATTGACACCGTGAAAGTCAGAAACAATGCTATTACCAAAGGCTTTTTATGATGAGCATACCGCATATGCCTACAATTGTAGCATATTTGCTGGTAGTTGCGGTAGGCTGAAATCTTCAAATATTTTATGAAAAATGCCGCAATTTTCTTGCATTTTATGGTAAATATATTACAATAAAACCAATCAGCACGTGCTGAGGAGAGTTTATTTATAATTCTGGTACGACCAGAGGAGAGGAGCCCCAAGCGTTATGAAATGTGAACATAGCCCAAGCGGTTCAAAAGTAGACAGATTAATAAGTGAAGAAGTACCGAGAAGAGGTTTTCTAGGTGCATTGGCAGCTGTCGCTACAGCGGCGGGTCTAGCCGCCTGCGCCGGAAAGACCGAAGCAAAACCCCCTTCGACGTCACCAACAGAGGCTGCCAGCGGTGCACCAACCTCAATAGCGCCAACGCCTGAAAAAACCGCTACGCCAACACCGGAAGCGCCGAGACCGAAGGAGTTTACTTATGAGGAACTGAATAGCGGTTTGCGCGAATGGGTCGGTCTTGACGATCTCGCCACCAGACTGAGCGCTACCTCCGGCGAAAAAGATAGGCGCGAAATACTGTATGAATTCTTTGGCAATGAGAGTAATAACGGCGGACTACCGTACCCAGAGCTAAGCGGTCCAAAGAACGCTCGTTGTACCATTGAAAGAAATGCTGAAGTTGTCAGGAGAGCGACAACAGAATTAGCGACCGTAGCTGCCTTATTAGCAGACGCCTCTGTGTCTGATGAGACGAAAAAGGTCGTATTAGACCACTATTGCGAGCTGTTTATGAAACCTAACTCTGAGGAAGATCCTAAAAAAGAGTTACTTGATATGGTATCAAAGCTAAAAGTAAAAAAAGAGCGTTGCAATCTGTTTAATATGTCAGGCGGTAAGACAGAAAGCAACGATCCGCCTATTCCTGAACTGCCTGCAATTGTTGCTGTGAGCAGCGAGGAGCACGGCGACTGCATAGTAAAGCGAAGAGAAGGCAACTCCGCATCTAGTAATATGCTACAGATAGCGTTTGTTAATAAATCATTAAAACCTATCGTAGATTCGGAGGGTAAAATTACGGGTTATGAAGTAGATGAGGAGTCTGCCGATAAATCTCCCGTGTGTATTATTGAAATGGTGCCGATGGCTACCGATAAGAGTAGCGTATATTCGTCAAGTTCAATTTTTGGCTTATCCAATATAGTGCCAGAGAGTAGCCAAACCACGATAAAAGTCGACGGAGTGGAAAAACCGATATCTAGTTTACGTGCCAGATAACGCGATAAATAGATAAAACTCAATACCGCATATGCTGTAAGTTATCAGCATATGCGGTATGCTCATCATAAAAGCCTTTAGTAGTAGCGCCGTTTCTAAGTTTCGCAGCAGTAGGAGAAGAAAACGAAAAGCTACTGAGCAGCAACTCGCCCAAGAACAAGCCGCCGAAGGCGAAGAAGAGAATAAAGGCGAATGCGGCACTAAGCTAGACGCCATAGGTTACTTTGTCTGTCCATTACTGGAAAAACTTGTTGAATTTGCCGACGGTACGTGGGGTCTATTTGAATGTCTATTCCTTTGCCAAACGATAGCAGCGAACCTTTACCGTCGGCTTGGA